>JANPLG010000257.1:0-26775 GCA_031426395.1 Actinomycetes bacterium
ACCGCCGCCCGCGGCTTCATCGACCTCTTCGGCCTGCCGATGAAGGTCAACCGACTGCTGCGGCAGCGGAACGGCTAGGGCGATGTACACCCCCGCTTACTCCCGCATCGAGGAGGTGGAGCAGATCCACGCCTTCGTGCGGGAGTACGGGTTTGCTACCCTGGTGACCTGCGGCTCATCGGGCCTCGCGGCAACGCACGTTCCGCTGCTGCTGGACAGTGAGCGAGGGGTGCTGCGCGGCCACATGGCGCGGGCAAACCCCCAATGGCGTGACCTCGTTGGGAACGAGGTGATGGCGATCTTCCACGGGCCGCATGCCTACGTCTCACCGGCGTGGTATGCATCAGCCGCGAGCGTCCCGACCTGGAACTACTCCGCCGTGCATGCCTACGGAACCGCTGCGTTGATCGAAGATGAGGCAGCTTTGACGACGCTTCTGGCGCAATCCGTCGAGCTCTACGAGGGCCAGCGCCCGGAGCCATGGTCGATGGACGCCGCCGAAGGCATTGTAGCCGGCCTTCTCCACGGAATCGTGGGGTTCGAGTTGACCGTGACCCGGTGGGAAGGCAAGGAAAAGATGAGCCAGAACCGGTCGGAGGTCGATCGAGTGCGGGTGGTCGCGGGCCTGCTGAGGGAAGGCAGGCACGCGGAGGCGGAAGTGGCTCGGCGAATGCAGGAGTTGCAGGCAGGAGGCGTTCAATGCAGGTGACCCTTTCTGAATTGACGACCGATGACGAGTTCCGAGAGGCCTGGCTCGTCATGGCCCAACTCCGCACCCAGTTGTCCGAGGAGAAGTACCTGGCGCTGCTGGCACCCATGCGCGCGGAAGGCTACCGCCTGCTGGCGCTTCGAGCGGATGGGCAGATCAAGGCGCTCGCCGGCATCATCCTCCAGACCAACCTCTACGACGGACGCCACATCTTCGTCTACGACCTGGTGACGGACGCGGACGCCCGGTCCAAGGGCTATGGCCAGCGGCTCCTGGAGCGCGTCGAGGACCTGGCGCAAATGGAGGGCTGCGAGTGTGTCACCCTCTCATCCGGCGTCCAACGTCACGACGCCCACCGCTTCTACGAGGACCGGATGGGCTATACTCGGCCCGGCCACGTGTTCAAGAAACGGTTCGCTGATTGTTAACCGCCAAGACGCCAAGGTCGCCAAGAGGGAGATTGCTGGAGGGAAGAAGTGATTGCTGTCAAGGTTCGTGGAACAGTGACCGAGCAAGGGCAACTGGTGATCCACAGTTTATCCTTCGCACCCGGCGATACCGTTGAAGTGACCGTTACCCGAGCCTCTCCTGAACGAGTGGATCTGAAGCGATTCCCGCTGCGCGGCACTCCCGTTACGATAGCTGACCCTTTTGAACCGGTTGAGCTCGACGAGTGGGAGGCTGCACGGCCTTGATCGTGCTCGATACCCACATTTGGGTCTGTTGGGTCCAAGGTCCTCGGATTTGCCGCCTTCCGCTGCTGCCTTCATTCAGCAGAATCTCCGATCATGAAGTTCGCCTTTCCATCCGGCCCCTGGTGCCCTTGGCGAATTGGCGGTTCATCGTCTCCGCGTCTCGTCGAGGCGCGCCTGCGGGAGAACCTCGGTATGATACAAGGGACGAGCGGGTCAAGTGCTTCTGATTGGGCCGCATCACCCGGCGCGAGGTTTGCGACATGTGGGACGAGCAACAGCGGGAGCGGCTGTCCTCCCTTCGCGTGCGTGAAGCGGCGGGGATTCTCACAGCTTCAGAGCGCAATGAACTGAACTCGCTCTATGCGGCTCTCGATGCCAGCGAGCAGCAGGCACTTTCGAACGCCCAGGAGCAGTCGCAGACACGCCAGGTTGAGCTGCAGCGAGAGAACGAACGACTCGCACACGAAGTCGCGGAACTGCGGCGCATTCGGGACGATCATCAACGGCTGCTGGCGGAGGCGCGCTCCTACCTGCACAACCTGCGGGCGCAGCGATCCGAGCTTGCCCACGAGTACAAGCGGGTGACTGGCCGGACGCTCAACAATGCGCCCTGATCTGGGCGGCCTGAGCGACGAGGGTCCTCGGGAGCGCGCCCGCTTCTACGACGACGGGATGGGCTATACTCGCAGTATGGATGTGTTGGGAAGCGGTGATAATCCGCTGTGATTGCTGGAGGGTCAGAAAGTGATTGCTGTCAAGGTTCGTGGAACAGTGACCGAGCAAGGGCAGCTGGTGATCCATGGTTTACCATTCGATCCGGGCGATACCGTTGAAGTGACAGTCACCCGAGCCTCTCCTGAACGAGCAATGGATCCGAAGCGCTATCCGTTGCGTGGCACCCCCGTTACGCTGGTGAACCCCTTCGAACCGGTTGAATCGGACGAGTGGGAGGCCGCACGCAGTTGATCGTGCTCGATACCCACATCTGGGTGTGGTGGGTCCACGGCTCCCCGGATTTGCCGCCATTCGCTGCTGCCTTGATCCAGCACAACGAGGACGACGGCCTTGCGGTGAGCGCAATCTCGTGTTGGGAAGTGGCCAAGCTCGTGGAACTGGGGCGGCTTACTCTACCTTTCCCAATTGATGAATGGATGGATGCAGCCCTCGCCCCCGCTGGCATCCATCTCATCGATCTCACTCCCAATATTGCCATCGAGGCCACGCGGCTGCCACCGCCGTTCCACCGTGATCCGGCAGATCAGATCATTGTTGCAACCGCGAGAACAGTTGGAGCAACGTTGCTTACCTTGGATTCGAAGATCCTGGCTTATCGCCATGTAAAAGCAACGAATGGTGCGAATTGATACTGTCAGATCCTGATTCGGAAGGCTAGCTACGTGTTCCAGACGCGGTTCGTAAGTTCTTGGCCGACTCACGCACCCGTTGCTCCGGCTAGATTAGGCGAGTTCGCACCGACGCCTTCAAGGCAGTTTAACAGCCGATGCCCTACCAGTAAGGCTTAGCGCTCCTGGCGACTTGGCGGTTTATCCAATCTGTGTCCCCTCTGTGATGTCTGTGTCTCTCTGTGTCGAGAATCAAGCGAAAAGGTGAAGTAAGGCAATGCTCTGGGGTGGTCGTTTTGAATCTGGGCCGGATGCGGCCATCGCGGCGTTCACGAACTCGCTGCCGTTCGATCAGCGGATGGCGGTCCAGGATGTGCGCGGCAGCATTGCGCACGCCCGGATGCTGGGCCACCAGGGAATCATCTCCGGGGATGAGGCCGCCCAGATTGAGGCGGGCCTTCGGGCCATCCTCCATTCGCTCACGGAGGGCGAGTACTCCCGCCAACGGCTGACGGGCGCGGAGGACATCCATTCCTGGGTCGAGGCGCGCCTGCGGGAGAACCTCGGTCCGGTCGCCGGGAAGCTGCACACCGCCCGCAGCCGCAATGACCAGGTCGCCACTGACACGCGCCTCTACCTCCGCGAGACCGGGGACGGTTTCGATGCGCAGCTCCGCGAGATGCAGCAGGCCCTGGTGGACCACGCCGGAGAGCACCTGGAGACCATCCTGCCCGGCACCACCCACATGCAGCACGCGCAGCCGGTGGTCCTGGCGCATCACCTCCTCGCCTACTTCTGGATGATCCAGCGGGACCGGGAGCGCCTTCAGGACTGGCGGAAACGCGTCAACATCCTGCCACTCGGGGCAGGCGCGCTCGCCGGCTCGCCCTACCCGGTGAACCGCGCGTTCGTGGCGAACGAGCTCGGCTTCGACGGCGTTGGGGAGAACAGCCTCGACAACGTCTCCGACCGGGACTTCGTCATTGAACTGGCCGCCGTGCTGGCCGTGGTCGCCGTTCACCTCTCGCGCCTCGCCGAGGAGATCTGCCTCTGGAACACGCGCGAGTTCGGGTTCATTGAGCTGGATGACTCCGTGGCCACCGGCAGCTCCATCATGCCGCAGAAGAAGAACCCGGACGTTGCGGAGCTGGTCCGAGGCAAGACGGGTCGCGTCTTCGGCCACTTGCAGAGCGTTCTTGTCACCATGAAAGGGCTTCCGCTCGCCTTCAACAGCGACATGCAGGAGGACAAGGAGGCGATCTTCGACAGCCTCGACACCGTGAGCGGGTGCGTCGGCGCCATGACGCTGATGCTCCGCAAGTGTCGTTTCCGCCCCGACCGCATGCTCCGCGCCACAGAAGGCGACTTCTCCACCGCCACCGACATCGCCGACTTCCTCGCGATCCGCGGCATCCCGTTCCGGGACGCGCACGAAGTTGTCGGCCATATCGTGAAGACATGCGAAGAGCAGGGCCGCACGCTGGAGTCGCTCTCCGCGGCCGACCTGAAAGCATTCCATCCCGAGTTCGAGCACGCCCCCGCCGACATCACTTCCGTCGCGGCCAGCGTTCGTGCGAGGAAGTCCCCGGGTGGCACCGCCCCGGATGAAGTCCGGCGGCAGCTCACCCGCGCGGAGGAGATCCTCCAGGCCGAAAGTTGACGCGGGCAGCGGTCCGGCAGCCTAGTACTTGAAGTTCACGTACGTCTCCGGTGATTCGTCGCAGACTTCGTCCACAACCTCGCACCGGAGCATGGTGCGAACCTTCTTGGGCAGGCTTTCGTAGAAGTCGCGCGGCACCTTCAGGTCGATTTGGGGGGTGTGCAGCCAGTGCATTACGTAGCCCATGACCACCATGGGCCGAGGGGTGTCCGTGATGTTGGGCGTGCCGCGGTGTAGCGCCAGGGGCGTGCGGATCATGATGTCGCCGCGGTTCAGGGGTAGCGACTGCATCGGGATCTCGCCTCGGTTCACCTTCTCCAGCGCCTCGTCGCGCCGCATGACGTGGGTGCCCAGCGCCTGCTGGAAGGGTCCGTTCGCCTCCGTGACATCCACCAGCGAAGTGTTCACGGCCAGCGCGTAAAGCGGCGTCACCACATCGTCCGTGAAGAGCGGGCGGTAGTCACGGTGGATCTCCTGGTAGTCGGAGCCCTTCACCGGCACATCGACCCCAAGCTGCACCATGGCGTACTCCTGCGGGAAGACGCGATCCAGCACGCCGATCACGGCGGGGTTGGCGAAGACTGACGGACTTGCAAATGGGGCTACCCACGGTAAAGTGAGGTAATAACGGTTCTGCTCGCGCGGTGCCAGGCCGCCTTCCCGCTGCTGCCGGGCCAGGAAGAGCCGGTCGAAGGCGGCGGCCCACTCGTCGATGAGGTCGCGGTCCACGGCTTCCCGCAGTATGCAGCACCCATCCCGGTTCAGGTCGTCAACCAGTCGATCCAACTCTGAAGGTGAGAAGTCCTTAGTTCGAGCCATTGAGTGCACCTCTGATTCCGACGCGGAGCAAATCCGCTCATCCGATACCCTCACCTAGCCTCCATCACGCTCCTATTTCGTGCCCAGATGGCAGCAATGGCAGATGAATGGGGGCAACCGCAGCCCTGCTGACCCAGCCAAGGAGGTTTGCCCTACTTTCTATGGGCCTATCATGACACCGATGAGACCGATGAAACGGATGAGTCGATCTGGCGCCGATCGGCTGCCGAACGTGGGATCAGACGCCTCACGTAACCCGGATGCGAAGGCTGGAGAAGCCTCAATTCCTGAACAAATGGGCCTCGAACTTTGGGGCGGGGTCGAATGTACCGTCAACCGGGTGGGTGACCGGTATTTCGACCAGCTTCACCGGAACGGCCATCATGAGCGCCTTTCGGACCTCGACCTCTTCGCAGGTCTAGGCATTAAAGCGATCCGCTACCCGGTCATCTGGGAGCGCGTGGCCCCTCATGGACTCGCCAGCGCGGATTGGACCTGGACCGACCAGCGCCTCAATCGCCTCCGCGAACTGGGCATACGCCCCATCGTTGGGCTGATCCATCACGGCAGCGGCCCCGTGGGCACGGACCTGCTCGAACCCCACTTCCCGGACAAGCTGGCCGAGTTTGCCGCAGTGGTGGCACACCGCTATCCGTGGGTGGATGCCTACACGCCGGTCAACGAGCCGCTCACCACGGCACGCTTCAGCGCCCTGTACGGGCATTGGTATCCCCACCGACAGGATGGCAACAGCTTTAGCCGTGCGCTGCTGAACCAGTGTCGCGCCGTTTCGCTGGCCATGGCGGCTATCCGCGAGGTCAACCCGAAGGCGCAGTTGGTGCAGACGGACGATCTCGGCAAGACCTACAGCACGCCGCGGCTCCAGTATCAAGCCGAGTTCGAGAACGAGCGGCGCTGGCTCACGTGGGATCTGCTCTGCGGCATGGTGGATGAAGACCACATGATGTGGGATCACCTCGTGATTCGCGAGGGGATTGAGCCAGCCGCGTTGGAGTGGTTCCACGCCCATCGCTGCCCGCCTGATGTCATCGGCGTGAACCATTACCTCACCAGCGAGCGGTTCCTGGATCAGCATTACTCTCGCTATCCCGCGAGCACGCACGGCGGCAATTCCCGAGAAGCCTACGCTGATACGGAAGTGGTGCGCGTCGACATTGATGAGCCGACAGGGCTGCGGCCGATCCTTAGCGAGGCATGGCACCGCTACGAGCTGCCCCTCGCCATCACGGAGGCGCATCTGGGCTGCACCCGCGACGAGCAGGTCCGCTGGCTGCATCACGTCTGGAAGACCTGCGTATCGGCGAGGGCGGATGGTGCCGACGTGCGGGCGGTGACCGCCTGGTCGCTCCTCGGCGCCTTCGACTGGGACAGCCTCTTGACCCGAAACGCGGGCCACTACGAGCCAGGTGTCTACGACATTCGCGGCGGTTCACCCCGCCCAACCGCCATTGCCCGGTTGATGGTGGACCTTGGGTCAGGGACGGAACCCCAAGATCCGGTGCTGGGTCAGCCGGGATGGTGGGAGCGGCCAGCAAGGGTCCTCTATCCACGCCGACGCCGGCTGCCCGCAGTACCGTCCCCGTCCGGGTACCAGTTCGACGGAAGACCGCTGCTGATCACCGGCGGCACCGGGACGCTGGGCCGCGCCTTTGCTCGGATCTGCGATGCGCGCGCTCTGCCCTACCGGCTCACCCGTCGCCATGAATTGGATATCGCCCAACGGGAGAGCGTCGACGCGATGCTGGATCGCGAGCGGCCATGGGCCGTTGTGAACACCGCGGGATACGTTCGGGTTGATGACGCGGAGGCCGACGAAGCGGCGTGCATGCGGGAGAACGCGCATGGAGCCATTGTTCTGGCCGCAGCGTGCGCCGCGCGGGGAATCCCCTTCGTCACCTTCTCCTCGGACCTCGTCTTTGACGGATCCAAGACGACTCCCTACGTGGAAAGCGACGCACCCGCCCCGCTGAACGTTTACGGGCGGAGCAAGGCGGAGGCGGAATGGCACGTGCTCAGCCAGCACCCTGGGTCGCTGGTGATCAGGACGAGCGCCTTCTTTGGGCCGTGGGATGACTACAACTTCGTGACCGTGGCGCTCCGTGAGCTCGAGGCTGGGAAGAGCTTCGCGGCCGCGAGTGACGGCCTCATCTCACCCACCTATGTTCCCGATCTGGTGCACGCCTCCCTTGACCTCATGATTGATGGCGAAGTGGGTGTCTGGCACGTTGCCAATCCCAATTCGGGCATCATCACCTGGGCGGAGTTCGCGCGTAAAGCTGCCGCGCTGGCGAGTGTCTCGGATCGCAGGCTTCAAGCGCGGCCTACGGAGATCTTTGGCTGGCCCGCGTGGCGTCCCGTCAACACCGTGCTCGGCAGTGAGCGCGGCGTACTGCTGCCACCGCTCGACGATGCCCTAGTCCGCTACTTCCGCGAGCGGAAGCGCACCGACGAGGCAGTAGGAGTTGGATGCGTCCTTCGGGGCACCGAGGTGGCGGCGATAGCTGTGGAGTGACGGTCAGGCCGACCGGTCGGTGGTTGCGGACCCCGATTACGGGTTGGCTGGAGATCCTGGTCCGCTGCCTGCAATCGGTAGGTGGGTGCGGGCGGGACGCCCGCGCTCCGTAGGTCCCTCAGGGGACGAGTGACCGGTCAGTCAATTTCGAATTTCGGATTTCGAGTTTCGAATTGGCAGGCAGTTCAGCTCTAGACGGGCGTTGGTCCCGTCTCTCCATCCCTCAATCTCGCCTTCTCTCAATCTCGCCTTCTCTCAATCTCATCCTGACCGGTCATTCGCCGCCAGATCCATAGCCAGCAGCCTCGCGCTGCGTTCGGTCACGGTGGAGGCATGGTGACCCGCAGACCCCCACCTGTACGGTGACTCTCGGTTCCGGAAGCCGCCTGAGGACTACCCTGTCCATCGGGTTCACGAGGTACCCGATGCTGTTACCGTGATCGAACGCAGCACAATGCAGCTGTCTATGTGTGATGTTGGTGACCCGTCAGATCGGGATGGAGAGACAGAGGGAGGGACACGGGCGTGCCGAGATTGACGCTTCAAGGAGTTGTTCGCCAACCGGTCGGTTGGGTGCGATCTCCATGGACCGACTACTCCTCAGCCCCCGGATTTCCTGAAGAGGCGACCGATGATCGGAAGATCTCCGAGGATTGGGAGTGAATTGGTTTGTGCGCCGTTACCGACCGTTGGGTCCGTGATGCCCTTGCCGCCCTTCTGATCCGTCTCGCGCGTCTTCAAGGCTTTGGAGAGTTCTGTGATGACGGCCCTCCGGAGGTTGACCTGCGCTCGCGACTCCTTCACCCGAAGTTCGGCTCGCTCAACCTCCTCGATCGGTGAGATCCCAGCCTTGTGGCGCTGGGTCACTTCGTCGAGAAGGGTCTCCTGAAGACGGCGCTCCACCTCGGCCCGTGCTAGATCGGCTTCTGCAACCTTGAGGCGGTCCATCAGACTGGCTTCCCTGGCCCGCTTCCCAGCTTCACCTTGGAGGTTCAAACGCATGCGTTCCGCCTCACGCCGCTTCTGATCGGCTTCCAGCATTGCGCGATTGAGATCGATGCGTGCTTTCTCGAGCTCTGCCTCAACCTTTGCTCGTTCGCGGAGGGGAACGAGACCGGCTTCAAACTGAGCCCGAGCGCGGACCAACTCCCGCTCGGCCTGCTCGACACGGGAGCGCATCAGCTCCTGTGCAGTCTGTAGCTCGCGCTCTTTGAGCCGGCTCTCCAGCCGAAGCTCCGTGTCTGCGGCGTCGCGCCGGCCGGAGTCGCTGCGATGCCGGGGAGACGCGAGATCGCGTTCCAACGCCCGCAGCCGGGCCTCCCGCTCCGCGAGGAACCGCTCCCGCTCAACCAGCGCCCGCTCCCGTTGGGCAAGCGCCCCGGTGCCGTGGGAGCCCGCGGTCAGACGATCCAGTTCCGAACGGAGCCGGGTTAGCTCGGCCTGGTGCTGCCGCATCTTGCGCGCGAGTTCCGCCGCTCGCCTCTCCACTGCCCGCCGCTCAGCGGCACTCTTCTCTTCCATGGCCCGTCTCTCGATTGTCGCCTTGGACGACTGGCCGGAGGCGTTCGACACCCTCAAGGTCGTGACTTTAGCGGACGGCCCCAGCTTCATGGCGGTCACGGGACTGCCAGCGGCGCTAGCCCTCGGGGTGACACTCAAGGCTGCTACCGCGAAGGTGGTCGCCGCAGTCAGTCCGATCACAGCAAGGCGGATGGGGCGGCGCGCCTCCCGGATGACGCGAGGATCGAGGATGCGGTGCAGCCGCTCGGCGACCCTTGCGGATTGGGCCATGCTGACAGCGTTGGCGGGACGGTGACCTTTCAACATGCGGACTACCTCCACGAGACAGGTGGCGTATTCAGACGCCGGGATACCGGAGAGCAGGACGAAGTCGTCACTGGCGAGCTCCGCCTCGGCGCGAAGTCGGGCGGCGGCCCACCAGACGGCGGGATGAAACCAGAACAGGGAGCACGCGGCCATCGCAATCCGGCTCCAGAGCCAGTCCCGGTGCCGGATATGGGCCAGCTCGTGAGCCAGTGCCGCACGGATGCTGAGTTCGGGCCAGAACTCGCAGTCCAATGGCAGCAGAACGATCGGGTTGCGCCAGCCCCAGGTGATTGGGACGGAGGCTCGATTGGATGTGAGGATGCGCACAGAGGCGGATGGGTGGGCGACCTCCTCGGCAATGTCTCTGAGCCGGGGGTCTGCGGGCCGTGCCCCAACCAGAAGTCGTCCCAGTGCGGCCACGCCGAGGAGTTCACGCAGGCAGATCAGGGTGGCTCCCAGCGCCCAAGCCCAGACCAGAGCTGATCGGAACGCGTCAGCGTCAGCGTCAGCGTCAGCGTCAGGTAGGCGTGAAGCCGATGCCGAGAGAGTAGCCAGGTTCCCGGATGACAGGAGCACAGCTCCCTCGTTCGGTGGCTGGCTGATCAGCCTCTTCTGCGAATGAAGGTGCGAGGAACGGTTGGATGAAGCGGATGCGGCATGCGGGACGGTTGCCGGAAGAATGGGAATCAGGAGATCAGGACCTGCGACCATCAGGACAGGAACCGCAACCACCCCACAGAGGCAGAGACGCCAGACGAGCACCCTTGCAGAAGCTGCTAGCCGACGCTTCACCTGCGTTGCCGCCGCGCAGACCGTGACCACGAGAAGCACTTTGATGGAGAGCTCGATCAGGAAAGCAAGCCAGGGGTTCATCGTCCTGCCTCCTTCGCCTCTCGGATCATTGCTTCAATCCGGCTCAGCTCTTCGGCGGAGAGCTCCGCATCCGGCTCCGCCAGAAGGGTATGGACCATTCGCTCAGCGCTTCCGCCAAAGAAGGTCGAGAGCATCTGGCGAAGGGCGTGGCCGGCCGCGCGATCCTTGGATTGGATGGGAGTGTAGACATAGCCGCGCCCCTCCTTCACATGCCCCACATGCCCCTTCTCTTCCAGAATCCTCAGCAGCGCACGGACGGCGCTGTAGCCGGGCGGATCAGACAGCGACTGTTGGACCTCGAGCGCAGTCGCTCGGCCTTGTCGGTAGAGAATGTCCATGATCTGCCGCTCACGACGGCTCAGGGGATCGCTGATGGTCATGCTCGCCTCCTCTTGCTAATTATTTAGCACCTACACTGCCGTGTCCAGTTTATCTGCTAATTATTTAGCATCCAGTGCATCCTGCCTTCGAAGAGCTGAACCACCGTTCAGAAACGCAGCGGGCCCCCGGGACGAACCCGGAGACCCATGCCTGGCCATATGAAGTTGCGAGTTAGAGGCTAGAAGCCGCCGCGACCGCCGCGACCGCCACCGCTGTTGCCGCCGCTGTTGCCACCACCGCCCATGCCGCCCCCCATGCCGCCACGACCGCCCATGCCGCCGCCACGGTTGTAGCCGCCGCCGCCACGATTGCCGTAGCTATAGCCGCCATAGCGACCGCCGCGCCCGAGGGTTCCCTGGCCGCCCTGGCCCTGGCCCATTCCGCCTGGACCGCCGGGGTAGCCGCCACCCCCGCCTGGACCGCCGGGGTAGCCTCCGCTTCCGAACTCGCCGCCCGCGCCGCCAGGTCCACCAGCGGCTCCGGCTCCGCCCCGAGGATTCTTCGGCTTGGTGGAGGCCACGGCTCCGCGCGGTAAGCTGTTGTCAACCACGAAGCTCCACTCGAGGGCTGTGATGTTGCCCTTCCAGTCCCCCGCCTGAACGCTGACCTTGTGCCGGCCGTTTGCAAGCGGGATCTCTGGCTGACCTTCCTTAGTACGGGCGGTCTTGTAGGCGAGGATCCGCTTGAGCGGATCATAGGTCCAGCCTGGCTTCTCCAACGGAGACACGGTGCCCGGCTCCTGGATGAACGGCTCAATGATCTGCCCGTCCAGGGAGAGCTCAATGGTGTCCCGATTGATGCCGGTGCCTTCGTCCCAGAGGTAGACCTGCATTGAGAGTGGAGGAGCGCCATTCATCACCGCGCCGCGGGTGGGGCGAGGCGTGGTGACGACCGGTCCTTCGTCATCTGCGGCGTCCGTGGCCATACAGGTCAGCGTGCCGTCATCCCCAAGGACATAGAGCTTGCCGTCGCTCACCGCGAGGGGGGCGCGGATGGCGTAGTAGAGCAGGGGATTCTCCAATCCCTTGGGCGCTTCCGTCCGGTAGGTCCAGGTAATCTTGCCCTTGGCTATGTCAAGCCCATAGATGAAGCCCTTGTCCGTGGTGACGTAGATGGTATCCGCCGTCATTACCGGCGCACCCTGCGGCCGGCCTTCCAGCTTGACCTTCCAGCGGTCGCCGCTCTCGGCGAGGAGCGGCCGGCCTGCGGAGGTGAAGCCCTGGAAGTAGCCGTTGCGGTCCCCGACGTACCACGCCTTCTCCGTGATGATGGGCGTGCAGGTGAAGTCGTTCTCCACCCACTGTTGGAGCGGGAACGGTCGGTAAGCCCCACCGCGGAGGCGGAACTGATACATGGTGCTGCCCGCAGCAAGGTAGATGCGGCCGTTCAGAGCCACCGGGCTGATGTCCATGCTGGGCGCCGTCATGCGCTGCTGCCAGATCAGCTTCCCGGTCTCGGCCTGGAACGCCCACAGCTTCATGTCTGACGAGTTCACGTAGATCACGCCGTTGTAGTAGGTGGGCGATCCGACCACGTCATCCGTCAGGCGGAACGGCTTGGCACGGTCATTCGACTTCCAGAGAAGATTGCCGGACTTGGAGTCGACGGCATAAAGGAAGTCGTCATCCGACCCGAAGTAGAGGACGTTGCCCACCAGGCTGGGGGAGGAGCGCACAGCGGAGCCGGTCCGGAAGGACCACGCTGGGGTGCCGTCTTCCAGCGTGTAAGCGGTGACGTTCCCTTCGACGTCCGGCACGTAGACGAACTCACCGTTGGTGGTCGGCGTGGCGGAGATGATCGGGATCTTGGTGTCGTTGGGATCGGCCTCAGCAGGAGCCTTCCACTTCACCTCACCGGTGGTGTTGTCCACGCAGAAGACGCGGTTCCGGGAGGGGAAGATGACGGAGTCGCCCACGATGATGGGGCCGCCACGGTTGCCCGGGTTAGGGGTGTGAATGTTGGTGGCGTGCTTCCAGTGAACGCCCAGGGGAGCGGTCACCTTCTCGGAAGTGATGAGCTGATGCTCCGGGTTGCCACCGTAGGCCGTCCAATCGGCGGAGGCGGGTCCGGCGAGACACGCCGCTCCGAAGAGGGCAAGGGTGGCACTCCGCAACGTGGAAGGAGCCATGTTCAATCTCCCAATGAGCGCGGCGATAAGGATGCGCCGCTTCCTAACCTAAAGACGAAAGCGAGTCTCCGGAAGTTGCGCGTCCCGCTGCAGCGTAGAGGTGCGCTCCACGGCCGGCGATCCACGATGCGAGCAACCCGCTGATGAGAAGCTTGGCTACCTGCAAGCCGTTGTGCATCAGCCACCGGTCCAGCGGAACCTTGTCAGCAGGAGCCAGTTCCTGCCCGCCCAGCCGCTGCGTCCAGACGAACACCACCACGAGAAGAATGATTCCCGCCGCGAAGACGGCGAGCCCCACGCCCCGGCCGATACGATCCGGCTGGCGAACCCTCTCTACACCCATCGACACCCTCCCGCCGTACTGCTGGTGCCCCGGTGAGAAGCGAGACCCCAGCGCATACTATGCGTGAGGGGGAGGCATCGGCAAGCCGCGCACGGCTTGGGTGAGTTTAGGCTGACCACTAACATCCTTTGGACTATCGGACTCTTGGGAAAGTTTCCCGAGACGTGGGGGAATCCCTCTATTCGTCGGTCATTCCCGGGTGTGAATCAACTTTCTGTTGTTCGCAGCCGGAACTAGGGTTGAGGGTTTGGGGTTCAGTCTCTTGCGTGAGCTGCGACCTTCCGTTGAGGGTTGACGCGGTGGCGTGAGCTGGAGCCACTGGGGTTCAAGGCAAGGCTGGAGACGCGGATGCTGTCTGCGTCCAGTCTGCGTGCGATCCCTGCTCACGCGCCGGCAGGCTTCTTCTCCAGGTAGCTCTTCAGCTTCACGAGGGTGTAGGCGTTGCCCTGGTCGAAGAAGGCCCGGAGCTTCTGGGATTCAGCCTCGTCCGTGAAGCCGAGGCCACGGACGGTCAGCCGGGTCCGTGTGGGTGAGAGCGCCTCGAAGTAGAGGACGGTCCACATCCCCTCGACCGCCTTCTTGAACGGGAAGCTCTGCGGGAAACGGCTCACCTTGATGGAAAGCATCCGCATGGGATCGTAGGCGAGGACCGTGTTTTCGATCGTCCCGGCGTCCCCAAGTTTTCCCTTCGGGTCGTAATGGGTGCGCATCAGGCCACCGACGCGCAGATCGACTTCCGCGTGGGCTACGTTCCAGCCCTTCTGGCCCTCGGCGGTGGCGAAGGCGTCCCAGACGGCGCGAACTGGCGCTTCGTACACAGCCTCGTGAACGAGTGGCTCCGCGGGCTTCGGCTGTTCCTGTGCGAGGGCGGGTCTGGCCCCGCTCGAAATCGCGAGCATGAGGATCTGGGCAATGAGTAGTAGGTGTTTCATGTGGGTCAGGCGGGGGTGCGGGGAATCGACCATTCGCTCCCGTCCGCGAGGAGCCGGTCGAAGTAGTCGCGCAGGAGGGAGACGGCTGTGTCGTACGGTTCGATGCTGCGGTAGGTGCGGGCCAGCATCACCGCGCCTTCCATGGTCGTCAGCACGAAGAGGGCGAGTTGCTCCGGGTCGGTGTGTTCCGGGAAGCGGCCGGATGCTTCGTCCAGCCAGCGACGGACCCAGCCACGCCAGAGGGAGAAGTTGGCCCGAATCAGCTCACGGGCGGCAGGATGGCTCGTTCCTACCTCCAGCGCGAGATTGCCGATAGGGCAGCCCATCTGGAACTCGGTGACGGTGAGCATCTGCCGGTAGCCGTCCAGCAGCCCGAAGACGCACTCAATCGGGTCGCTGACGCGGGTGACCACCGGCTGAATGACAATGGGCTCCAGCAAGTCCTGATAGTGGGTGAGGACTGCCAGCAGCAGGTCTTCCTTGGTCGGGAAGTAGTGGTAGAGGCTTCCGCTGCGGGCATCGGCTCGCCGCAGGATCTGAGCGATACCGGTGGCGGTATAGCCCTGCTCCAGGAAAAGTGCCCGTGCCGCCTCCACCAGTCGGTGGCGGGTGTCTGCTCGTTCTTCTTGATTGATCATTCAAGAGAGACGATACCACAGGTTCCCACGGGTGTCATACTCGGCGCGCCAGCAGGGTGAATTCCTGGATCTGGACAGTGCGGTGGGTTCGGGGTTCAGGGTTCAGTCTGGGGCGGGAGGCTGCGACGTGCGCCTCGCTCCTTGGGCTAGTGGTCGGTCAATCCAGGTGTTGCGCTTCCATCCGCTGGTCTTGGAGTGTTCCCGAGTGTTCCCATCCGGAGTCCGTCAAACCCACGGCCCAGAGGGCCCACGCTATCCCTGTTCCATTGTACTCACCGATGGCCTGGAAGATGAATCGCACCCATCTAGCAGGAGTTCAGTCGGCGGCTCTGCAACCTAGAGCAGGAGGACAGTGATGACCAAGGTTCACTTGCTAGGATGTGCTGCCGCTGCCCTTTCGGTGCTCGGGGTTGCGCACGCCGTAGTCGGAGCCCCGGAAGTGGTGGCTCCCGTGGATCCCATCGCGCGGCTGGGCTGGCTCTCCGGTTCGTGGCGGGGCGAGTCCCGCGGGCGGGACTACGAGGAACACTGGACGAAAGCCGCCGGCGGCACGCTCCTCGGGATGAGCCGCACGCTGCGCGACGGGAAGACGACCGAGTTCGAATTCCTGCGCATCCAGAAGGAGGGCGAAGGAGTCGTCTACCTCGCGCAGCCGGGAGGAAAGCCGCCAACGCCCTTTCGCCAGGTGAAGAGCAAAGAGCGGTCGGTCACCTTCGAGAACGCGGAGAACGACTTCCCCCAACGGATCATCTACACCCGCGAAGGGGATGCCCTTACGGCCCGCATTGAGGGAACCGTGAATGGCCAGGTGCACGGCATCGACTTCAAGATGCGCAAGGCAGAGTGAGCCAGTCTCGGAATGCGGAATGCGGAGTGCGGTGGGTCAGGCGGGCTTGCGAAGGACCGCGCTGAGATATTCCACGTCGCCGGCGCGCAGTGATTCGTAGACGCGGGAGCCTTTGACGCCGGCGAAGTCCTCCACCGCACGGGCGAAGATACCAGGGACCAGCTTACGGACCATCTGGGACCGCTCCCCGGTCATCTGATCGAGGGCGCGGAGAACGCCGGGGGTCACCGGCGTCTCACCGAGGCACTCGAGGCCGGCCTCGGCAAACTGCGTCCGCGTGGCTTCAACCGCTTCCCGGCGGCGCATGTCCGCCCAGAGGAAGTGCCCTCCCGGCCGCAGCACGCGCTTCACCTCAGAGAGGAAGCGGGGCATGGAGCCGTAGCAGTGCGACGACTCCACGTTCACGACAGCGTCGAAGATACCGGCGGCGAACGGCAGGGACTCGGCATCCCCTAGCTGGAAAGAGAGGCCGGGAACCTGGTGCCGGCGGGTGCAGAGCGTGATCGCCTCTGGGGAGAGGTCGACCCCCGTCATCGCCGCTGGCTGGCGGTACCGCGCCAGGTAAGAGCTGCCACCGCCCCGCCCGCAGCCGACCTCCAGCACGGTTGTACCGGAAAGGTCCACCGTCTCCGTGACGTGCTGGTAGAGCTGGATCGGGTAGCGGTCCCGCTCGTCGGCTGACTCCAGCACCAGCGCCGGCGCGCCCTCGGGAGAGTAGCCGTAGTTCATGAAGGTGAACTCGGCCTGTCCGAATCGCTTGGCGAGGATGTCGTACCACATCCTCCACAGGGCGCGCCGTAGTGGGGGGGATGCGGCGCCAATACGTCCCAGAGCCCGGCTCAGCATCGCCGGGCTCCGTGTTCCTGGATGCTCAAAGCAAGGTGCTCAAGACAGGTATCTCAAGAAACCGCACGCCTACTCAGACAGCGCGCCGGAATGCCGGGGATCGAAGCCATCCGGCCAGCCGGTCGAACGGTCGTAGCGCGCCGAGTGGAGGTCGGCCTGGTCCAGCTTGGCGGAGCGGAGGTCAGTGCCACGGAGGTCGGCCCCGCGGAGGTTGGCCGCGCGGAGGTCGGCGCCGGTCAGGTTGGCGCCGGAGAGATCGGAAAGGCGAAGATCAGCCTTGCGCAGGTTAGCGCTGGCGAGGTCCGCGTGCTGCAGGTCCGCTCCGTTCAGCGTCGCGCCAGCAAGGTCGGCGCGGGAAAGCGTGGCGGCGTCCACTTCCGCCAGGGTGACCCCGGTGCGGCGGTGGGTGATGGCCAGCTTCTGCTCAGCGGCACCGGCTTCCGCGCGGGCGTAGCGGGCGGCGGCCGCAGCGGTCACCGCCTTGGTGATCCGGAGGCGGGTCTTGTTCTTCGTCAGGGCGGCACACGACGTACAGGCCAGGGCGAAGTTATTGAACCCGTTCCAGGTCGCCGGCGGGACCGGGTACATCGTCACATCTTCTTTATCTTCGTTGCAAAGCATGCACCGCTTCATCCGGTTTCTCCTCAACCCCAGTTCTCAGCCTGCAGGCAGTGCGCCTGAACTCACTCCAACAGGAACGGGCTTATTAACCATAACCTGTTTTTCGCCTCTTGAACGACTCTCGCGGGCCACAAGTGCCGAGCCACCGGTAGCTCTCGCTCCGGATGAGCGGAGGGAGGCCGCGTAACCCCCGCGACGGCGCCACCGTTCTTGCATCACACTGACTCACCCGCGTTCGCTTGCATGGCGAGCGGTGAATGGTGCGCTAACCGCCACAGGGGAGGTCCCTGCACCCACTTCGGGCAACGGACCTACCATCTGACGCACGTCTGCCGCCCGACTTTCACGGATCCTTCGACTTACCTTATGCCAGTTGCCAGCGTAGTTAACCTCACCGTCCGGTATGGCTCTAAAACTGCCATCTCTGACCTGACAGTCGATGTGCCGGAGGGATGCGTCGGCCTTCTGGGACCGAACGGGGCCGGGAAGACCACGCTCATCAAGACGCTGCTCGGCTTCGTGAAGCCGTCCGGCGGGAGCGCTGAGATCCTGGGGTGGGATGTCGCCCGGCAGGGGTTCCGGGTGCGCCGCCGCATCGGCCTGATGCCGGAGGTGGAGTGCCACATCCCCGGCATGAACGCGGTGACCTTCGTGGCCTACTGCGGTGAGCTGTGCGGGATGCCCGCCAGCCAGGCGATGCGCCGCGCCCACGAGGTGCTGGAGTACTGCGGCCTCGGCGAGGCCCGCTACCGGGATGTCGAGGGCTACTCCCAGGGCATGAAGCAGCGGATCAAGCTAGCGCAGGCGCTGGTGCACGGCCCCGCCCTCGTCTTCCTGGATGAGCCGACCAACGGCCTCGATCCAGAAGGCCGGGAGCAGATGCTCAACCTGATCCGCGACATCTCCCACGGCAAAGGCGTCAATGTGGTGGTCTCCTCCCACCTGCTGCCGGACATCGAGCGGACCTGTGACCGCCTCATTGTCATGAAGGGCGGCGTCGTGGTGATGCAGGGCGAGATCGCGGCCCTGAAGGCCACGGGCGGCACGCATGTGGACGTGGAGCTGAAAGAAGTGCTTCCGGGGTTCCTTCAAGCGCTCCGCAGCCGGGGTGTGGAGGTGGAGCCGGCGGTTGGCACCCGCTGCCGCGCCGCCTTTCCCTCTGCGGAGATGCCGGTCGGCCGCGTACTTTTTGAGGCGGCAAGGGAGTCCGGGGCGCAGGTGCGCGGGTTCAAGAGCTCGCAGCGCAGCCTGGAGGATGTGTTCATCGAGGCCCTAGCCTAAGACTTCTTAATCCTAATCTTAATCCTAAACCTACTCCAAAATGCACTGCAAACTTGCACTTTGAAATGGCTTGAGAGTGGAATACCGTGGTCAGAATTGGGTCTTACTTATCGATAAACGAGTATTGAGCGTGATTTTCATTGGAGTAGGATTAGGATTATGATTAGGATTAGGAACAGCAGGGGCGGAGGTGTCATGTGAGTTCCGAAGTTACGACTACCACCATTGCAGGAAGCGGGATTCCCACCGGTCCCATCGCGGATCTCACCTACCGCAACTACGACGGTCCCCTGCGGGTCCACGCCTTCCGGTGGTGGATCATCGCGCGGACGTTGCTGCGATCCGTGGTCCGCCGCTGGTGGTTCTGGGTCTTTGCAGTGCTCTCGGTCTTCCCCTATCTTTTGGGCGGGTTCGGCCTCTTCTTGCGAGGTCAGATGAACAGCCAGGGCAACGGGGGCCTGCTGACGCTGCCTACCTGGGGGACCTACTTCTACAACGGATTCACCGGGTCGCTTTTCTGGTTGTTCATCATCGCCGTGTCATTCGGCGCCTCAAGTATCGCGGGCGATAACAGGACCAACGCGCTCCAGATCTACCTCTCCAAGCCGGTCACCAAGAGCGATTACTTGTTGGGCAAATGGGCGGGCCTCTTCATCCTCCTGGCCACGGTGTCCTTGACGCCAATGCTCCTGCTGTATCTGTTCGCACTGGCGATGTTCAATGCGGATGGCTTTCTGAAGGATGATCCGGGACTGATTGCCCGATTGCTGATGATCACGTTGCTTCCGGCGCTTCTGCACACCAGCTTGATCACGGGACTCTCCGCCTGGTCGCGACGGCCGATGCTCACCGGCGGGATTTACATGGGCCTTTACATCGGCCTGGGTATCGTCACCTGGATCATCCACGTGATCCTATTGATCTCGGGTCGCCCCCACATCGCGAAGACGGTATCCCACCTTTCCATCCCCGGACTGCTTGACGGGATAGCGATGCACGCACTCAATCCCGCGCCGACCATTCTCGGTATGTTCGCGATCAATGGACCGGGCGCGGCTCCGATATTGAAGCCCGAGTTACTGCCGCTCGTGCTCATCGGCGTCGGGCTTTGCATCGTCGGATTAGCTCTAGCGCGGCTCCGCATCCGAGCGGTTGAGGTGATTCGCGGATGATCGAGCTTCAGCGCGCCTCCCGATGGTACGGTCAGGTCATCGGCCTGAACGACGTTTCTTGTACGGTCCCCCGTGGTGTCACCGCCCTCCTCGGGCCGAACGGGGCCGGTAAGTCCACCTTCATGAAGCTGGTGAGCGGCCAGCTTCGCCCCACCACCGGCTTTGTCCGCGTGCTGGGCGACGAACCCTTTGCCAACAGCAAGGTCTTCCGCAAGCTCGGCTACTGCCCGGAAATCGATCACTTTTACGAAGACATGACCGGCCGAGAGTTCGTGCGCTTTCTGGCCGTGCTAGGCGAACTCCCCAAGGAGACCCTCGACAAGCGCGTGGATGAGGTGATCGAGTACGTCGGGATGACCGTGAACGCCGGGCGGAAGATCGCAGGCTACTCCAAGGGCATGCGGCAGCGGATCAAGCTGGCCCAGGCGCTGGTCCACGACCCGGAAGTGCTCCTTCTCGACGAGCCGCTCAATGGCCTCGATCCGGTCGGCCGTCGCGAGGTCACGGAACTGATGCGCCGGTTGGGCGAGGGCGGAAAGTGCGTGCTCGTCTCCAGCCACATCCTGCACGAGGTGGAGCAGATGACCCGCAGCATCGTGCTGGTCCATCACGGCCGCCTCCTGGCGCAGGGCGACATCTATGAGATTCGCGGCCTCATCGACAAGCACCCGCACCGGATTGCCTTCCGCACCTCGGATCCGGCCGCATTGGCGAGAGAGCTACTGCGTCTGCCGCGCGTGCTGAGCCTCCGCTTCGATGATCGCGATCCCGAGTTCCTCGAGATCCAGACACGTGAAGCGGAAGCCTTCTACGGGCAGCTTGCGGATGTGGTGCTGGAGCACGGGTTTGTCGTGGAGAGCATCGAGAGCCCGGACAACAACCTGGAAGCAGTCTTTCGCTATCTCACGGAGGGTTAGTCAGATGGCGGACCTCTTGCTCTTTCGCCTCTCCCTGCGTGATATAGCCCAGCCACGCCGGCTGGTGTTCTGTCTCATGCTGGGATTGCTACCCGCGCTGCTCTCGCTCTTGTGGCGTCTCGGTATCAAGCGCGGGTTCAGCCCCGACCTCTCCTACGGAACGCTTTCCAGCAGCCTGCTGATGTTCGCCTTCGTCCTGCTCTCCGCCATCTTCGCCACCAGCGTCGTGTCGCAAGAGATTGAAGGACGGACCATCGGCTACCTTCTCACACGGCCTCTTCCTCGCTACCGGATTATCCTGGCTAAGTGGTTGGGCGCCGTCCTCGGCATCCTGATCCTCGGATTGATCGGCATCCTCGCGCTGGGTGCCTCCTGCTTCGGCGCGGGCCTCTTTGGCCAGGGCGCTGTTCAGCGCGACCTTGCCGCGCTCCCAGCGGGGGCTCTGGCCTACAGCAGTCTCTTCCTGCTGGTCGCTTGCGCGCTGCCTCGTCCGCTCATCTGGACGATGTTCTACGCGTTCGGGTGGGAGCCGCTGACCCAGCTCATCCCCGGGTTTCTCCACTACTTCTCCATCGGAAGCTGCCTGCGCGCGTTGTCTACGCACCAGCAAGCGGAAGGTCAAGCGAACCCTCTCGCGATGCTGTCCAAGGTTCTCGCTCCACCCATGCCCATCTGGGCTGCCTGGACAGCGCTGGCCGTTGTCGCCCTTGCGGGGCTTGCAGGCGCGATGCTGTTCTTCTCGCTCAAGGAATACGCGCCGCGCGAGGACGCGGAGTAACTAACACGGGAAGGGTTTGAACCGCGGAGTGCGCAGAGAAGAATCCTGGACACAGAAGGACACAGAAATCACAGAAAGGACACAGAAGGAAATGGGCAGGACGGCCAAGCCGTCACGCGGCCAAGCGCTCTTTAGCCGCAAGGCCATGCTGGTCACTTCCTTCTGCGCTCCTCTGTGCCTTCTGTGTCAAAAGCCCGGCGTACTTGACACGGCGGATGATTGCTCCTGATCAAGCCGTCGCAATGCGCTGAAGCTGATCGGCCTTTCCTTCTGCGTTCCTCTGTGCCTTCTGTGACCGTCTGTGTCAAAAGGCTCGGGTGCGCACTCTGCGGTTAGCCGCGCTTGAGTACGCGGGCCAGGAACTCCCGCGTGCGCTCGTGGCGGGGGTTCTCCAGCACCTCCCCCGGGGTGCCCTCTTCCAGGATACGGCCGCCGTCCAGGAAGACCACGCGGTGGGCCACGTCCCGCGCGAAGCCCATCTCGTGGGTGCAGACGACCATCGTGACGCCCTGGGCGGCCAGCTCCTGCATCACCTCCAGCACCTCCCCCACCAGCTCAGGGTCGAGGGCGGAGGTCGGCTCATCGAACAGCATGAGCTGAGGCCGCATCGCCAGCGCCCGCGCAATGGCGACCCGCTGCTGCTGACCGCCGGAGAGCTCCGCAGGGTAGGCTTCCGCCTTGGCGCTGAGGTGGACGTCCGCCAGCAGTTCCCGCCCACGTGCCTGCGCTTCAGCGGAGGAAAGGCCCAGCACCCGCTGCGGTGCCAGGGCGACATTCTCCAGCGCGCTGAGGTGCGGGAAGAGATTGAAGCGCTGGAAGACCATCCCGATCTCCCGGCGGGCCTGCTGAACGCTCTGCGCCGTCACCTCCTTGGCTCGGAACCGGACCGTGCCGCGTGTCGGCTGCTCCAGGTGGTTGATGCACCGCAAGAGCGTGCTCTTCCCGCTGCCGGAGGCCCCGATCAGCGCGACCACCTCGCCCGGATTCACGGTGAGCGAAACGCCCTTCAGCACTTCCAGGCGGCCGAACTGTTTGTGCAGGTCTTCGATTTCTAGAAGAGGCATGGGGGAGAGAGGATTAGAGGGAGGGTCAGGCGGGTTGCGGGGCGGTGGTCGCTGCGACAGGGCGCTCGTTGCGGCTGGAGGGGTGCCAGCGGGCTTCCAGCCAGCGGACCAGGTAGGTCAGTGGCAGCGTCATCGCCAGGTAGAAGAGCGCCATCGCGAGATAGACCGCACCGGGATTGCCCGCGACGGTCGCCAGTTCCTTGCCGACGCGGGTCAGCTCGCTCAGAGCGATCACGGAGACGAGCGAGGAGTCCTTCAGCAGCGCCACCGCCTCGTTGGTGAGGGGCGGCAGCACGCGGCGAAGCGTCTGCGGCAGGATCACCCACCGCATCGACTGCCGGTAGTCCATCCCCAGGGACTTCGCCGCCTCCATCTGGCCAGCGTCGATGCTCTGGATTCCGCCCCGGAACGTCTCGGAGATGTAGGCCGCCGCGTTGAGCGACAGAGCGGCAACCGCTGCCACGAACTGCGGCAGTGAGATCCCGAACCCCGGTAGCACGAAATAGATCACGTAGATCTGCATCAGGAGCGGCGTGCCGCGCATCGTCTCTGCGTAAACGAGGGCCGCTCCGGAGAGGGGCGGAAAGTGTGAGAGCCGTGCCAGCGCGATTAGCAGCCCCAGCGGGATGCCGATGGCCAGCGAGATGAGGGTGATCTCCAGGGTGGTTAGCGCTGCCCTGCCAAGCTGCGGCAATGCTGCTACCACCACGCCCCATGAGTTCCCCATCGTGTCTCCAGCGGGAGCCGCATCGCCCGGACCAGCCACCGCCGTGGTGGGCTTGTACTCCGGAACCGGGGTCCCCTCGCTGCGGGCCTGGTGGAGGTCGGAGAGGAAACCGAGGGTGGCGGGTTCCTGGAACCAGCGCTGGTGCATGGCGGCGTAGCGTCCGTCGACCATGATCCGCTCAAGCGCCGCGTTGATGGCGGAGACGAGAACCGGGTCGGTCTTCCGCGCGACCACTCCGTAGTGCTCACGGGTAAAGATGCCGCCGACCGTCTCCAGCCCCGGATAGCCCTTGCGGATCATCTCCCGCAGCGCGGGCAGGTCGCCGATGACCACATCGGACGCGTTGTTCTGGACATCCTGGAGCGCGTCCTGCAGGGTGTCGAAGCGGCGGATACTCTCCCGCTTCACCCCGCGCTTCTCCACCGCGAACTGCCCGGTGGTCTCCGTCTGGACCGCGATCTTCAATCGAAGAACGTCGTCCACGCTCTTGATGCGGTCATCGTTCTTGCGGCGGACCAGCGTCTGACCGGAGAGCAGGTAGGGGCGGGAGAAGGCCCGGACCGCCTTCCGTTCCGGCGTCATCACCACGCACGACATGATCAAGTCGCACTTCCCGGTCTCCAGTGCGCCGAAGATGCCGGCCCACTCGAAGTTCACCCACTCAACGGGGACGCCCAGCTCGCGGCCAATCTCGTTGCCCAGGTCGACATCGAAGCCGACGATCTTCTCCTTCTCCATGAATTCGAAGGGCGGGTAGGTGGCGTCCGTCCCAATCACCAGCTTGCCCTGCTGCCGGATGCGATCTAGGGCGGCCGAACTCTGCGCCTGCGCGCCGCTGGCGATTAGACAAGCCGCCAATACACAGACCAGTCCCAGCCCGCTACGAACCCATCGTCGCATCCGTCACTCCTGCCGCGTCCCAGCCCCAGCACCCTATAGCAGGACGCCGCCTCGATCACTGTCTGCGCCAGTGGAGTTGCGCGATCCGCCCCCGACCGTCCATCCGTTTCCGATAGCGGTAGACGATTCCTGTCTGGGTCCACGAGCAACCCATCGTGGGTAGGATCGCGGGAAGGTGAAATCGATGTCCCAAAGCGAAGCTCACTCTATGGTGAACGCCGCCCCACATCCGCTGCCTGGCGCTGCGGCACGCCGCGCCAACCGAGAACGGAAGCGCACGCGGATCGTGTGGTCCATATGGGCTGTCGCCGCCATGGTCATTCCGCTGGTGACGCTCAGCGTAGGTCTCATCCTGCTGGAGAGGACCCGCGAACACGGTTTGGAGCGGGCGGTGAAGGCCGCCAATCCAATCACGGCCCACTTCTGGCTCACTGCCGGGGCCAACCCGAACCGGCTGATAGGTGAGGTGCACACCCGATCGTTGCTGGACCTCGCTGTCCGCAAACGCAACGCGGAGCTCGTCCGCACGCTGCTGGCCCATGGTGCCGACCCCGACCTCTCCGGCTGCGAGAGCTCGGCACAAGAGATTGCGCGCGATATGGCCGCTGATGGCGACGCCCGGATGCTGAGATTGCTGCCGCCGACACCCAAGCGTTAGCTCTGCTGCCAGTCCCAGAGATGGAGCCGCCCGCTCCAATCGCCGGCGACCAGGCGCTTGCCATCCGGACTCAGGGCCAGCCGGTAGATCCACTCTCTGCCCGGCTTCCAGGTGCGGATCACCTGGTCGCTCTCCGCATCGATGACCCGGACCGTACCATCCGCGCCAGCGGTGAAGAGGCGCTCCCCGTCCCGGCTGTAGAGCACGGCCAGGACCGGCGCGGTGGGCCCTCGGACAATCCGCACCATGCGGCCGATTCCGGGCTGCCAGACGCGCGCGGTGCGGTCGTCGCTGCCGGAGGCGCAGTAGGGATGCGGGTTGGGCGCTGCCTGGGGCAACGGGCTGGCCGCCAGGCAGTGGACGATCCCGGTATGGTTCGTCAGCGTCCGCTGCAACGCCCCGGTGGCGGCATCCCAGACCCGGAGTGAGCGGTCCGCGCTACCCGTGACCAGCCAGCTACCGTCAGCGGTGTACGTCACAGCCAGGACGGGACCCGCGTGCCCACTTAGAGTAAGGAGCGGGTCCGCCTTGGCGCTTCCCAAGAGCTTCTCCACTTCCCAGGCTCTGGCGACCCGGTCAGCGGAAGAGACCGCCAGCATCTTGCCGTCGGGGCTGAACGCCAGGTCCGTTGCCAGATCCGAGAACGCTCCCGTGCCAGCGACCCCCTTCCCGTCCGGCCACGAAAGAAGCTGCGCGCTCCCAGCCGTCCCCGGCGTGCCGCCCGCGATCCCCAACAGCTTGCCGGTCGGGTGAAACGCCAGGCCGTGGATCTGAGCCAGGTCACAGGGTATTCGTCGAACGACGGCCAGGTCGGTCACCGAGCGAACGAGGAGTTCACGGTAGCCGCTGCTGACCAGGAGTTTTCCATCCGGGCTGAAGGCGAGGCCAGTCACCGGTGCCGCTTGTGGTGCGGCCATCGAGCGACGTGCGGTGAGGAGGGGAAGACCGAAGAGAAAGGTGCGACGGTCCATCAGCGGAGGCCAGGGATGGTATGCCCGTCTGCGAGCAGCTTCATGGGGCGCCCGTCCGCGGTCTGGTACTCCTTGCCCGGATCGATGCCGAGGATTTCCAGCATGGTACGAGTCAGATCCTCGGGCCGCACCGGCTGTTCCACTGGCGCTTCACCGTAGGCATCTGTCTTGCCGATCACCTGCCCGCCCCGGACCCCCGCGCCCGCCATGAGGGCGGATCCCGCCCGAGGCCAATGATCCCGGCCACCGATGCTGTTCAGCTTCGGGGTGCGGCCGAATTCCCCCATCAGCACCACGAGCGTGCTCTCCAGGAGGCCACGGTCGGCCAGGTCCCGGAGGAGGGCGGAGTAGGCGCGGTCGAGGGATGGCAGCTTGCCGCTTCCGGGGAAGAGCGCGTCCGGCAGCGCCTTGAAGATCTGCTGATGCGTGTCCCAACCACGGTCGACCACCGTCACGAACCGCGACCCTGCCTCCACCAGCCGCCGCGCCAGCAGGCACCCGGCACCGATCCGGCTGCGACCATAGGCCTCTCGCGTGGCGTTCGTCTCGGCGGCCAGGTCGAAGGCCGCCTTGGCCTTGGGAGCGGTGATGAGGCGGTAGGCCTGCTCATAGAAGGCGTCCCGGCTCTCGGTGGTGCCGCTGGCCTCCACCCGCCGCGAGAACTGGTCCAGCGAGCGCACCGTGGCGCGCCGCTCTTCCACCCGCGCCGAGGCCAGGGTATCCGGCGGCACCAAGTCTTTCACCCGGTATCCCGGCCGGGACGGGTCACCACCCACGGAAAACGGCGCGTAAGCCCCGGAGAGGTAGCCGGGACCGGCACTCGCCACCGCATCCGGAATGGCGACATACGGGGGCAGGTCGCGCTGGGCCTTGGACTCCCGCGCGGCGATGCTTCCAAGGCTTGGGTAGTCGACGGCGGGCGTGGGGCGACGCCCGGTGAGCAGGTACTGACTACCGGTGTCGTGATTGCCCAGTTCGTGGGTGAGGGAGCGGATCAGCGCCACACGGTCCATCACAGCGGCCGTTCTAGGAAGATGCTCGCAGATCTGGACCCCGTCCGCGCGCGTGGCGATGGGGCGGAAGTCGCCGCGCACCTCCGCCGGCGCGTCCGG
>JANPLG010000258.1:0-7449 GCA_031426395.1 Actinomycetes bacterium
CAGCAGGCGCAGGCGGAGCAAGAGCAGGCCGAACAGAAAGAGGCCGAGCAGCAGGCACAGGCCGAGCAGGAAGCCGAAGAGCAGATCGAGCGGGAGACGGAGGAAGCCGCAGAGCAGGCCGCCGCTGAAACCGAAGAGCAACTGCAGGCTGAGGCCGAGGAAGCCGCCCAGAAGACCCAGGAAGAGGTCGAGGAGATCGCGGAGCAGGCGGCGGACGAAGAAGCCCGCGAGAAGATCGAGGAGGCCGGGGAAGAAGCGGCAGAAGCCGCCCGTGAAGAGGCGGAGACCGCAGCCGAGGAAGCCACCGAGGCCGCCGAAGCCGCTGCATCGGAAGCGGCGGAACAGGCCCAGGAAGAAGCGGAGATAGCCGCCGAAGAAGCGGCGGAGCAGGCGCGGGAAGAGGTGGAACAGGCCACGGAAGAGGCCGCCCAGGAAGCGGAGCAAGCGGCGACCGAAGAGGCCCGAGAAGCTGCGGAGGCGGAGGCCGAGGAAGCAACCGAGCGCGCAGCGGAAGAGGCACAAGAGCAAGCGGAAGAAGCTGCGGAGCAAGCCACCGAGGAAGCCCAGGCCGAGGCGCAGGAAGCCGCCGACGAAGCCGCCCAGGAAGCAGAGAAGCAAGCAGAGGAGGCTGCGGAAGAGGCCGCTCAGCAGGCCGAGGAGGAAAGCGAGAGGGCCGCCCAGGAGGCCGAGGAGCGGCAGGAACAGGAGCGCCAGGCCGAGGAAGCCGAGCAACGGCAGGAAGCCGAGCGGGCGCAACAGGAGGCGGAGCAGGAGCGACAAGAGGCGGAGCGGGAGCGACAAGAGGCGGAGCGGGAGCGGCAGGAGGCAGACCAGGCCCGCTTCCAGGAAGAGGCGGAACGGCAGGAAGCCCAGGCCGAAGAGCAATCGGAGATTGCCGATGAGCGCGCGGAAGAAACCCGGCGCGCCGAAGAAGCGCAACGGGCGGCCGAAGACGAGACGGAGCGGCGGGCCGAAGAGGCGGATGCCGACCGGGAGCGGATGGCCCAGGCGGAATCCCGGGAGCAGGCACAACAGGCCGAGCAGGGACCCGCCGAAAGCCCCGAGGTGCCCCCATCGGCGGAGGAGACCCAGCTCCATGACGCGGTGGAGCCGTCCCCATCACCGGACGAGGCGACCTCGGCCCACGATGCCGACCGCGTGGAGCAGCAAGCCGCAAGCGTTGACGCCGCGCAGGACATTACGGAGACCACTTCACCGGAAGCGCTGACCACTGAGTCACTTCACCCGGATGCCCCGGCTGCGGAACAGGAAGGCGCGTCGGCGGACCCACGGCAGGCGCAGCGAGCCCAGCAGGACGCGTGGCAGCAGGAGCAGCAGGAACGGCAGGAGTCGCTTCTAACGGACCCAGGAGCGGGCGCCGTCACCCAGGATCAGCAGCAACAGCAACCGCAGGCGGGGCCGCAGGGGTCGCAGGACCCGGGCGAGACCATTGACCAGGATTCGCAGCAGCCACCTCCGGGAGTGGGGTCGGACACTATCGACCAGACCCCCGAGATGCGGCAGGAGTTCCTCGACCGGCAGGCCGCCAACTACTCGGTGTCCGAGCAGCTTGAGCGGATGGCGATGGGCCTCCAGCCTGAAGATCCCCCACCCGGTTGGCAGGCGGAACCGGCCCCCGCAGCGGCGCAGGACCCAGGCGACGGCCGCTCCCTCTGGGATCGGCTCCAGGATCTCCCACAGGCTGGTTCGCAGCCAACGGAAGCTCCCTCCGCAGCTTCAGTCGCCGACCCAGGAGCAGCTTCGGATCCCGGCGGCGGCGGGGCGGCTACGAGCCAGCCCGCTGCCCAGGACCTGCAATCGGACACTATCGACCAGACGCCGGAGATGCGGCAGGAGTTTGTCGACCGGCAGGCCGCCAACTACTCGGTGTCCGATCAGCTTGAGCGGATGGCGATGGGCCTTCAGCCTGAAGATCCCCCACCCGGTTGGCAAGCGGAACCAGCCCCCGCAGCAGCGCAGGACCCAGGCGATGGCCGCTCCCTTTGGGACCGGCTCCAGGATTTGCCGCAGGCGCAGCCGGAGGGAGTAACGGAGGCGACACCGGCCGCGGATGTGGCGGACGCGAGCACCGTCCAATGGGACGCTCCGGCATCGGTGCCCGAGGACTCCCGCACATCGATCAGCTCGATGTTCCAGGAGGCGACCACCCGCCCCGCCGAGATGCCCGCCTACGACATGGGAGATTCCGCGGAGTTCACGCGTACCGGCGACAACCCGCCCGCCCCTGTTGAACAACCGCAGCGGGATTACGACATGGGCGATCCGAGTGAGTCGATGCGCTCCATGTTCCACGAGCGCCTCACCTCTCCGGACCCGACTCTCGCCCCAGAACCGCGTCCCGACTACGACATGGGCAACTCCTCAGAGTCGCTGCCCACTCGGGAACCGGCTCCGGTCCAGGCCGCCGAGACGACTCCATCGGAAGCCGAATCTGGCGGCGACACCCCAGACGCGGCCCCTGCCGCCGACACGCCCGCAACGGAACCAGCGGAGCGCGAGGCGGAAGCTCCCTTGAGCTGGCAGGAGCAGCTCGCCGCCAACTTCGAGAAGATGCAAGAGCAGATGAATCGGCAGTTCGAGGAGGCGAAGGCGCAGTACGGCGGGAGCCCAGCGGCTGCGGAAAGCCCTACGACCCCTGAGCCGGAGCCTTCCCCCGCCCCCGAGCCGACGCCGGAGCCCGCTCCCGCACATGAGCCAGCGCCGGAACCACAGCCGTCCCCAGAGCAGCCGTCGCCCGAGCAGCCGGCTCCTGCCCCCCAGGAGCCTCCGACACGCTTTGAAAACCTCACTCCGGATCAGCTCAAGACTATGAGACTGGCGGGAGCCATTGATGAGACACCCGCAGGCTCCACCTTTGAGGGCGGAGACGCCCCTCCACCGCCTGCGGACGAGCCGGAAACCGTAGAACCCGAAGATCCAGCACCGGACCCCCCGCGCGCCAACTGGGCGGGCCTCATGGGGGGCGGAGGCGGGGGTATGACCATCGGCACCGGCAGCGCCGCAGCGCCGGTCTCGCCCATTCACAACACGCCCCGGAGCAACCAGGACGCGTCCCGTCCCTCATCGGACCCAGAGGACGCGGAGGACGATCACCCGACCTGACGGAACGCTGATATTGAATCCCAAGGCGACACCCACGCCGCCTCCACAAACCCACGCCCGTTTCCCACTCCAGAAGGGAAAGAACTCTGAACGTTCGATTTCCACTCCACGAAACTCCCCTTACTCGCCCGGTTGCCACACTAGCTCGTAGGAATGAGCACCGATACGCCGAACGGATTGGACGATAACAGCCATTTTGAGCCGATGGGAGCGATTGCTGGCCGAAGCTCCCACGTTCGTATCTGCCCGGTTTACGGTGGTCACCGCCGGTCGCACTCACTCACGCAGTTTGGCTCTGCTTCCGATCTATCAGCCCTGGGTTCCCCGGTGCGACTCGCTACTTCGGATCACTGGACATCGAACCGTTTGGCCGACTTCACTCGACCGGCTGCTCATCTGTTCGACGGCCCCAAGGCAATCCCGACGCTGGCGGATGCTCAACGCAAGTTGGTCAAGGTCAAGATCAGGATCGGGTAACATTTGACTTGTCTGGGAGGTGAGCGATGATAAAGCAAGTCTTTGCAGGCATCAAGCGCCATCCTTGGCGGTTCCTGTTGTCTATGCTTCTTGCTCTCGCGGCACTTTGGGGTATGACAGAACCTGTGACTTCTGTTTATCCCGCAATCATTGGACGTCCCCTGTTGGTTGGCCTGATTGTCGGGGCAGTGGTGGCTGGGCTGTATCAGGCCTGGATGCCCAACAGACTGTCACTTCACTGGGATGACCTTCACCTAGATGTGGATATAATATTCGGAGACGTGTTTTCTTGTTCTGGCCATATTGCTTTGCCTTGTGATGATTTCTTTTTGACTTCCCAGCCAAAGTTGGTGAATTCAGGATCGCTGGTTGGTCAACTGATTTCAAGAATCTACGACGGCCAAGTGGACAAGTTAGATAAAGAGATTAGTGAGAGTCTGACTTCGCGTAGAATCAATGGCACAATTGAAGGCAGCTTCGCCGGGAAGTCCAAAAGGTATCCGGTTGGCACAATTGCGATAGCTGGATTGCCGACGAGGAGAGTTTTCTTGACATCTTTGTGCAGTATCGATACTAGAAAGAATTGCGGTAGCGCGACATCGACGCAAGTATTAACCGCCCTATTGAGTCTATGGGAAACAGTTACAGACGAAGCGGCGGGCGCTCCAGTTGCTGTGGTACTATTTGGAACTGGGCAAACGGGCGCTGGGTTGTCGCACAAAAGAGCGCTTAATGTCATGCTTACTACCTTGCTTACCGCAGCGCGTCAGAAGGCGATTAAGAGCAGGATTTGTATTGTTCTCCCTCCAGGTTTATTGGGAACCATCGACTTGAAGACAGTCAGGGACGCCTGGAGTTCATTATGATAATTTGATGTTTATATCACAAATATTATAACTGTGCTTCTACAGGACTCACTTATAGCGACTCTTGACGGTCTGTGGATTTCAACGAAAGCATTCCCACGAGCGTTTCGATGGTCATGATTTGTAGCACATAGATATATTCGAAGAACTCCGCTCGCGCGCGCGGTTGGTCAACTCTCCCGGCGTTTCGGCCGGTCCGTGGAACCTGGTATCGGCGCTACCGTGGTTGTGGGAGTCCCACAGGATTGCATCCGCTTTCTCCGCACCATTCGAGCAATTCTCGCGGACGATCAAACAGCCCCCTATGTGCGGGCCGTTCGGCCTAGCAGTCCCACGCCGGTCTTGCCGATCCAGCAAACGAAGAACTCAGCCACGCAGAAGGCGACGATGGAGGGTCCCGGCTGCCAGTCGAGTGTCAGCGCGGTCAGCACTCCCCCCACGGTGGCAAGCACGCCCAGCAGCACGGAGAGCGTCAGCGCCATCGGCAGCCGGCGGGTGAGGAGCAGCGCGGTGACCGGCGGGATGACCAGGTAGGCGAAGACCAGAATGGTGCCCGCCACATGGATGCTGACGGCGATGGTGATCCCCAGTGTAAGATACCAGCCCAGCTCCCACCGCGAGGACCGGAACCCCAGCGTCCGGGCGACCTCCGGATCGAACGAGATCAGCACGAACTCCTTGTAGAAGAGGAACTGCACCAGGCCGACCACCGCTGCGGTGATGCCGATCTCCCAAATCTCCAGCGGGTCCACCCCCACAATGCTGCCCTGGATCGCTTCCATCGCGTGCTCTTTGCCGGAGGGGTTGGCATTGAGCGCCAGCAGTGTCAGCCCCGCAGCCCCCGCGTAGACCGCGCCGATGATCGCCTCTCGAGGGAGCTGGCGACTTAGCTTCTGCTGGCTGAAGAAGGCGACTGCCAGCAGCATGGAGAGGACCGCCAGCACCAGAGGCCGGTAGTGCTCCAGGAAGTGCAGCCCGGGAATGGACTCGAGCGTGTGCTGAAACAAGAGGCCGACGACCGGCAACGCCGCAGCCGCCGCACCGAGTGCCGAAACCTCCGCCAGCGCCGCCCCTACGAAGACGATGCGCTTCAGCACCACGAAGACGCCCAGGTAGCAGCAGATGGCACCGACGATCAGGGCCGCAAGAACGGCTTGCTGCACCAACTGCAGTTGGAGGAGTTCAAGGACGTTGGTCATCCCGTTGCCTCCCCGCTGCGGATCACGATGGCACTGCGACCATCGACGATGTGCACGCCTACCGGGAGACCGTACAGGCGACTGAGCCGCTCGCTGGAGAGCATTTCGGACCGCGCGCCGACCTCCAGGCCACCGGCGGCGATGATGGCAATTCGCTCCGTCACATTCGCCACGTTGGCGAGGAGGTGGGAGACCAGGATCACGGTCAAACCGCTTTCCAGGTGAAGGCGGCGCACCAACTCCAGCAGCGCATGCTCGGAGGCGAGGTCCATGCCGTTGGTCGGCTCATCCAGCACTAGCACGTCCGGTTCGGTGGCCAGGGCCCGGGCAATGAGCGCACGCTGCTTCTGACCGCCCGAAAGCTCCGGGTAGTTGCGCCGCGCCAGATCCGCGATGCCCACGTGCTCCAGGGCGCGTTGCGCGGCATCGCGGTCGGCGCGGCCGGGACGGCGCAGGAGGCCCACCCGCCGATACCGGCCCATCAGCACAATCTCCTCCACGGTGATCGGGAAGAGCGAGTCGACGGTGTCCCGCTGCGGCACGTAGCCGTAACGCAGCGGGACGCCCTCCCCAATGCGGACGCTGCCTCCGAGTGGTGGAAGCAGCCCCAGCAAGGTCCGTAGAAGGGTGGTCTTCCCGGAGCCGTTCGGCCCGACGATCCCCAAGAACTCGCCCCTCTCCACGGAGAGGTTGATGCCGCTGAGGACCATACTGCGCGGGCCGTAGCCTAGCGCTGCATCCTTGAATTCAATTAGCGCAGGCATGAATAGCTAGATTCCCTTGGATACTCGGACCCACCCCCCGGGGGAGAGAGACAGAGACACATCGTTTGCATGAGGAGGGTGGAGAGCGAGTCCAGTCGGACACGTCAGGAGGCTCCGCATGATCCGTGCGTATGGAGGCAAGCTCCTGTCTGGAATCCGTCCCTAGAGGGCGGCGCTCACGCGGTCTACCCACGCATCCATCAGCGTGAAGTAGTCCGTAATGCCCTTCTCCGCACCGACACCGGCAGGGAGCACCACGACCGTGCCTCCGCTCTGTTTCGCCAGGAGATCGCTCCAGCGTCGGGGGCGGTAGCTCTCCGTGAGGATCACCTTCACCGACTGCTGCTTCATGAGGGTGGCGGTGGTGGAGAGATGGCCGACCGTTGGCTCCAGGCCGGGACGAGGCTCCACGTTGGCGATCTCGCGGAGGTTGAAGTCGGCCAGGAAGTAGACCAGGCTCTTGTGATAGGCGACCACGGACTTGCTCTGATCGCTCTTCATCTTGGCGCGCCAGCGGGGCAGCGCTTCCTGGATCCGCTTCACCAGCGCGTCGTAGTTGGCGTCATAGGTCGCCGCCTTGGCGGGATCGACCCGCTTCAGCCCATCTCGTACGTTCCGCGCGATGGCGGGGATGTTGCTGGGCCCGAAAAAGTAGTGGGGGTTTCCAAAGATGTGGATGTCCCCCTGGCTGGGATCGAGCTTGCCGCTGGGAATCTCCAGCAGGCGCACCCCGCGCGACGCATCCACGTAGCCCTTGGCGTTGATCAGGATGTTCGCGTTGCCGGCATTCCGCAGGAGGGAGTCGAACCAGATGTCGAGGTCGAGGCCGATGCGGATCGCGAGCTTGGCGCGGGAAAGCTTCGCCACCTGGCTGGGGCGCGGATCGATCTGGTGGGGGTCCTGACTGCTGGGGGCGAGGTAGTCGACCGAGACTTCCTTGCCGCCGACCGCCGTGGCGACCCACGCCAGGTCCTGGTTGGCGGCCACAACATCCATCTTTGCGAAGGCGGGCTTGGAGCC
>JANPLG010000259.1:0-4575 GCA_031426395.1 Actinomycetes bacterium
CTCGGAACTGGGCCGCAGCAGTCCCACCAAGAGGAACGCGCCCACCATCAGGAGGGCACCCAGCCAGAACGGGAAGGGGTGGCGCACGCCGAAGAGCCATCCGCCCAGTGCCGGACCGATGCAGCGGGCCAGGCTGGAGAACCCCTGGCTCACTCCGAGAGTCGCACCCTGCGACTCTGCGGCGGCCCGGCGGGAAATGAGGCTTTGGAGCGCCGGCGAGCAGATCGCCTGTCCCAGCCCCAGCACCGCCAGCGCGATGTACAGCCCAAACGGGTTCTTGCCGATGAGGCCGTCAAAGGCCGATTCCAGCAGCACTCGGTTGACCCGGGCAAGTTGTTCGCCGGCAGGCCGGACTCCCGTCGCTGGTGCCAAGTCTGCGGGAAGGGTCACTCCCGCTTCGCGTGCGTGCGTATAGAACGAGTCGTCGCTCAGCAACCGATTGAAGTCGTTCACCAGCGCCTCACGGAGTGGGCGTCCCGGTTCAGGGTTCTCCACGGTCTCCAGGAGCAGCCGCTCGGTCTCCGGAGAGAGGTGGGTCCGGACGTAGGTCGTCATCCGGTCTCTCGGCACCCGCAGCCGCGCCGCTAGGTCCGTGGGGTTCTTCAGGTCCCTAACCGTAAACTGGATCCCCTCGCCCAAGCCGCCACTGAGCAGCGCGGCATAGATCATCCCAAAGCAAAGGAAGAGCGTCCCGAGCAGAACCATCCGCCGCTCTCCGCTGCGGCGGGAGAGCCGGCCCGCGAATCCGCCTTGGACGATGGCGACCACCACGCCGACGAACGCGAACATGTAGCCGGTTTGGGAGGGCGTGAACCGGAACTGCTCGTGGCTCAGCAGCGCCGCCGTGGGCTCAAGCTGCGACCACGCTACTGTGGTGAGGAAGAAGATCAGGATCGGGATGCCCAGCTCACGGTTGCGCGTGGCCGCCGCCATCCGGCTGAGCCGCGTTCCGGTGGGCGGCACGGCGCGGGCCCGCACCTCCGGCGTCAGTGACTCCGGAAGCATCACTGCCGCTAAGGCTAGGTCGAACAGCGAGAACCCGGCGGCCACCAGGCCCAGGGTGAGCTGCGCGTTGCCTCCCTGGCTCAGAAGGCCGCCGATTGCTGGACCGAACACGAACCCGAGGCCGAACGCAGCGCCGACCATCCCCATCCCGCGGGCTCGGTCCTCCGGCGCTGTGATGTCCGCGATGTACGCCTGGGCGGTGGAGATGTTCGCAGCCATGATTCCCGCCACGGCGCGGGAGATGAACAGCACCGTCAGATTCGGTGCGAACGCGAAAATCACGTAGGAGACGGCTGAGCCAGCGATGCTGAAGAGCAGGACCGGACGGCGGCCAATGCGGTCGGAGAGTCGGCCCCACACCGGCGCAAAGAAGAACTGCATCAGCGAATAGGTTGCCATCAGCAGGCCCACCTGCCATTCCGTGGCGTGGTGCGGATGGCGCGCGAAACCCGGCAACAGCGGCAGGACGATCCCGAACCCAATCAGGTCCAGGAAGATCGTGAGGAAAATAATGGCTAGAGGGCTTCTACGCATGGATCTCGAGGGGAGGGTGGCGCGCCTTTGCGCCTAACGGTCAAGTATGCTGCAAAAGCTGTCCGCTCCGCCCGCGCTTGCAAGCAAAGCTGACTGCCGGACCCGCCTTGAACTAAGGGGGCAGGGGACACAGGTTTGGCAAAGAAGGCTTTCCCAATCTGGCAGTGAAGAGTCTCACTGCCAGTTGGCAATGGATCGTCTAGTTTGAACACGCAGCCAACGGGGTTAGCCCTTCCCTGGCCTGCGGCGGACGCATCGTTGCGTTTCCATGACCCTCCACCCGTCCCCGGGGGGTCGGCTTTCTGCTTGCGCCGGTTCCCGGCGAGGTACCTATCGTGCGATCACTCCCCTTCCTCTTCGTCCCCGTCCTGGCCCTGGGCATGGCGGCTCCCGGCTTGGCCGGCGGTTCCAATCAGACCGGTGGTTTCGGCCAGGCCGTGGCCGTTGGCGATGTCAACCGTGACCGGGTCCCGGACTTCATTGTCGGCGTGCCCGATGGCGGCTCAGTCGGCAAAGGGTTCTCCACCAGCGGACAGGTGCTGGTGTACAACGGCCGCAACCGCAACTTAATCACCACCCTGGACGGCGATACCCTTGCCCCCGGCGCGGTCGACTTCGGCGCCTCCGTGGCGGCGGGCGACGTGAACAGGGACGGCTACGCGGACATCATCGTGGGCGATCCCAACGGCGGCAGCGGCTCAGTGCCCGGCGCACACCCCCAGGGCGACGTAGGGTCCGGCCGGGTGACGGTCATCTCCGGACGCACCTTCGAGGTGCTGCGAACGCTCAACCGGAACGACTTCGGCAACAGCTTCAGCAGCATCGATAGCGTGGCCGCCGGGGACCTGAACGGGGACGGTCGCGCGGACATCATCGTGTCGGACGATGACGGGGACGAGAACGGCTCCGAAGACAGCGACAGCCGCGGAGCGCTAAGCGTCTTCAACGGTGCTAACTACTCCCTGCTCTACCAGCTTGACGGCACGGACTACTCGCCCGGCTTCTCGTTTGGGCGATCCGTGGCGGTGGGCGACTGGAACCGCGACGGGCGGGGTGATCTGCTCGTTCTCGACTCGGGCGCACCGGAACGTGGACGGATCTACGTGGTTTCCGGCAAGAACACGCGCCGCATACTTCAGGTGGTGGACCTCGCCAGCTCTGAACTAGGTTCGATCAACAGCATTGCGGCGGGTCGCTTCGACGGGGACGTTTACCTGGACGTAGCCGTGGGAGATCCCGATGCATCCTTCGGTGGCGGCCGCGTCACCGTGTTTTCCAGCCGTAACCTCGCGCGCATCGCCGCCTTTGACGCAGTCCGGTACAACGCAGACGGCAGCAACTTCGGCACGTCAGTCGCCATCGTGCCCCATCGCAGTACGCGGAACACCTCAACCCGCGGCAAGGTGCTGGTCGGCGATCCGACGAATAAGGTCAACGGTGATTCGGCGGTCCGACCGCAGGGAAGCCCCGTGACCACGGGCACTGTCTACATCATCCGGCGAAACAGCTTCCTTGAGGGGCGGCTGGTCGGAACGTCGCAGATCCCCGTCTAGCCCCTGGGCGGTTGCTAGCTGGATGTCAGCGAGACGGGCGGGGGAGTTTCTCTCCCGCCCGTCGTCGATTCTTGCAGCAGTCTGAAAGAGCGATTCTGCATTGACGGGAATTAGCGCACCAGAGGAGGGATGATGCGGGTCGCAGTTTTCAGCCAGAAGCCCTATGACCGTGAGTTCCTCGAAGCCGCCAATGCGGACCTAGGGCACGAACTCAGCTTCTTTGAGCCGCGTCTTTCCCAAGACACGGTGGCACTCGCTGGCGGCTTTCCTGCAGTCTGTGTCTTCGTGAATGACTGCGTGGATGAGTTAGTGCTGGAACGGTTGGCGGAGCAGGGTACTCGGCTGATCGCCCTGCGCTGCGCTGGGTACAACAACGTCAACCTGGAAGCCGCGCAACGGCTGGGAATCACCGTGGTGCGCGTGCCCGCGTACTCACCGCACGCGGTGGCGGAACATACCGCTGGGCTGATCCTCACCCTCAACCGGAAGCTGCACCGCGCGTACAACCGGGTGCGGGACGGCAACTTCTCCCTGGACGGGCTGCTTGGCTTCGACCTGCATGGCCGGACGGTGGGCGTCATCGGCACCGGGCGCATCGGGGTGGAGGTGGTGCGTGTCATGCTCGGCTTCGGGTGCCGCGTCCTGGTCCAGGATCCGCATCGCAACCCCGAAGTGGAGGCGATGGACGCACGGTATGTCGGCCTGCCGGAACTCTTCCAGGACTCGGACATCATCACGCTCCACTGTCCCCTGTCTGCGGAGACGCATTACCTGATCGGGAAGGAGGCGGTGGAGCAGATGAAGCACGGAGTGATGCTGATCAACACCAGCCGCGGCGCGCTGGTGGACACGCCTGCGGTCATTGACGGCCTCAAGTCCGGCCGCATCGGCTATCTTGGGCTGGATGTCTACGAGGAGGAAGCGCCTCTCTTCTTCGAGGACCGCTCCGAGGGGCTGATCCAGGACGACACTTTCTCCCGGCTTCTCACCTTTCCCAACGTGGTGATCACCGGCCACCAAGCATTCTTCACCCGCGAGGCAATGCAGAACATCGCCGCCACCACCCTGCAGAACATCACCGCCTTCGAGAGCGGCGAGGGAACGCTGCACCGGGTCGGTGCCGATTAGTCTGCGACTACTCGAACCGAGCACCGGTGCCCGCAAACCCGGCTATCACTGCTTGCGCGACGCGATCAACCGGCGAAGTGTCGCCGAGCAGTTGCCGCAAGGAGACCAGCCTGCCCGGTTCTCCGAAGAGCGCCGTCCACGCCGCCGGTTCCGCGTCCAGGAGGATGCTCCCATGCTGGAGCAGAGCGCCGCGATCACGCACCTGCGCGCTGCCAACCAGCTTCCCCAGCGAGGTAACCGAATCGCATTCGCTCGCCAGTGCAAAGCAGTTCGCTGAGCGGTTGCCACGAGCGTCGCACCCGGCTGCAGGGGGCGTGAGGTCCTCGTCGTGCGGAAGGAGCGTCGACACGCCCGC
>JANPLG010000260.1:0-1817 GCA_031426395.1 Actinomycetes bacterium
GGCGCGGGCGGCGCCTGCCCCTTCTTGCGTCTGACATCAAAGCCACTGTCACTGGGTTGGCGACTTGCCGCCATTCGGCTCCACGTCGAAGGGGTTGCCAGGCTTCGGTGCGTCGGTGCTGCCGTAGATGGAGGTCTGGGGGAAGAAGGCCGCCCAGCCGTACCACTGGCTCAGGTGGTTCTCCTCAATCTCCAGCGACCGTCCCTTGTGAGGACCGCCTTCCGCCTTTCCCGCCAGGTTCCACCGGCTGCCGGTCTCGCGGTCGAAGAAGGCGGTTTCGCCAGTAGGCAGGACCTGGGTGTAGAAGGTGAGTGTCTTGCCGTCCAGTACCCTGGAGACCGCGAGCGCCGTAGTGGTAACCGGGTCCAGCATCACGGCAAGCGGACGACCGTCCACGGTGTCGTTGATGACCCCGCCTGCGTCCTTGAGAGCCTTGATGGGGTAAGCGCGCCTCACCCTCTCCGCATCGGCGGGATCATTCACCTTAAGGTGCATCGCCACGCCCAGGACCTTCTCGAAGGGGGGAAGGCGGAGGTCGCCGCCGCTCACGGTGGGGCGGAAGAACGGGGCGGGGAAGCGGTCGTAGCCACGCGGCTCAGGCTGCCCCTTGGGGCGGTAGAAGCGCTTGAACTCCGTCTCGGGCGACATCACCTGCGTGTCCGGATGGAGGCGCTTCCACTCCTTCCAGGTGGTATCCAGCACCGGCTGCTTGACGAGTTCGGTTCCCGCAAGCGGCCCCCGCACTCCCTTGCCGGTCACCTGCGGAAAAACGGTGTCCGACTCCCGGTCTACCAGCGCCACCACGCCGTTGCAAAGGCCGAAGAAGTCGAGCATCACTGTGCCGCCCTTCTTTCGCGTATCGAACCGGATGCCGGTGTTGCAGACGCTGCAGTAGGTGACTGCGAACGGCTTGTCCTTGAAGCGGTCGTTGATGACGTGGTGCCACCAGAGGAACCGCGTGGGGTACGCGCGGCTTTCGCCGTCCACCATGACCCCTAGTACGTACTCACCGTCGTCCAGGAAGTCGGCGTCCTTCGCGGGGACCATCGGCGGGTTGTCGAGGCTCTTGAACGGGACGATCTTGCGCCCGTCCCAGATGGCCGCGTCTGGTATCGATTTGGACGTTCCGGATTGCGGGACTGCGGCAGGCGCCTGGTGCGCCGCCCCCGGCATCGGCACCGCGAGTGCGAGGCACCCTGCGAAGAGTGTGAGGTGAAGCGAGGATGGCATTCGTGGCATGGAAGCGCCTCCGTGGCAGCAAGGAGCGATGGATACACTCCAACTCAGGTTCACGGTCAGCCACCCGCGCTCCTCACGGATCAGATGAAGCCTGGTTAAGGCGACGTCCGCGCGACGGTTCCGATGTTAGCCTCGAGGGAGGACTGAAGGCAGCAGACTCAACGCAGAGGCGCGGAGTGCGCGGAGAGGTCCCGGAAAGGACTGACCCGCAACGCCGTCGCTTCCGACTAGTGTTCTGTCACCCGTCTAATGATGGGTAGAGACGCGCCAACTTGATTCGTGCGGTGTCGGTGGTGAACCGCCAGTTCATCTCACTGTCGATGCCGTTGCGCTTGTTCGCCCAAGCCTGCACTTCGGTGTTGAGTTCGTCTTGGGTCGGGATCCGCCGGTTCAGGCACTGACGCGCCAGAATCGACAGTTCGCTCTCCGCCATGTTCAACCAGCTGCCGTGCTTGGGCGTGTAGTGGATTTCCAGCTTGCGGGCGATGCGGTTCGCTTCGGCGGGCGGAAAGGCCTCGTAGAGCGAGCCGATGCCGTGGGTGTTGAGGTTGTCCATCACCAGCACGATCTTCTCGGCC
>JANPLG010000261.1:0-17983 GCA_031426395.1 Actinomycetes bacterium
CGGCGTGCTCGAAGATCTGGCGGAAGGGTGCCAGCGGAAGGCCACCCTGGATGCGCGGGGACACATCGAAGGCAACCCGCTCGTTGTTCAGCACCACATCGAAGGTCCCGGGTACCTTGATGATGGAGCCGGCTGCCGCACGGTTGCCAGTGATGCCGTTGGCGATCTGGATCGACTTGGGCGTGACGCGGAACCGCTTGGCCACGGCATCCAGCGTTTCACCCGCCTTCACGCGATACTCGCGGTCCTGCGGGAGGCGGGCGTTGGAAAGAGCGACCGTCTTGGGGCGGTAGACCTGAACCGGAATGCGCCCGGTCTTGTCCGGCTTGGCACCCGCCGGCACTACAACAATTACGCCCTCACCGGGCCGCTCCGCTCCCGCCTTCGCCATGACCTGGCCGTTGGAGCGCGGTTCGATGGTCGGCACGCTGCGCGTAGTTTGCGTGGGAACCGTGATGCGGGGCGTTCCCATCGGGATGGGAGCAGCCGAGGGAACCGGCAGGGGAACGGAGAGTCCGCCCATCGGCTCCGCTGCTGCCGTGCGGGTCGGCAGCGTCACCCGAAGCTCGGGCGTCACCGTCTTGGGGGCGGGCACTGCATTCATCACCGGCTTGGGAGTGGTCACCGCGTTAACCACGGGCTTGGGAGCCACGGGGTTGGGAGCCACCGGCTTGGGAGCTACCGGCCTGGGGGCAACGGGCTGGAACTCCGGCGGCAGCGCGTTCGCGGGCTTGTCCGCCTTGGCAATCATGACGCGGGCGCTGGAAGGTAGCTTGACCTTCGGCGCGCCCAGTCCGGCCATCTGTCGGGCATCGCTTCTGGAGGAGACGGCGTCCGGTTCCACCAATGCATTGCCGCGCTTGCCCACGCTCTGTGCGCCGGGAATTCGTGCTCCTGGCTGGCGGGACTCGGTGCCGATCACCGCCTCTCCGGTTCCGCCCGTGGGCAGCGGCATCGGCGCGGCGATCTTCATCTCATTCATCGCCACCGGGCGGGTGTTCAGTTCAACGTCAAGCCGCGTTCCCGGTTCCTTGTTAGGGAGGGTCGCCATCGGCTCGCGCGGCGTCCCGACCGGCATCACCGGCTTGCTGGTGGGATCGTCCTGCTTCCGGGTCATGTCGAGGCTGGGTGCCGGAACCACGGAGAGCGTGATCGGTCGCGCCTTGCCGAGGTTGTTCGCGCGGTCGTATGCCCACGCTTCGATGCGGATCTCACCCCGACCGGTCTTCGGATCGAGGTACTTGGCCGTGTCGAGCCGGAGGTTGTACGGCGGCACGTTCTTCAGCAGCTTCACATCCTGATTCACGAAGACCGACACGAAGAGATTCTGCATCGTGTTATCTTCGGCCAGGACATCCAGCTCGATAATGCCGCTGACTTCCTGGTTGTTGAGCAGGTTGCGGAATTGCACCAACGGCGGGACGATGTCCTGCCCACCCGCGAGACCGTTCTTGACCGTCAGCGCCAGGGTGTCCTCGCCCAGTCGTCCGCGGGTGCCGGTGGCCAGGACCCGGAGGGTGTGGTTGCCGTCGGTCAGCGTGGTGGTGTCGAGGGGGAGGTACTGAATCCCCTTGACCGGCAGGTTCTCGTCCGCCTTCTGGCTGTAGAGGATGGCGTCATCCACGTAGACGGTGAACGCCGTGATCCGGGACAAGCCCTGGTTGTAGGCGATGCTTACGCTGATCCGACCGCCCACCAGGCTGTTGGGCGTGGGACTTCCAATAGCGAACTGAGGGTTTGCCTGAAGCGGCGAACCAGGAGCCGCGTGCGCCGGGGGCGCACCCACTACCGAGCAGAGAAGCAGACCTGAAACTGCAGACCAGCCATGCTTCCCCAATGCGTTTTGTCGCATCGCGGGGTCTCCTACGGTTACGGAGCGGCTGGGGCGCTGCGTGAAGTCGCTTGCCAGCCGTTTCGGGGGATGAGTTGTAGCTTGTTCCGAAATCTTGAGGACTACTGCCCAGGGGAACTCCCCTGCCTCGCGAGAGGAGTTGGGAAGCGGTCGCGGGGCCGTGATCGAGACGAAGCGCACACGCCCACCGGGCACACGCGCCAGTCTTCCTTCCTTCGTTCCTTGCAAACTCACCCTTCTCCTGCCAACCCTGTTAGGGGACAGGGTTTTCTTGGGTCTTTTTTGCAAGAGCCCCGCCGGGCTCCAGGACCGCGGACCTGTGGATGGCCACTAGAAGCGACGCTTTGGATCTGGATCGTGGGATTCCAGCTCGATCCGCCGTCACAGCGAGCCTGGCCGCACTCAGGATTTCGGTCACCGCAGCCAGCGCCCTCACCCCACTGCCACGTGTGCCACCGGAGGTCCAACCGCAAGGGACTATCCTGGCGGACGAACCCGCGCGGTGACCCCGGGACAAGAACCGAAACCCGCCGACGCCGCTGGCATCCTATGTTCCCGGTGAGACTCGGCAACCAGGCGACTGCACGGAATGGGTCCACATCGCCCTGCGACTGGATCGGCGAATTGGGGAATGGAATGAGCGAATACAACAACACAGAGGGTGCTCGGTCGCTGACTCGACGCGGGGTCTTGGTTGAGGCCGCTCGGGCTACAGCCGTCACGGCAGGGTCAACCTTCGCCGCCTGCATTGCCGCCTCCGCTGCCGCTGCCGGAAGGGCCCGAGCAGGTGAGCCGGTTACCAGGGCCTCTCGCCAGCTCACTGACGGTCAGGCGAAGGCAGTGGCGCCGATTGCGGTGTTCATCCTCGCTGGTCAATCGAACATGGAGGGTCACGGCATCATCCCCTCCGACCCGGCGCGTAATGGTGGAAAGGGGTCGTTGGAGTTCTTGGCCAAGAACCCGGCGACCGCCAGCCGATTCGCGCACCTCTTGGACCCTGCAACCGGCAAGTGGCAAGCACGCGAGGACGTTTTCATCAGCTACCTGGACCGGAAGGGAGCTCTGGCCCCCGGGTTTGGCGCGCGCCCGGATCGCATCGGTCCGGAAATGGGCTTTGGCTGGGTGATGGGCAATACGCGGGCCGAGCCCGTGCTGCTCATCAAGTGCGCGTGGGGAGGCAAGAGCCTTGCCTTGGACTTCCGTCCACCAAGCGCTGGCAAGCCAGGATACTCGTTCGGTGCTTCGACGGACGGAGCAGTTGCACAGGACCCAACGGTGATCGGCAAGTATTATCGCGAGACCCTAGCGCTCACCAAGGCCGCGCTGAGTCGCGTCAAGGAACTCGTGCCCGGAAGTGACGGGCGGTACGAGCTTGCGGGCTTTGGCTGGCACCAGGGCTGGAACGACCGCATTCATGACGCGTCCACAGCAGAGTACGCAAGCAACATGGCTCACTTCATCCGCGACATGCGCCGCGACCTGGGATCAGCTCGGCTGCCCTTCGTGATCGCAGAAACCGGTATGGGCGGCCTTGAGGAGAAGCATCCCCGTGCGCTGGCACTGATGCGAGGCCAGGCGTCGGTCGCAGAGATGCCGGAGTTCAAAGGGAACGTGGCCTTCGTAGGAACCCGGGCTTTCTGGCGTCCAGCCGAGGAGTCGCCCACGGGTCAGAGCTACCATTGGAATTCGAGCGCCGAGACTTACTATCTGATCGGCGAAGCGATGGGAGAAGCAATGAAGCGCCTCGCCACGGCCCCGGCCAGCTAACGGGCCAGCCAACCGGCCAGCCAACCGGCCAGCCAACCGGGAAGATGTCGATTGTCCGAACGTGGATACTATCTGGCCGGAAGACGATCGGTCGACCAGATCACCGCCACCCCAACCGCAGAGCCGCTCAGGCTCAATCGCTTTTGATCAACGAGGAAATCCATTGAAGCCGAACCCAGTCCGATGGTGGTTGTTTGCGGGCCTGACGCTCCCATGGCTCGCCTACCAGGCGGCCCGTGCCGCCGACGCACCCAAGCCCCAGAAAGCGGAGATGGCAGGCTATCTGCTCGTTCCGCACTCCAGGGTAGACCCCAAGTACAACGCGGGCTTCTCGATGTATGTCGCCGCCTGGCCGCTGCTGAAGAACTACCCGGGGCAGGAATTCCAGAGCGGCTTGTTTGGCACCTGGATGTTTTCGCAGTATGACGGCCCGAAGCCCAAGAACCTTTACTCGGACATCGAAGGTGGGCTGGGGTGGTGGCGTGACACGCGGTTTGCCACCGAGACCCCGAAGTTCATCATGGGCGGCGTGGCGCTGAACTTTGTCGAGTGGGCGAACGGTCCAGGGGCCGGCAAGGGCCGCAATTGGGACAAGCCCGCGGGCCACTATGCCATCGCCCAGCTCAGCCCCTGGGTCCTATGGCCGCCAGACGGACTGAACTTGAAGCAAGGCACGTCTGGGGAACTGTTCGGATACGGATACCTTCCCCTACCCCTGACCGCGCCGAAGCAGACCACGGCAGGTAAGCCGGTGCCAACGGGCAACCAGTGCTGGACCCTATTCCTGAACACCGGCAACTTCAAGGGGCCGGCGACGTTCTTTGTGCCCTACTTCTGGTCCAAGCCCACTGTTGAGAAGCCGGAAGTGGGCGGCATGTTCCTCGACACCCGGCCTTCCGATCCGAACAAGGCGGTGCAAATGGAGACCCAGCACATTCCCGCATACATCGCCCAGGATGCCGCAGGGGTTACTTTTGCGCGGGTCGCCCCCGTGCAATTCCCGGGCCGGACGGAAGGGGAAGCACCCCTCATCCACCGCATCACCGCTTACCCTAAGGCCGCCCTCTGGGATGGGGTTGAGGCGTGGTTCGGCGGAGGGAAGGTTGTGTCTGGCCGCATTGATCCGGCGGCAGCCGCCGTGCAGACCTTCGAGGGGAAGGGGGGAGCGACCTGGCAGATTTACCCGTCCGGCACTCCTCGCGAGAAGAAAGTGCCGCTTGCCTGGAAGTCGTTCGCCTCACCAACTGCCCTGGATGATGCCACCTATGGGTACATGTGGGCGAAGGATGCCGTGGAGAAAGCGGGCGCATCCGTTACGCTTCCCCAGTTCTACCGTCTGACGAAGGATGCAGGGTCCAAAGAGCAGTGGGTGGTGGTGAGCGCGAAGGACGTGCCGGCGGAGACCGGACTGCACACGGTGGAGTTCCCTAAACGTCGCGGCCCCGATCGTCGCCCGTACGAGACTCCGGACGGTCCAGAGAGTTCCTGGAAGAAGCCGGGACCAAAGTCCGGTCCATTCACGGCAAAGCTCGGCGACGGCAGCATGGTTACCTACTACTGGTATCGCTTTGCCGACCAGCCGGCACTGATGAACGCCGACCTATCTGACCCAGAGCGGGAAGCGCTTCAGAAGCGGGTGGAGATGCTGCACAGAGCGTGGAAGAAGGACCGCGAGTATCTGCCTCCGCCTGCAGCGGGAAAGCTCGCCGACCTTGACCCGGCGGTGATTGTCAGCCCGCCGAAGGGTCTTGAGGTGGGGTACGTCCCTATCGTGACCCGGCAGGAAGCGCAGGAAGTCAGGTAAAGGCGTGGAGCTACCCTCTCGACATGCCCCGCCAGCGCTGCCGGCGGCATAGTTTCGTAGCGAGGATGGGGATGCATTCGACACCCTCAGATCGCTCTGGCGCCGAAGCGGAAGTGGGCGGAGTGCCGTACGTCCGTCACTTGCTTGCAGAATCTCAGGGCGACTGCTGGTGGCCCGAACGCGCTCGACCTATGATTGGGGGAAGAGACGTTCGGGCAAGCCCCGGGTCAGGGTCCAGGTTTCCGATGCACCGCCGCAGACTTTCCGCCGTTCTTTCATCCGCCGCCCTCGGCCTGGGCCTGATCGCGCTGGCCCCGCTTGCCGCGCCGGGGCAGATCATCCCGAAGGACGCCGCGTCGCCGATCCTGGTCATCAAGGGGAAGGGCGAGTTCGCCGCCAAGCTCAACGCCTCGGTGATGCCCACCGGCAAAGGCTGGAAGGCCGCCACCGATCCCGGCCGCCGCTTCCAGATCATGGTGCCGGAGAAGTGGAAGGTCGAGGAGCTGGCCGAAGGGGACATCCGGATGCGGGTCACCCCTCCCGGAAACGCCAAGCAGACTCCGGCGCAGCTTCAAGTGGTCTGGGCGGACCCGTCCGACAAGGATCCGTTGGAAGTCGATGAGGAGTACGCTCTCGCCTTCGCAGAAGACCTTTCCAAGGACCCGGCCCTCGCCCGTAGGCAGTTCAAAGTCTCTGATTCCGGCTACGTGCTCGCCCGTGGTCTGAAGTTCGCGCTTGCCGGAGGGACGCTCACCCAGCGGAAGGACCTCTACCGGCAAATGGTGCTGGTTTACATCGGTGAGGACCGGGTGCTCTGGCTGCAGTTCACCGCTGCCGAAAAGGACTTCGCGAAGTACCAGGACGACGTCGTGAAGATGTTCGCCAGCTACCAGAACCTGGGCGTCAAGAAGATCTCCGACGACCTCTAGCTGTTGGTCAAGTCAGAATCGTGCGTTTCTAGCGGAATGCGAGAATGGGTGAGCGGGAGACGTCCCCCATTCCCCCATTCCCCCTATCAGAAGCCGCGCGACTGGCTAGTACCCTTCCGGGTGGGCGCGGAACCATTCCCAGGCGCTCTTCATGATCGCTTCCAGGTCCGGGTAGCGCGGCTCCCAGCCGAGGTCGCGGCGGAGCTTCTCGCTGCTGGCGATGAGGCGGGCGGGGTCGCCGCCTCGGCGGGGCTTCACTTCGGCGGGGATCGGGTGGCCGGTCACCTTTCGGGCGGTCTCAATCACTTCCTTCACGGAGAAGCCGCTGCCGTTCCCCACGTTGTAGGCCTCGCATTCGGTGCCGGCTTCCAGGGCCTTGAGCGCCAATACATGCGCGGTCCCCAGGTCCATGACATGGATGTAGTCGCGGATGCAGGTGCCGTCGGGCGTGTCGTAGTCCTCCCCGAAGATGAAGACCTTCTCCCGCTTGCCCAGGGGGACTTGCAGGATCAATGGGATCAAGTGGGTCTCTGGTCGGTGGCACTCCCCCACCAGGCCATCCGGATGTGCGCCGCACGCGTTGAAGTAGCGGAGGCGGATCGACCGCAGCCCATGCGCCTGGTGGAACCAGTCCAGCATCTCCTCAACCATCCATTTGGAGAGGCCGTAGGCGTTAGTCGGCGCCTTGCGGTCGGTCTCCTCAATTGGGACCCGCTCCGGTTCCCCGTAGACGGCGGCGGTGGAGGAGAAGACGATCTGCTTCACGTCGTTGCGGACCATCGCCTCCAGAAGGCTCAGTGTGCCGGCCGTGTTGTTGCGGAAGTACTTGCCGGGGTTCTGGACCGATTCCCCCGCCTCAATGTATGCGGCAAAATGGATGACGGCGCTGATCTGGTGCTCCTCGAAGACCCGGTCCAGCTTGAGGCCATCGGCGAGGTCGCCCACCACCAGCCGGTAGTTGGGAATGGCGCTGGCATGGCCCTTCTCCAGGCTGTCGTAGACCAGGACCTCGTAGCCCGCATCCGAGAGGAGGCGGATGGTGTGGCTGCCGATGTAGCCGGCTCCGCCGGTGACGAGAATGGTCGGCATGGGGTGACTCCTTCAAGAAATGGGTGCGGCAAAGGGAGAGAAGAGCCGCGAGTAGAGGATGCCGCCGTGCCGCGGGCGGCCAAACCCGGACAAGGCGCGCGGTGCTGGCTACGCAGGGTCCGAGCGTTTGCGAGCATTCAGGGTAACATGTAAACAGTTGCAAACTGAGAATCCTCATTTGCTGATTGCAAACTGCGATCCTTGCGGAGGCGCGGAAACACCCTTGGTTTGGCGCTTCGGTGGAGGGCGCGAGGAGAGGGGTGCGATTGCAAATTGAAAAGTGTCAATTGCAAATTGTAAATTGAGATGCTTGCGAAGGCGCGGAAACACCCTTGCGTTTGCGCTTCGGTGGAGGGCGCGAGGGAGACGGGTCCGAACATCCTTCATACGCTGGCCGTTGCCGCTGCTCCGGCGACGGCCCCGGGGTCCAGGCCGTGGGCCAGGTTCCTCATGGACTCCGGTCATCGGCCTGGCTCGCACTTTGCGAAGGTGCGGCCGGTGGGTCATGGCCCCTCCCTTCCCTATCGCGCTCCGGGCAGGGGTTGCTTTGGGCTGAGAGGAACCGGTGCGGGATTTCCGGCACCGCCCAGTAGGCGCAGGCGTGGCTTGCGGGCACCGGGGGCGAGCGGGGCGGGAGCGCTGGTTCCCAGTCTCCGTCCGACATCACTCCGAACCGATGCCTTGTGAGCGGCCGGGCCGCTGGAAGGCGAGGGACGGGCGTTCCCTTTCTGACCTCGGGCCTTTGGGTCGCCGCTCCTGGGCTTCCCTCTGGTGTTAACCCGGGTCGTTCACCTGCTCCCTCCGCTGCGGGGTGAGGCGCGGGCGAAGGGATCAGGGCGGCCCCACGGTTGCCCGCTCATTCCGGGGCGCGCGTGGGGACCTTGCCCGCCGTGTCCTGGGGTGGCGCACGACGGGCCGGAACGGTCACAGTCCACGGATCGTATCTCGCATTCCCCAAAGGGGCAGCGGCCAGGGACCTTCTGAGAAGGCCTGGCCGCCGGGATGCGGTCCGAGGCTCTCGCCTCCCAGGGTCGGCTCCTTTCCGTCCTGGGCGACACCGGAGCCCGCGGGTGGGTGGTCTGGGCTGCCCAGACCCGCCTCCCTCGCGGTCTCCAGTCGATTGCGTGGCTGAAGTAGGGTTCGCGGTCCGCAGCGCCCGTCTTGTCCATGCGGTGGGGCCGGAGGGGTGATCGGGTCCTCCGGTCCTGGCGGCGACAAGGGGCGGACGGCTGTGGGTCTCCTTTCGGTTGATGGCGTTGGGCGTTGGGCGTCGGGTGTCTAGAGCTGTCACCGCTACGCGGTCTGGACGGCTACCGTGATCGAACGCAGCACAAGGCTGCTGGCTATGGTTTGGGGGGCGGATGATCGGGTGTTGGTCAGGGGTTGACGTCGAGGCCCTGGGTGGCCTGGTAGTCCAGCTTGCCGAAGCCGGTCCATTTGGAGAGGACGGTGCGCTCCCATTGGCGGTCGATGAGGCGGTCGGTCTCGATGAGGAGGCCGCCCTCGGTGTATTGGACGAGGGCGTGGCGGGTGTCGAGGGCGAGGATGCGGTCGGTGCCGAAGGCGCTGCTGCCGGTGCCGGACCAGCGGTACCAGTCCGCGCCGAGGAAGGTGGGGATCTGGCCGGTGGCCTGGTAGTCGAAGCCGGCCTGTGGGTCCTTGAACTCAGCCAGGGTGAGGAGGCTCTGGAGCAGGCTTCCGGGGAGGACGGCGGCGCGGAAGCGGTAGCCCTTGGGGAAGGCGAGGGAGAGCTTGACGATGTCCGCGTAGGTGACCGTCCCGCCGGTGCCGACGGGGGTCAGCACGGCGGCGGAGCCGGCGTTGCCGTCTCCGGCGAGGGCGACCTGGAGGAGGTCGTCCGTCTCGTCCACGCCGAGCTGCGCGCCGAGACGCTGGATGAAGAGGGCGACGACGTGGATGCGCTGGAGCCGGAGGGCCTCGTAGCTGGCCTGGAGCTCCGCCTGGTACTTGCTGAGCGCCACGGCGGTGTCTGCGGTGCGGAGGCGGACGGCGGGAGCGCGGGCGCCCTGGCCGGTGGGGGCGGTGCGGCGGTCCTCCGCGTGGTCCGTGAGCCGGACGTGCTGGACGAGGTGGCTATCGACGGCGAACTCCTGGGTGATGAGCGCGGGGGCGAGGCTCTCCTCGATCTGGCCAATGCCGGCCTGGACCTCCACCCAGGCGGGGAAGAGGACGGTCGCCTCGCTGGAGGCGAAGAACTTCTCCACGACATCCGAGTGGGGTCCGACCATCCGGAGACCGAGGCTGCCGATGGCGGCGTGGACGGTCCAGGTCTTGCGGGCCCATTCCCGCGCCCGCATGGCGAGGCGGCTCTGGGGATGGATGTGGAGCCGGGAGACGACCTGCTCCTCCCACTTCACCGTCTCTTCCGGGGCGGGCACGAGGCCCTCGGCGGCGGCGAGCTCCGAGAGGTAGGCGCAGGCGGAGACGGAGGGGTCCCGGCGGCGGAGGCGTGCGACCTGATGGTAGACGCCGCGGTCCAGATTCTTGACGAAGCGGGTGAAGCGGTCGCTGGTGAAGTTCTGCGCGTCGATGCCGTGCATGGATGCCTCCCGGAGGGTGACAGAGGGAGTCCTGAGTGGTCTCCTGTCTGCACGTCGCGTGGGAGGTGGACTGTGTCCGGCTTTTTTCGGCGGGTGGCGCAGAAAGCGATCGCTTCCTTCACGGCCCTCCCGCTGAGCCGAGCCAAAGTGTGACGCCGTTCCAGTTCCGCAGCCAGTGCGCCTTGGTGTAGTCGCGGAGGCCGGGCTGGTCGGGACCGCCGAACTGCGGATCCCAGACGCGGACGCTGTTCAGCGTCACCTCCTCGATGATGACGTAGTGGCCCGGCTGGACCAGGGCGACCAGCGTCCCGCCCTTCTTCCGCTCTCCGTGCAGACCCGTCCAGGTGAGCGACAGGCCGCGTGCGCTCCAGCCGCGCCGTTCCGCCCCTTTCGCCAGCGCGGCGAGGGTGGTGCCCTGCTCCCCGGTGCCAAGCTCCTTTGCCAGTTCCTTCACCTCATCGGGGGTGACCGGTGTGGTGCGGCCCTCGCGGCGGCGCAGCAGTTCCGCCAGGACGGCGGGGCCGCAGGTCGCGCGCTCGCGTTGCCGCGTCCGCTCGCGCTCCTGGGAGATCGCCTTCGCCTCTTTCCAGACCTCTTCGACCTCTGGCGGGATGTCGCCGCCGTGGAGACGGGCGACGCGGCGGATGGCGGCGTGGACCAGAGGGCTCTCGGGGTACTGGCGCATGAAGCGGACAAACTCCGCCTCGGCGGCGCTCTTCTCCCCCAGGTGGGCGGTGAGGACGGCGTGCTGGTAGGCCGCCTCCTCCTCCAGTGTGGCGTCGCCGGGCTCGGCCACCTTCGCCTCGACCTTGTCCTTCTCTGTGCCCTCCGTGCCGGGGATGGGCAGCCGGAGTCCCTCCGACTCCTGGCGGAGGAGGGCGAACCGCTCCCTGGCTTCCTGGAACCGTCCGCGCCGAGCGGATGTGAAGGCCTGCACCCAGCGGGCGCGGGACCGCTCCCGCCGCGCTTCGGGCGAGGGGCCGGGGGAGCGGCGGACCAGCTCGGCGGCGGTGCTCTCGGCGGAGCGGTAGTTGCCGGCGACATATGCCGAGAGGGCGGGCGCCACCGGATCGGCAGGGGGTTTGGCGCTGCCGGTGGTTGGTGGCACGGCCGCTGGCTGGTTGGGCACCACGCGGTAGCCGCCATAGCCCTCGGGGCTGTAGACGGCGCGGGTGGGGGTCTGCCCGCCCCGGAACACGAGCCATCCGACCGTCGCCAGGCCAACCACCAGCAATGCCCCGCGCAGGGCGCGCGAGAGGTGCGGCGATGCGGTGATCGGGCCTGTGTCCATGCTCGGCATCTCCGTGCTCGGCGTCTCCATCGCTCTCCCCTATCCCCTATCCTTGGCCCCGGCGAGCCTTGAACTTCGCGGCCCAGTCCGCGGTGAGGCGGAGGTACTGGTCGCCGTGCTCCACGGAGGGCTCGATCTCCGTGCCGACATGCCACTGGTTGAAGCTGTTGATCAGCAGCCAGTCCGGGTTGTCCTTCATCGCCTGCGCCCAGAGCGCGTTGTAGATCCGCCCTTCCTCCCGCTCCAGCACCACCCCCTTGCCGGGCGCGGCGCTCTTGCGGTCGTCGTGGCCGGGCACCAGGGTGACGACGGAGAGGCGCTCGGCGCGGCGGGCGAGCAGGATCGGCACCTGGAACGTCTCCGCCTGGACGCGGGCGCAGACGGCGGCGCTCCGCTCATGCATCCGGCCCGTGTGCCCGAGGGTGTAGAGGCCGTCCCAGAGCAGCATGTCCGCCTGGAAGGGCCCGTCCCCCAGCGCCAGCAGGCCGGGCGCGTAGCGGCGGTTCGCCTCCCCCAGGACCCAGGCCCACTCCGGGGCGGGAAGGGCCTGGCAGACGGGGGCGACCAAGAAGAGGACGGGCCGGCCTGTCTCAAGCAGAAAGCCGGGACTCTTGCCGAAGGTGTCGAGGAGGTAGGTCAGCTCCTCCAACGCCGCGTCGCGGGAGCCGGGCCGCTCCAGCCGCTCCCACGCCAGGGAGACGGTCATCCGCTGCGCCGCCGCGCGGGGAAGCAGCGCCCGGAGCGCCTTGTCGGTCGGGTCCTTGCGCCCCCACCAGGAGCAGACCAGGGTGTCGATGCCGGCGGCCTTCGCCTGGGCGAGGTGCCGGTCGATGACGGCGGGGTCGGTGCTGTCGTAGGGGCCGGTGGCCGGATAGTGAGCGTGGCTCTGGAGCGACTTCCGCCCCGGCAGCGCGCCCTCCTGATGCAGCCAGCGACCGCTGCGCTCCGGAGTGCCATACCACGGGTAGTAGAGCGCGAGGACCCGCTTGCCGATCCCGGTGACCCCCTGCCGCGCCCGGAGCGTTAGCGGATCGACCTCGCCGGGCGCGGTGGGCGGCGGGGAGGGAGGCGGTGCGGTGCGGGCGGTGCCGGGACGGCGCGTGGTCGTGCCTTGGGCCAGGGCGGCGTTGCTGGCAGCGGCGGCGGCACCGATGCCGAGAAGTCGTCGTCGATTCATGGGGTTACCGGAGGGGAATGGAACGCGGATGACGCGGATTGAGCGGATTTGCGCGGATCAGAATGGTGATGGGATGGGCGGAACTTACGTGAGTGCGGAGGTGGTTAGCTGGAGAGTTTGATGCTCGATGGGTCAATTACGTGGGCTGCATAGCCGTAGACGGCGGACGAACTGCTCTAAAACTCTCTGTGTCGCCTCTGTGAGCTCTGTGGCCCTCTGTGTCGAGAATGAGAGGCCCAGCCAAGCTAGCGAGGGCCGGGACCGACCAAAAGCACCTCCCCCCGCCAGTAGCGGCGCAGGATGCCGGTATTCAGCACGCGGTGGCCCAGGGACGGGTCGGCGAGGTAGAAGCTGCGACGGCGGGTGGTGCGCCCGCCGCCTTCCACGGTGACTGGCTCCTCGCTGACGGCGGTGAGGACGGCGAAGTGGCTGGAGCGGCCCGTGCCGGAGTGGAAGAAGAGGATGGAGGGCCGGGGCAGGTCGGCGAGTTCCTCCACGGACACCTGGCGGCCTTCGGCGGAGAGGCCCTTGCGCACCGCCGCACGCTGCAGGGCCAGCATGCTGGTGCCGCCGCCCTCGATGCCGGCGAGGCCGGCGATCTCGTCCTCCGTGGCGGGGACGCCGTAGTGGCGGCAGATGGCGGCCAGGGCGGCGGGACCGCAGTTCTCCGGACGGCGCTGGCGCTGGAACACGTCCGGTCCCCAGGCCCGGTCCCGCGTGGCGCTCCGCTGCTCCGCGATGGCCCGCCGCGCCCACGCCACGCCCGGGATGCCGAGCACCAGGAACACTGCCACGAAAGCTCCGGCCCCCGCCCACTGAAGCCCCCTCCGGCGACGCTCCCAACCAGAAACCAGAAACTCCGAACCAGAAACGAGGGAGCGGACAACGACCGCCCCGAACAGCCACATGGCGGCGACCGGCTTCCATCCGTGGTGCAGCAGGGAGATGGCCGGGGTCCAGTAGCGCTGCGGGTCCTCGTTGTAGCCGATGCCGGGCACGTCATAGAGGACGAAGGGCGTGGGAATTGCGGCGACCAGATAGGCGGGCAGCCAGATCCAGGGCGACCAACCCCGCAGCACCATCAGCACCAGGGGCGGGAGCAGGAGCACGTAATGGTGCTCCCAGACATCCTTGTAGAGCAGCAGGTAGGCGGCGGAGAGAGCCGCGTAGAGGGGGAGGAGTGGTTCTGTGGGGTGTGTGGGTATGTGGGTGTGTGGGTCCGCTTGAGATGTGCGTTGCGCCCTCCACGCTTGGAGGAAGAGGAGGCCGAGCACCAGGGCAACTACCACAATGGCCACGCTTCGGGCTGGCAGGAAGCGGGGGGTGCTCTCCCCGTTCAGCGCGAAGAGCAGCGCCATCAGGCCCTGGTTGCCAGCGTGCCAGGTGGGGCGGGGGTCCGCGTTGGTGCTGACGAAGACCGCCCAGTCCTGCGGGAAGCGCTGGAAGTAGAGCCAGGAGGTGAGCGCGAGGCCCGCCAGCGCCAGGAGCGCTCCTTTCCACCGGCCCCGCAGGAGCAGGATGGGCAGGAAGAGGACCGGCATTGCCTTCAGCCAGAGGGCGGCGGTCCAGATGAGGTCGGCGAGGAGGTTCCCTGTTCCCTGTTCCCGGTTTCCTGTTGATGCAGGCAGGGCCTGTGTCCAGCGGAGGTAGGCCCAGAAGACGAGGCTGGCGGTGACGAAGGTGAACTGGCCGACGTACAGCTCCAGGTAGAACGGCGAGAAGAGGAGCCAGAGGGCTGCCGCGATCAGCGCCCGCTTGCGACCCGCACCATCCTGCAGCGTAAGCCGAACGTTGCGTAGCAGTGCCAGTTCACAAGCCACCAGCCACAGGCCGTAGGACGGGACGGGGGGGAGCAGCGCGAGCAGCAGTCCAAGAGTGTAGGCAACTACCGGCGCGTAACGGAACGCGTAGGCGTAGGGCACCTGCTCCACGTGCCCGCCGATGCTGTAGACCGACTCTCCGCCCTGTGCCTTCACGCCCGCGGCATAGATAGAGAAGTAATCACAGCCGGGTCCAAACCGATGGACTGCATCGTTAAACCCCACTGCGAATCCACTTCCGCATGTCGAGATTATCGCCAGGATATGTAAACCCAACAGAAGCGCAACCAGCAAAGCTAACGCAGTGCTGAGAGAAGTCTTTACATCTCCATCATCTTGGATGCTCATCCGAATCGCCTGTGTCTACTGTGGGATGAGTCAACCGCGACTCCCACCGCCACTATGGACAATCACTACTTATGCCAACCACTTACTCAAAGCAGCAATCTTCTCCTGATATGAAGGCGTACTGAGAGCGATTCTCGAGCTCATTCTTTGCAACGCGGTGTTTCTTAGTTCCTTGGGCAAGACACTGCCAATGGATCTGTCGCTATACGAAACAAACTCCAGTATTATATCACCTACAACAGCTGGACACTTAAGCGAAGCATAGGCAGTGATTCTAAGTGCGGCGACGACTGCAGAAAACGGTGAGGACAAGAAAAAACCTATACACCGTTCTCGGTGTAATCGATTCTCCAAAATCCCAGACGGTGGTGACAACCAAAGAAACAACACGCTCGTACCATCGAGGGAGCTCCCTCGGTTCTGCCGAGCAAGCGCCTTTAACCAGGCAACGCAAAAATCCGGATCAAGCTTCCAAAGACTCCAGCAAATCTCTTTTAAGACTAAGCAACCTTTTGCTCCGTGCTGGGGTTGCCAGCTCAAGGCTGCATCCGCAGCCCGAAACGGATCTTCCAAGTTGAGTATCAACATTCGCTGGTAATCAGTAAGAGCAACACTCGGCAGACATTCAATAGTTCCACTTAGTGAATCATCACCTGTAGCAGAAATCCAACTTCCAACCTCGTTTCTTAAATCATCCAATCGTGTTAATGCAAACTCTGCTGAACAATCATAGGCAGATTCAAACCACTCCAGCCAAGCCTGGGCTTGCACCACGTCTAAATAGTAAAGCAGGGGGAGGACATTAGCAGCCCATTCAAATGCCTCGCCGAGCGGAACTCGGCCCTTTCTGTGCTGACCAATCAACCATGATGAGATCGCGGTCGCAGCATCGCTCCTAGGAAGGAGTCGCGCACGCTCAGCACACAGACCTCTTTCAAGTTCGATGGCATACAAAGGTTATAACCTCCCACAAGCAGAACTAGCGCAGAGTTAAAGGTCTCACCACTCGGAGATTCTCCCGTCGCTGATTGCCCCAGGAACTACACGGAGCACCCTAACTCCTAACCTGAACGACCGGATCAAAGTATCAGAGCCACCCGGCGAGTGATGACCAATGCCCAATATCCAGCGGATCCTTCGTCCAATCATTGATGTGCCAGTCCTTTGGGCTCTTGTCAGCCATATCCGCGCCGAAGTCGAAGTCATTCTTGTTACTGCCCTTCATTCTCACCTTCAGCCGGTTACCCTGGTAGATGACGTCGTCAACATCATCCGACAGTGAACGGGCGGTGCTCTCAACCCACTTCTTTAGGACGTCTCTGATCTTTGCTCTTGCATATCGCCCTCCCGCCTGCGCCATCCTAGCCTGAGCAAGGTCGAACTCATGGCCATACGCGTCTCCCCCTAGTAGACCTCCAAGGGTTAACTCGCCTGACGGATCAATGGCGCTCGTGGGATTTGCGTGGCAATAATTGTACCATTGTTTCCCATCGAAGGCGGGATCTTCGGAAATGAACCTGCCTAGTGAGGGATCGTGATATCGAGAGCGCATGTAGACGAGAGCTGTCTCATCCTCGCTTGCGTGACCTAGCCTTCCTTGCCATTTATGAACCGTACCGCTGCCGCCACTTAAGGCCCGCACGGCTCCGTAAACGTCATACTTGCGACTCTGCTGCACTGTGCCCGAGCCGTCCACCGTGCCCAGTACGTTGCCCATGCCGTCGTAGAGGTACCAGAGTGGATTGCTGCTGCCCGTCCGTTCGTACTCCGGTCCGCGTCGGCCCTTAAGGTAGGTCTTCGTCGCACCACCACTAACCACGCTGCGTACCACGGACTGTCCGTCCAGGATGAAGTCCGTGGTGACGCCGCCCACCGTGCTCTGCCGCCGCAGTCCGTCGGACCCATAGACAAAGCTACTGGTCACGCCTCCCTTCACGCACTGCGTCAGGCGGTTCTGCCCGTCCCACGTGAGCGTCCGCCCTCCGCCGGTCAAGGTGTTGCCGTTCGCATCATTGGTGTAGCCGCCGCTCCCACGGGTCAGGAGCATGTTGGCGCTGTTGTAGCTGTAGCTCTCGTTCCCGTTCACGCTGTCCGACTTGGTGAGGCGGTTGCCCATCGGGTCGAAGGTGTAGCCCTGCGTCTGGCCGTCGTCGTAATCCACTCCGGTAAGGCGGTTCAGCGCGTCGTAGCCGTCCTCGGTGCGGCTACCACTGCTGCTGGTGATGGTGTTGGTGAGGCGGTTACCGTTCTGGCCCAGGCATTGCGTAGCACCGTCGGGGCGGAGGGGATCGACGGTTGGGAAGTGGGTTTGGATGGCAAGGAGGACAGTCAGCAGATCTGCCTGGCTCCAAGACTCCACAAAAGGGCTTGGCTAGAATCAAGCAATAGAGGGGATGACTATCCTGTGAGTATCGCAAGCAAGACGCTACTACCACCAAACCAAGCCAACAGATACTTTGATTATAGCGAGGCAAAGCCCGAGGCGAAAACATGCGATATACTGATGTGAATTTGACTGGATGAGATCATCGGCACTGCTGCTTGTACCTGTAGTTTCCAATGCATATTCTCGAACCATAGATATAAATTTTCGGTCGAGAGACAAAAACGCGGTGAATGCAATTAGAAGGATGAAGCGAGCCGCGTGTTCGTCAAATGGAACTATCGTCAATAGGGTTGACACTGCGCTAAATGCAGCGTATCGGACAAGTAATGCGCGATACTCCGTCCCGCCTCTAGCTATTCTGAGCGCCGCCCATAAAATAAGGACTTCTCCAAGCGAAATACAAAGATTAGCTTCGACCACTTCAGGCGGACTCAACTTATCCTCCGTTTCTACAAACCGTGAAAGAAGTCAACTCGCGACTAATGTCTTAATCACTTTGGCCAGGGATCGGAAAGTTGATTACGGATCATCGCCTGTGGCGATGCACAGCAGGATTATGCCGCAGTAGCCTGTATAGAATGATACAACCTCCTTGGCAGTTCCCATAGGACCGTGAACTTTGTTCATTTGTCCGCTCTTTAGATCTCTCCAAACCATGTCGCCAAAGGCTTGCATCTGCTTCAGCAATTCATTGCTGAAGCCAAGAAATGCTCCAATAAGCGTTGGGTTGCTACTTGGGTAGAATGCAAATGATGCCATTTTGATCATAAGCCTGAAGTGCACTGATCCGGCAAAACCGATTGCAATCATTGCAATTGCCGACGCAAATGCTTCGGCATTGAACCGTCCGTCTGGATCCACTTCGCTCGCAGGTCTGCAGTGGGTGTGATTCCCTGATACGGCAGTTCAGACGGATGCGGATGCTCCCCCGGCTGCGTGCGCTGCGTGCGCTTTCCCCA
>JANPLG010000262.1:0-5021 GCA_031426395.1 Actinomycetes bacterium
ACCGCCCCCTCTGGTTGCGCGCCTCTCGTGTGGAGTGCTCCATCGCTCGGAGGGCACCCGGTCAAGAGAAAGGTCACCGTGCCCCGAGGTAGGTCACGCCTCGTGGTGCTCCAGGGCGAGGTCGATCGCTTCCTCCAGCGTCAGCGCCCGGCCCGCGGCCCAGGCGGCGGCAAGGGCGAGCCGATCTCCTCCCGCAGGCGCTCCGCCGAGCCCCAGAGGCGTGCACGGCGAGGGGGCGGAGCAATCGCGGCCAGAACCTCCAGGCAAGAGGCGATGCACGGCCGGTCGCCCAGTTCCCGGCGGATTGCGCCGACCGCTAGGCAGGGCCGGTCGCAAAGCGACAATGTAACGGGGGCGGACCGGGATCACCTGGTCCGCCCCCGTTTTCGTTTGGGCCCGTTACTTGGGGGGATTGTGCGCTGCGGTGCCATCCCGCAGGAGGGCAGCTCACCCCGATTTCGATTCGTCACGTCTGCTTCAGGCGAGGATGCCCTGCACCACCTGGCCGTGCACGTCCGTGAGCCGGAAGTCCCGCCCCGCGTGGCGATAGGTCAGCCGGGTATGATCGAAGCCGAGCAAATGCAGCATCGTGGCGTGCAGGTCGTGCACGTGGACCTTGTTCTCCTGAGCGTAGAAGCCGTAGTCGTCCGTGGTGCCGTAGCGGAAGCCGGGCCGGACGCCGCCCCCCGCCAGCAGGAGCGTGAATCCGTGGGGGTTGTGGTCCCGCCCATCGGTCCCTTGCGCCACGGGCGTGCGGCCGAACTCACCGCCGATCACCACCAGCGTATCGTCGAGCAGACCCCGCTGCTTCAGGTCCTTGAGCAACGCCGCGATGGGCTGATCCACCTCCGCAGAGTTGCTGGCGTGATCGCGCCGGAGCCCGTCGTGCTGGTCCCACTTGTAACTGTGTGTCACCTGAACGAACCGTACGCCACGCTCCGCGAACCGCCGGGCCAGCAGGCACTGCCGGCCGAAGTCCCGCGTTTTGGGCTGGTCCAGGCCATAGAGCCGTTGCGTGGCCGGACTCTCGTCGGTGATCTCCTGCAGGCTAGGGACGGCGCGCTGCATCCGGAACGCCAGCTCCAGCGTCTCGATCCGCCCTTCCAGGGCCGGGTCTGGTCCGGTGCGGACGAGGCCCTCCCGGTTGGCCTGATTCGCAAAGTCCAGTTCCAGGCGCTGGAGTTCCGTGGGCGTCTCCGTGTTCTGAATGAACGGCACCTTTGCCCGCTCGGAGGGGATGCTGGCATTGCCGATGGGTGTGCCCTGGAAAGCGGCCGGAAGGAAGGCGCTACTCCAGTTGTTCACGCCACCGTGGGTCAACGTGGGACAAATGGTGAGGAACCCCGGCAGGTCCCGGTTCTCCGTCCCTAGCCCGTAGGTGATCCACGAACCCATGCTCGGCCGCACGAAGGTGTCGCTGCCGGTATGCAACTCCAGCAGAGCGCCGCCGTGGCGGGAGTTGGAGGCGTGCATGGAGTGAATGAGACAGAGGTCGTCCACACACCCCGCCACGTGGGGGAAAAGCTCGCTGACCGGGATGCCGCTCTGGCCGTACTGCCGGAACTGCCACGGGCTCTTCAAAAGGTTGCCGGTAGCGCTGGAGACGATGCGCGGCTTGGCGAAGGGCAGTGGCTTGCCATGGTCGCGGTCCAGCAGCGGCTTGGGATCGAAGGTGTCCACCTGGCTGGGTCCGCCGTGCAGGAAGACGAAGATCACCCGCCGCGCCCGGGGCGTGTAATGGGGTGCCCGGGGCGCCAGCGGACCACCCGGGCCAGGGTCCCGCCCCGACCAGGCGCTCTCCGCGGCGGCTTCCTCCCCTAGGAGTGCTGCCAGGGCCACACCGCCAAAGCCGAGGCCACTCTGGGTCAGCAACTCACGCCGGCTGACCGGCATACCCGAAAGCCAATGCTGGTTCATCGCTCTTCGACCTCTGGCTGGTAAAGGGGACACGGAATAGAACGCGGATGACGCGGATCTGACGGATCTTCGCGGATCAAGCAGAACACTAATGACACGGATTTCTGAGGATGGGCACGGATCAATCGGATTGCATTGATCGGGCTACCCTTAGAGCCCCTGATTTGCTCGCTCCCGTAGTTGCCATGAGCAGATTACTCGCATCTCACACTGCGTGAACAAGCCGCAATTGCAGGTCTTCTGATCCGCGTGAATCCGCCCAATCCGCGTCATCCGCGTTCTATTCCTGATCCGCGTACCATACAAGTGGTCACTCGACGTAGAGGAACTCATTCATCGCCACCAGGGCACGGCAGAGGGTCTGCCAGGCGCGCTGGCGGCGGGGATCCGGCGGGTCGGCGGCCAGGGCCGGGCTCTCTTCGGCGCGACGGACCAGGTCCAGCGCCCGGCGCACCTCGGCTTCGCTGGCGGCGCGGCCGAAGCAGAGGCGATAGGCGAGATGTACCCGGCCGGGATCCTCCGACACCGTGGCGAGCAGGCGCTGCGCGAGGGCGCGCGTCTGTTCCTGCACCACACTGCTGTTCGTGATGAAGAGGGCCTGCGGGGCGACGGTGGTCGTGGTCCGGTCACCGTTCATCACCGTGGGGTCGCCGAAATCGAATGCCGTGTAGACGTCATAGAGGGCGCTGCGGATCACCGGGAGGTAGAGCGACCGGCGGTTGCTCCGGTAGTTGACCGGGTCCGCGTTGGCGGTGCTGGTCACGTATTGGCGGTCCCTAAATGTGAGCTGCGTGCCGCCCAGCGTCCGGTCGAGCTGGCCACCGACCGCAAGGAGCGCGTCCCGTACCGCTTCTGCTTCCAGGCGGCGGCGGGAGAAGCGCCAGTGGTAGCGGTTGTCTGGATCCACGGCGGCTGCGCGGGCATCGTATCGGCCGCTCATGCGGTAGGTGGCGGAAAGCATGATCCGCCGATGGAGGCGCTTCAACGACCAACCGTCCTTCACGAAGGTGGTGGCCAGCCAGTCGAGGAGCGGCTGGTTGCTGGGCTTGTCCCCCAGCGTGCCGAAATTGTCCACGGACGGCACGATGCCGCGTCCGAAATGCCAGCGCCAGACACGGTTCACGAAGACCCGCGACGTCAGGGGGTGCTCCGGAGCGGTCAGCCAGCGCGCCAGTTCCAGGCGCCCGCTGGCGTTGGCGGGCATCGTGGGTCGCCCACTCCCCGCCAGGACCCCCGGCACGCCACGCGCGCAGTCGTCGCCAAGGGTGAGGTAGTTGCCGCGCAGTCGGACCCGCATCGTGGCCGGCGGAGCCTCGGAAACCGCCATCGCGCGCGGGAGCATGGGGCGCTCCTTCTCCAGCGCCATCACCCGTGCCTCGGCTTCCGCCAGGGTGCGGCGGCTCTCCTCCGGGAAGGCGCGCTCCAGCCCGTTCCGCTGGGTAAAGCGCAGTTCCGCTGTCCCTTCCCGCACCTGTTCCACCGCCTGCGCCAACAACTCCGGCACCAGGCCGGCATCTGCGGCGACCTGTTCCGGCGTCACCGGATAGCGCTCGCCGGTGAACGGGGTGAGGAGCAACTTGTCCACATGCGGGAAGTAGCTGTCCCGCTCAAAACGGATCTTCAGTGGGCCGGCGGGGAGGACGAAGACCCCCTCCGGGGCCCACCGCTGATGCTCGGGGAGAAACCCACCGGTGACCCCACCCGCCACGGAAGCGGCAACCAACCGGCCATTGAGCAGCAGCCGGAAGGGGCGCGGATCGCCGGAAGCGAAGCGCAGGTCGAGCTGATAGGGGCCGGCCTGCGGCAGGGTTAGCTCATACTCCGTGAAATTGGGATACTTGCCGGCATTCACCAGCACCCCAATCCCCTGGCCGAAGCTCCCGCGATCCTTTAGCACGTTGCCCCGAGCGAAATCCTCGGCTTCCAGCAGGATCCCCCCCGGGGGGACGGCGCCGGGAGCCGCCAGCACCGCTCGGAGCAGCGGGGCACTGGGGGCGTCGAGCAGGCGGCGGGCGGCGGCGCGATACGCCGGGAGCCGGCGGCTCTCCGCGGCCAGCACCGTGTCTGTCCCCTCTCTCCGCAAGGTGTCCCGTCGGGCCCGGGCTGCAGCCAGTTCCCGCTCGGCCTGGGCCTGCCGCTCCCGCTCCGCCGCTCCGACCAGCGGCACTTCCTGCCACTCCGCCATGTTCTTGAAGTTGAGCATGGTCCGAGTGCTCTTGAAGATGCCGGCAAGGGCGTAATAGTCGGTCTGCGGAAAGGGGTCGAACTTGTGGTCGTGGCAGCGGGCGCAGCCGAGGGTGAGGCCCATGAAGGTCTTGCCCAGCGTGTCGATCTGCTCGTCGAGGATGTCCTCTTCCTGCTTGACCGGGTCGTCCTCCGCCAGCATCTTCGGGCCCAGGGAGAGGTAGCCGGTGGCGATCACCCGCTCGCGCTCGCGGGCTTCGTCGCCAGTGGGGGGCAGCAGGTCCCCGGCGAGCTGTTCTTGGATGAACCGGTCGATGGGCCGGTCCTCGTTGAAGGCCCGGACCACATAGTCCCGGTTGCGCCATGCGTTGGCGTAGACCAGATTCTCGTCCACGCCGTTGGAATCGGCGTAGCGGGCCACGTCCAGCCAGTGCCGCCCCCAGCGCTCGCCATAAGCCGGCGAGTCCAGGAGACGGTCGATGAGCGCCGCATAGGCTTCCGGCGCGGGATCACGGACGAACGCCTCCACCTCTTCGAGGGTCGGCGGGAGCCCGGTGAGATCGAACGTGGCGCGGCGGATCAGCGTGCGGCGGTCCGCCTCCGGCGCGGGGGCAAGCTTGCGCGCCTCCAGGCCCGCCAGAATGAAGCGGTCGAGGGGATCCCGGACCCAGCGGCCGTTCTTCACCGTCGGCAGGACGGGGGTCCGGGGTGGAATCCACGCCCAGAAGTGGCCGTCGCTCCCCGGGCGGGCGGCGGCGGGCCAGGGCGCGCCCTGCTTGACCCACGCCCGCAACGCCGCGACCTCCGTCTCCCGCAGCTTCCCGCCCGGCGGCATGCGGAGGGCGGGGTTCGCGTGGGTCACCGCTTGCAGCAGCGAGCTTCGGTCCGGGTCGCCGGGGACCACCACGGGCCCCTTGCGT
>JANPLG010000263.1:0-4349 GCA_031426395.1 Actinomycetes bacterium
GTGCCACCTGCAGATGACGTCCAACCAGAAGAAGCCGATGCTCCACTACGAGGGAGACAACAGCCGCAACTGGACCAGCTACAACTTCCAGACCCTGCGCGATGACATGTACATGCTGGGCAAGGATGGAAGCGTCACCGGCAACAAGACCGCTCCCATCCGCTCGTCGTGCGCGGTGGTGATCAGCAGCCAGAACCAGAACCGGGAATGGCTCTATTACCAGCAGCAGGCCACCAGCGCGGAGGGGTTCGCAGGCACCGCCTTCAGCTCCTACGTCCCCCACACCGTACGCGGCAAGGAGACCAAGCAGTGCACCGACTGCCACATCTCCAAAGAGGGCGACAACAACGCCTGGATCTCCAACCTTCTGCTCCAGGGGTCGAACGCCGTCAACTTCATCGGGCGGAACGCGTGGGTCGGCACGGGGCACGGCTTCGAGGGAGTGCGCGTGGCGGAGAGGGATGAGCCGGCAGCCGTCATCGGCAGCTCGCTCCACAAGCTCGCCTACCCGCTCAAGTACGAGAGCCACCTCGCGCGCAAGCGGAAGCTGAAGGACTCGCACACCCATCACGGGGAGACGGTCAATCTGCAGCTCCGTGGCGAGTACCTTTACTGCGCGGAGGGTCCCAAGGGCCTCGGCATCTACGATGTGGCGAACATCGAGAACAAGGGCTTCTCGGAGCGGATCACCTCTGCCCCGGTCTCCCCTCTCGGTCAGAAGTTCTACATCAAGTCGAAGGAAGCGACGGACGTCGCCACCCCTTCCACCATGCCGATGGACCCGGAACGCCAGCGGATGCCTCGCAACCAGGAGGGTCCAATCCATCCGCTCTATGGGTACTGCTTCGTCACGGACGCCGAGGAAGGGTTGATTGCGATTAAGACGGCCACGCTGATGGACGGCAACCCGACCAACAACTTCCTCAAGCGGGCGGTCACCTGGAACCCGGACCACGTCCTGAAGGGTGCCAGCAGCATCGAGATTGCCGGCATCCACGCCTACATCACCTGTGATCGCGGCCTCGTCATCGTCAGCATCGACGACCCGCTGAAGCCGAAGTTGGTGGCGGAGATCGGCGCGCCCGCGCTCAACCACCCCAACTCCGTGGCGATCCAGTTCCGCTACGCCTTCGTCACCGACGCAGAGGGGCTAAAGGTCCTGGATGTCACGGTGCCCGAAAAGCCCCGTCTGGTTTCCGGCGCGCTGGTGAAGCTAAGCGACGCTCGCAACGTCTACGTAAGCAGGACGTATGCCTACGTGGCTGCCGGCAAGGACGGGCTGGCGATCATCGACGTGGAGCGTCCGGAGAAACCGGTGCTGGAGCAAACCTTCACCGCCGACGGGACGCTCAACGATGCGCACCAGGTGGTCGTTGGCATGACCAACAACAGCACCTTCGCCTACGTTGCGGACGGGAAGAACGGCCTGCGGGTGGTGCAACTCACCTCGCCGGAGTGGACGCCCGGAATCTACGGTTACGCGCCGCGTTCCACCCCGCAACTGGTCGCCACCTTCGTGACGGAAGATCACGCCATCGCCATCTCGGAAGGCCTCGACCGCGACCGCGCGGTGGACGAGAGCGGCAACCAGCTCTCCGTCTTCGGTCGGCGGGGCGCGCGGCCGTTCAACAAGGAGGAGGCGCAGCGGATGTACCTGCGGGACGGCCAGCTCTGGACCGTCACCAACGATCCGCCAGGACCACCCACGGAGCCGGCGAACGCACAGCGAACAGGGGGCTGGCAGTTCGTGGCTAGCTGGACACCCGCCCTGGCACTTCTGCCGCCGGTCGGCCTCTACTTCTGGTGGAGACGCCGCCGCAAACGGTAAGTAGCAAGCGGCCCGGGGCCTCTGCGGCTCCCGCCCCGGCCACCTCACCGCGCCCTGACTTCCGTACACGTCACAGTCCCTTGCCGCGTGAACTGGTGTGTAACAAACTCGTCGGGTAAGGGTCACAGCAGCCTTGCACGCGCTCCCTTAGGGTGGTCGAAGGCGGTGCAAGGACTTTGAGAAGGTTGCGCAAACACGGAACCTCAAAGGCCGCACTCGCCGCCGAGTCTTTCCCGTAGGACGTCTTCTGGGCTGAACCTGAAACATACGTGGCGGTCGGTACCTCACCGTCTCGGGTGGGTGCTAACTTGGTGGCAACCAGCAACCTGACGGCCAATCGCATGTCTCTGTCGGGATTTGCCAATTTGGTGCAGGAACAGGGCCATACTGAACCCGTACCGAGATTGAAAACCCATAACGCGCTGAGCCAAGGAGCCCTTCTGGTTGGAAGGACTGCTTGGCTCAGCGGCGCGGGGGCAGCAGACGCTTCCGGTGCCACGGCCGGGACGCAACCCCCACCCGCACTCGCGCCGTCCCAGGATTCGCATCCCGCCCTCCGCCTTCCCAGATGCGAACTTCCGGGCACCCATTGACCCCTTGGGACCGTCTTTTGACCTTGGAAATAGATTAATTTTGGACAATCCACAGCTACAGTTCGCGCATGTGCTCTTCGTGGACATCGTCGGGTACTCGACGCGCGACCACTCTGAACAGCGGGCAATGGTGCAGGAACTCCAGAACCTGGTGCGGTCCCTACCCGAGTACCGGGAAGCTGGCGCCGCCGAGGACCTGCTGTGCATCCCAACGGGCGACGGTATGGCGCTGGTCTTCTTCCGTGAGCCCCTCGCTCCCCTGCAGGCTGCGGTCCAGCTCGCACGGTCGCTTCGAGGCCGCTCATCCCTTCAGTTGCGAATGGGCATCCACTCCGGACCGGTGTACCGGGTGGAGGATATCAATGCGAACGCCAACGTCTCCGGCGGGGGGATCAACACCGCGCAGCGGGTGATGGACGTGGGAGACGCTGGCCACCTCCTGATGTCGGCGGCCGCAGCGGAACTAGTGCGGCAGGTCGGGTCATGGCCCCTCATGGACCTCGGTGAGTGCGAGGTGAAGCACGGTCAGCGTCTGCACGTCTACAACGTATGCGGGGCTGACTTTGGCAACCCGGACGCGCCCGCGCGCCTCAAGAAGACCAGTCACTCTGCCCGCAAGGTCGTGTTCCTCTACCGGCGAGACGCGCAGCCGGATGAGGAGGTGCTCGAGAGCCTCGCCACGCATATGGCAGAGCGCGGCTGCGAAGTGTTCTGGGACCGCCACCTGAAGGTGGGGATGAAGTGGGCCGAGGAAATCCGGCGGCGCATTCACGAGGCGGATGCGGTGATCCCGTTGGTCTCTTCTGCGTCCATGCACAGCGAGATGCTCGCCGAAGAGCTGCAGATGGCTCGCGAGGCGTCCGGAACACAGGAAGGACGGCCACGCATCCTTCCCGTCCGAATTCGGTTTGCTGGAGCACTCCCGGAAGGGATCGCGATGGTGCTTGACCCCATCGAGTTCGCGCTATGGGAGGGGCCGGACGATACCCCGCGGCTGCAGGCCGATCTGGTGGAGGGATTGGAAGCTCCGGTCCGCGAGAGTCGCGCAGCGCCCAGCCTCACCCCGGCATCCATGCCGCATAGTCCGGTGGTGGAGCCGGAGCAGACCACCGCGCCCGGCGAGTTGGAAGCCACCGGCGGGGCGGTGCCGCTCTCTTCCCAGTACTACGTCGCCCGTAGCTCTGATCACACCTTCCTCACCGCTATCGCGCGGCGGGACAGCATTGTGCTGGTGAACGGGGCCCGACAGATGGGCAAGACCTCCATCCTGGCCCGAGCTCTGCAGCAGGCACGCCAGGCGGGGGCGCGGGTGGTGCTGACCGACTTCCAGTGGCTGGGCGCCGAGCAGCTCACGTCGGCGGACACGCTCTTCCGTGCGCTGGGCGAGATGATGGCGGACCAACTTGATCTGGATACCTATCCGGATGATGTCTGGAACGAGCGCAGCGGCGCCCCCGTGAACTTCCAGCGCTACCTGCGCCGGGCCGTGCTGGGGACGGACGCCGCGCCCCTGATCTGGGGTCTGGACGAGGTGGACCGCCTCTTCACCTGCCCGTATGGCAGCGAGGTCTTCGGACTATTCCGGTCCTGGCACAACGCCCGCGCGCTGGATCCGTCCGGACCCTGGTCCAAGCTCACCCTCGCCATTGCCTACGCTACCGAAGCGCACCTGTTCATCACCGATGTGAATCAATCTCCGTTCAACGTTGGCACACGCGTCACGCTTGCGGATTTCACCCTGGACGAGACGCGAGACCTGAACCGGCGGCACGGCGAGCCGCTCACCGACGCAGACGTGGCCCGCTTCCAGAAGCTGTTGAACGGGCACCCGTATCTCACCCGCCGTGGCCTGAACGAGATCGTGGAGCAGCGGATGAGCATCGCGGCGTTCGAAGCGGCGGCGGTCAGCAACGAAGGGCCTTTCGGTG
>JANPLG010000264.1:0-6851 GCA_031426395.1 Actinomycetes bacterium
CCGGCGCGTCCGGCTTGAGATCGAACATATCGAGGTGGCTCGGTCCCCCATCCAGCCAGATGAGGATGCAGGAGACCTCTTTCGACCCCCCGGCTGACGGCGTGGCCGGTGCCGCGTGGGCGAGGCGAAGGAAGTCTGCTAGCCCCAGCCCCAGGGTGGAGAGGCTACCAATCTTCAGGAAGTCTCGGCGGGCGATGCCATCGCACCGGGTGTTGGATGAGTGCATGGTGGTTGCTGGCAATGACGGTTGCTTAAGGTCCGCCAAGTTAGGTTTCAGTTGGGCCTGGTCAGGGCCCGAGCCGCTCCGGCAAGTTGTGCATCTTCGGTCCCCAGGGATTTGGCCCGCCTGCAGCCCGCAGAGCGGGGTTCGCGCGAGTAGGCATCGGGTTCAGCCGATGCCGGGCACTGCCAAGCGCATCGCTTTTGTTCGCGGACCCCGTGATGCTACACATCGCTGACAACACATCTCACTTGATTGGTGACAGATGATTAATGATTGAATGCGAACTCGCGGGAGTTGAGCAGCGCCCAGAACAGGTCTTGAATCCGCTCCCGCCGCGCCGGGGAGCTCGCCAGCAGCTTCTCGCATTCGGAGCGTTCTCGCTCGTCCGGAAATCGGCTCAGCGTCCGGAGAAAGAGCTCCTCGACCATCGCACGGTCGGAGAGTCCCTCGCGCGTGAGGCGCTCCGCGACTCCAGACGACAGCTTCGCGTTGATCCCTTCGCCGTTGATCAGGTGCAGCGCCGCCGGCAGTCCGCCCTGTAGCCCTGCCGGATCGCACGGTCCCTCGCGGAGGCATCGACCCAGAGCGTCCAGTGTCTCCGAAGGCACCCGACCGTCCAGCAGTTGCACCGCCCGCGTGCCGGGTGCCTGGCCAGCATACTGATCGGGAACCCCCGTTGCCTGAGAGATCGCATCCGCCAACACCTGGGCCGGCAGCGGGCGCACCAGCGAATGGGATGAGAACCTATCGTCCGGCTTGTTTCCGGGAACGGAGCGCGACGTGGACTGGTAGGTCCGCGAACTGACGATGGTCCGAACCAGTTTGCGGAGGTCATAGCCCCCGGCTGCCAGTTCCTCGGTGAGGGCGTGCAGCAGCGCGGGGTTGGAGGGCGGATTGCTGGCGCGTAGGTCATCCACCGGCTCCACCAACCCTCGCCCCATCAGCTTCTTCCATATCCGGTTGGCGAGATTGCGTGCCAGCAAGCGGTTCCCATCGGCCAGGAGCCAGCCGGCCAGGACGGCGCGGCGATCCTGGAGCGTGGTGGCCGTGGTCACGCTGACGCCCAAAGGCTTCGGTGCGACCGTGAGACCGCTCTTCGGGTGCTCCAACTCGCCCTGGGCAGCGTCCACGAGGCGGGTTCCTTCGAAGCGGACCCGCGCGAAGAGGGCCGCGAAGCCGTAGTAATCGTTCTGAGTCCAGCGGTCGAAGGGATGGTTGTGGCACCGGGCGCACTCCACCCGGACCCCCAGCAACGTCCGGCTGGCGACCTCGGAGAGGTCACGCGGATCGCTGGCGCTGCGGTAGAAGTTGACCGGACCCACCACCGCCGCGTCGCCGCTGGCGGTGAGGAGCGAGCGCGCCATCTCGTGGAGCGGCGTATTGCGCGCCACCTGCGACCGCAGCCAACTGTGGTACGCCTGGGCCGCGCCGGGTCCCAATCGCTTGGAGTCGATCCGCAGCAACTCGGCCCAGTGCAGCGTCCAGTAGTCCGTGAACTCCGGCCGTGTGAGGAGTCGGTCGATCAGCGCGGTCCGCTTGGCTTGGTCCGTATCTGCCAGGAAGGCGCGGACCTCTTCCGGCGTGGGAAGAACGCCCAGCAGATCGAGGTAGACGCGGCGGAGGAACTCGTCATCTTCCGAGAGCGGTGAGAGCGGCAGGCGAAGGCGGGCGAGTTCGGGGAAGACGGCTGCATCCACAGGACCGCTCGCCGCAGGCAGCGACGCCTTGAGCGGCTGATCTGCGAAGGGAGCGCCGGCGCGGACGGCGGCCACCTCTCCCAGGTAGCGCACCATGACGGGTGTGAGTCCGCGACCCCGCACAGTGACCACTCCCGTGGGGTCGACGCTCGCCACGGCATCGTCATCGGAACTAAAGAGGGCGAGCGGAGTCACGTCCTCGCGCGATCCGTCCGAGAACCGGGCGACCACCTTCAAATTCTGCCGACGGCCCAGTGCGGGAAGCAGCAGTTCCCGAGGCGTGATTTCGAGCGCGGAAAGGCTGCGGGACACGGTCCCATACGGCGCACCAGCGGAAATCCAGGCCTGGATCTTGCCGTGCGCGGCAGAAGCGGCCGCGATGCGTGACCCTCCGCCGTGGGGCGTGATGCCGCTGGCTTTCCGCAGGAGCAAGCTCTCCGTGGGAGCATTCAGCTGCAGCCGCCGGCCGCCCAGCTCACGAGAGATCGCGGCGTGGTCGCTCTCCGGGTCGTAGCCGAGCAGACTCAGGCGGAACCCGCCCTGGCCGATGGCCGCTCCGTGGCAGGTTCCGGAGTTGCAACCCGCCTTCGTCAGGAGCGGGAGCACTCCGGTCGGAAAGTCGATAGGAGCCGTAGCTTGAGGCTTGGGAACGGCACGAGCCTTGGCCACCAGCGCGAGGCTGGCGAGGGCGGGCGTTCCGCAGAGCGTTGCAGCTACGATCCAACCGCAGACCCGCATCATCGCTTGAGGCGTTCCAGTAGTTTCGGGCCAGCGGTCTGGGCGTACTCCGTGCCGTACTTCAGGTGCAGCACCCGGACCCAGCCGTCGATGGCCTGCTTCCGGAGGTCGGCGTCCGTCTTGACGTAGGCCTCCACCTCGGCCAGCACGCGGTCCACGGTGGCGGGGTCGTTGGTCGGCTGGATGAAGGCGCGGAGCAGGCTGAGGAGCTTGGCATCGGTGGGTGCGGCGCCTGGAAGCGGTGTTCCGGGGGCGGGACGGGCGGGCCGCATTACCGGATTGCCCGGCGCACCATTCGGCCCGCGCAGCCGCTGGACTTCTTCGCGGAGGGTCCGGACCTCCGCCGCCAGCAGCCGGACCGCCTCGCGCAGTCCCTCCTGGGTGTTCAGATCGAGCCGGGAGAGATCGAGGGGCTGCGCGGCGGGGAGCGGACGCTGCTCCGTGGTGGCGACCCGCCGCGCGCGAAGCTCTTCCGCTGTGGGCGGCATGGGGTCGCCCGCCAGTTCGGCCATCTTTGCCAGCACTTTGGGGGCATCCGCGATGCCGGGCTGGACCAGCGCGAAGTTGGCGGTCACCTTGTTGTCACGGGAGAGGATCACCGTCATCAGGCACTTCTTGTTCAGGCCATAGTTCCCCGGCCCTTCCGGTCCGTCCAGGGAGAGGGCCAGGGGCGACTGCAGCCGCAGCGACCGCGCGACCAGCGGCAACTGCTTCTCCGCCGCCACTCGATCCTCGGAAAGCGCCACGAACTGCGTCTTCAGCCGGGACGCCTTCTCCTTGCCGTACTGGTCGATGGTGGTGAGCAGCGGCACGATCGATCGCTCTATGCCGTGGATGAAGACCAGGACCGTGGGCGCGCCCGCCGCAGCGGTGACCGGGTCGACCTCCTTGCCCGCGTCAGGCCCCGTGACCGCCACCGCGCGGAGCGCCGTGGTCTTCTCCCCCGGCTGCGGACCGGAGAAGATCGGCTCCTGACTCGCTGCCGGAACGGCGACGGAGAGCGCCGCTAACGCGGGCAGGGCTGTGCGGAAGCAAGGGAACGACATCGAATGGGACTCCAGATGAGGCGGATGCCACGGCTCGCCGGGCGAAACAGGGAGGGGCACGTCGCAAGAGCCGCAGCGCCAGCACCCCTCTGTTGCGACGCTCGCGCTCCGGCCATGTTACGCCTTCCACCGGCGCTTCGAGATAGAGAGATTGAGCGAGGGAGACATCTCGCGACAAGACATCCTCCTTTCACCAGCCAATCGATCCCACTCCGAGATCTGCATTTGAACTGCCTGTTCCCATGGAGCGCGGGCGTCCCGCCCGCACCCACCTGAGGACCAACGGGATCGGCACAGGTTTTCGCCGGTCCCAATCCCCAGCCACCCTCCGAGACAAAAGCTGCGTAGTAGCACACTGCAGGATGCGTCTAGCCGGTGATAGGAAGAAGGGCGGCAGTTACCTCCTCGCGTGGCTGCGGCTAACCCTCCGTCGAGCAGGCCAAGATCCAATGAGCGCCCACCCGATTCCTCCGGTCCCTTACGACGACTACCTCCCCTACGCGGAGTTGACTTCGCTCCTCCAGCAGTTCGCGGCGGCACGGCCGGACCTGCTCCGGCTGGAGACGCTCGGCACCAGCCATGAGGGACGGGAGATCCCGCTGGCTGTGGTCACCCGGTTCAGCACCGGCCTCGACACGGAGAAGCCGGCGCTCTGGGTGGACGGCAACATCCACGCGACCGAAGTCTCCCCCACGACAGCCTGCCTCACGCTCATCCGCAAGCTGCTGGCCGAGGACGGGGAGTGCCCGGATGTCACCCGTGCCCTCGACTCACGCGTGTTCTACGTCTGCCCGCGCATCAACCCGGATGGCGCGGAGCTGTTCCTCTGCGACCGTCCCCGCTATATCCGCAGCTCCACCCGCCCCTACCCCTTCGACGAGGAGCCGATGGACGGACTCCGGCGCGAGGACCTGGACGGCGACGGCCGCGTGCTCACCATGCGCATCCCGGACCCCAATGGCGCGTGGAAGCCGCACCCGGACGAGCCCCGCCTGCTGGTGCGGCGGGACCCGGCGGAGATCGGCGGCACCTACTATCGCCTTCTCCCCGAAGGCACCATCGACAACTACGACGGCCTTACCTACACGGTGCAGCGCATCAAGGAAGGCCTCGACCTCAACCGCAACTTCCCGGCGCACTGGCGGCAGGAGCATGAGCAGGTCGGCGCGGGTCCCTTCCCGACTTCGGAGCCGGAGGTGCGGGCGGTGGTGGCGTTCATCGCCTCCCATCCCAACGTCACCGGCGGCATCACCTTCCACACCTACAGTGGCGTGCTGCTGCGCCCCTACGGCACCCAGCCGGACGACACCTTCCCGGCGGAGGACCTCTGGACCTACCAGAAGATCGGGCAAAAGGGGACGGAGCTAACCGGCTACCCGGTCCTGAATGTCTTCGCGGACTTCAAGTACCACCCCAAGGAAGTGATCACTGGCGTCTTCGATGACTGGCTGTACGAGCACCTCGGGATCTTCGGGTGGACCACGGAGCTCTGGTCGCCGCAAGCGCAGGCGGGACTCAAGGTGGAGAAGCCGATCGATTGGTACCGGGAGCATCCGCTGGAAGATGATCTCACCATGCTGAAGTGGAGCGACGAGAAGCTCGGCGGCCGCGGCTACGTCGATTGGTACGCCTACCAGCACCCGCAGCTTGGCCCGGTGGAGCTGGGTGGCTGGGACGCCATCCACGCCTTCCGCAATCCGCCGGTGGAGTACCTCGAAGCCGAGGTCAAGCCGCATGCGGAGTGGCTGCTCTGGCACGCGCTCATCTCCCCCTGCCTGGAGCTGTTCCACGTCGACGCGGAGCCGCTGGGCGAAGGACACTTCCGCATCCGCCTGGTGGTGCACAACACCGGCTGGCTGCCAAGCTACGTCACCAAGAAGGCGCTGGAGCGAAAGGTCTGCCGTGGTGTCGTCGCCGAAATCACCCTGCCGGAGGGCGCGGAGTTGATCAGCGGCACGCACCGGATCGAGGGGCCGCAGCTTGAGGGCCGTGCCTACAAGGCGGTCGGCGCCTTCGGGTGGACCGCCGACCCCACCAACGACCGTGCCAAGTTCGAATGGGTGGTCCGTGCGCCGCAAGGAGCGGCGATCCAACTCACTGCCCGACACGACCGCGCCGGGGTGGTGCGCACGACCGTGACCGTGGGTGAGCCTGTCTCCTAATCCACAGCCCCCATCTCCCAGCCCCGGGAACCAATTGTCGAATAATCACGCTCTAATGGAGTAGCGCCGTCGATTGCGCCACCCTTCCCTCGCGTTCCCGCCCTTACGACACCCGATGTCCCAACCCGTGAACCCTTTCGCCGCATCGACTGCTGACTTCGCAGAGCCACGCCTCCTCCACGCGGACGTCCAGCGAATCCGGGAGTACGAGGCGCTGGTTGCGGCGCACCGGGTGGCATTCCACCGCCTAGCGCTGAAGCTGACGCGGGACGCGGATGAGGCGGAGGACCTGCTGCAGGAAACGCTGGTGGACGCCTACCGGGCCTTCCATCGGTTCCAGCCCGGCACCCATTTCTTCGGGTGGGTGGGGCGTATCATGACGAACAACTTCCTGGACCGCGCCCGGCGTCGCAAGCACGTCACCGTCTCCATCGACCGACCCGATACCGAGGCGGGCCACGAAGCACTCTTCGAACACCCGGCCCTCCGCGACGACCGGTCGAACCCCGAGTCGCTGCTGGTGAACCGGCAGATGGACGCTCCGCTGGAATCCGCCCTGGCGGCGCTCCAGCCGGCCCACCGCACTACCGTTGAGCTGTGCGACCTGGAAGGCGCCACCTACGAAGAGGCAGCGGAGGCTACGGACTGTCCGGTCGGCACCATCCGCAGCCGCCTCCACCGGGCGCATAAGGCCATCCGGGGATTCCTGGAGCGGATTCACGCAGAACCCGCCCCAGCCCTGCCAATCGAGCGGGCCTCCTCCCGCCGCGCCTTCCTGCGAATGAGCACCGCCGCAGCCGCTGGAGCAGCGCTGGTCCCGGCGGCCCGTGAAGCCTGCGCCTCAACCCCCGTCCGCGTCCGTGTCTGGTTCGAGGGCGGCAAGGCTCATCCGGACCTCGTCTCGCTGGTCGAGGGCCTGCGAGAAGCTCCCGGTGTCGAGGTGACCGTAGCCGGGCTGAGCGATGCCGGCCAGGGACTTGGGAGG
>JANPLG010000265.1:0-5894 GCA_031426395.1 Actinomycetes bacterium
TCGATCACCCGTTGGGCATTCTTCAAGAACGCCTCGATGACACCATCGCCGTCGCTCGGCAGGTCCACCGGCACGTTCGGGTCGGGTTCGGACTGCTTCTTCACGAAGTCCTTGATCAGCTTGACCAGCGGCCCTTCCAGACCCCCCGAAATCAGGAACTCGGGCGTGTCCAGGCGCAAGCCGCCTTGCTGAAGTCGCGGCCCATGGCAGGGGTAGCACTGCTCCGCCAGCACGGGACGCACATGTTTCTCGAAGAATTCAACCGCCCCGGCATCGTGTGGCTTGGGTCGCGTCCCGTCGGCGGCGGGAATCGCGGCGGGGCCACCGGTGGCAGCCAGCAACAAGAGGGCTGCCAAAACGCTCCGACGGCTTGCCCCTGCGCCAGCACGCCGGCGCAAATCTATCAAGAGCTTGCGAATGGGGTCCAGGAACACGAGAGCACCTTCGGCGGCTTCAGTCCAGTGAGCCATGGTTCGGGGCTGCGGGGCAGTACGCCCATCGTGTAATCGATTCACCAGCGGCTACCACACCCCTCCACTCACGGGGGCGAATCTCGGGATCCACCATTCACGCTCCGGCGCAGTGTAAACGCTAGGTCTAGATGGCTTGCAGGTTCACCACGTCACTCAGGCCCAGCGAGTGGGCTGTACTCCGGATCTGGCCGCAAGTGGTGGGATCCAATTCGATCCCTTCACGCAGGCGTTGCGCACGCGTTCTCTGTTCCATTTCTCCTGGCATCAGGATGTCTCCATCAGGCGACACGGTCTTGGAGCTCTTTACCCATGCGATGAATCGTCGGGCCTCCGCTGAAAACTCCTCGCGATTTCCAAAGGCGGCCGGGTCGAGGTAGATCGACAGCATTCCGTTGACCACCCGTCCCGCGTTCGCGACGTTCGAGCAGGAACTCCCAGTGAGTGCGCCTGCCAGCATCTCTGCGATGATCCCCAGACCGTATCCCTTGTGCCCGGCGATGGGTAGGATGGCCCCTGGGTCCGCGTAGAACACCCGCGGGTCGTTCGTCGGATGGCCTTCTCCGTCGATCAGGCAGCCGTCCGGGACTGGAACGCCCTGGTTCAAGGCCACCCGGATTTTGCCTTCCGCGATGGTGCAGGCGGAAATGTCCAGCACCAGCGGCTCAGCCCCATCCACCGGCACGCCCGCCGCTATCGGGTTGGCGGAAACCCGGCGCTCGGTACCGCCAAATGGCGCCACCAGGATGCCGGCGCCGCTGGTGTTGACCCAATGCAGGGAGATATGGCCGGCCCGGGCGGCGATCAGGGCCCATTCGCCGATGCGGCCAAGGTGCCCGGAGTTCCTGAGAGCGATGACGGACACGCCGTGGAGGCGGCACTTTTCCACCCCCATCTGCACCGCCTGCTCACCAACGCTCTGCCCCAGCCCAAACAAGCCGTCGACCACGGCGATCACGTCAGTCTCCAACACGGTCGACGCCGTTTGATTCGCGAGCACCCTGCCGTCACGCAGCCAGTCGACGTAGGACAGGATGCGAATGACCCCATGCGAATCGTGCCCGGTGAGGTTAGCCTCCACCAGGTGGTGAGCCACGCGCCCCGCCTCTTCCACCTCGCATCCGGCCGCCACGAAGATGTTAGTGGTCAGTTCCTTCAACTCTTCGTAGCGGATCTTCATCAGGGGGTCTCCGAGAGCAGCGGCGCTTCACCGCAATCATACTGCCGGCAGCCTGAATACCGGTGCCCATTCCTTGTCGGAAGGGCGGGCAAAGAGGGAATCTGGGACGTCGCGTTTGAGAGCTGAGAGCGCCAACGAATGCCACGGACCTTCTCCGGACCCAACCACCATGATCGATATGCCCGCCTCGCCCCCCATCGTGGGCAGGGGTAACTTCCGCTACCAGCCCCGGACCGCCTGGGAGCAGCTCCCGGATGGATGGAGCTTCGTCGAGGTGGCGGCGGTAGCCGTCGACTCACGGGGCACGGTGGTTGTCTTCAACCGGGGTGAGCATCCGGTCATCTTGCTGAATCCCGACGGGAGCTTTCAGGGTGCCTGGGGGCACGGTCTTTTCCAGCGGGCGCACGGCCTCTGCATTGCCCCGGATGACACCGCCTACTTCATCGATGATCTGGACCACACCGTCAAGCAGTTCACGCTCGACGGCAAGCCCCTGCTCAAGCTGGGCACCAGTGGGTCGCCCTCCGGCACCGGCGCTACCAGCATGGACTACCGGTCGATTCGCACGGCCGGAGCGCCTTTCCACTACCCCACCGATCTGGCCATCGCTCCAGACGGTGACCTGTACGTGGCGGATGGCTACGGCAACTCCCGAGTCCATCGCTTCTCACCGGATGGCCGGTTGATCCAGTCCTGGGGTGAGCCTGGAAGCGGCCCCGGCCAGTTCAAGGTGCCCCACGGCATCGCCGTGGATGCCGCGGGACGGGTGTTCGTCGCCGATCGCGAGAACTGCCGGGTGCAGATCTTCTCCGGCAATGGCGAATACCTGGCGGAGTGGACCAACCTCGCCCGCCCGTGCCAGGTGTTTCTAGACCCCACTGGCAATGCGTACATCGCCGAGCTCGGTTGGAGAGCGGGCATGTGGCCGGGAACCGAGCCGCCGACCCCGGACGCACCCTCCGGACGGCTCACTATTCTGGCGCCCGACGGCTCTCTGCTTGCCCGTTGGGGCGGCGGCCATGACCCCATGGCTCCGGATGCGTTCTTCGCGCCACACGACGTGATCGTCCACGCTGCAGGCGTGATCTACTTGGGCGAGGTTACATGGTCCGGCGGCGTCAACCGGGGGCTCGCCCCTCGGGAGTGCCCCAGCCTGAGGACATTCGCTCCCGTGGCGGGAGCGAGGTGAGGCGCGTTCCGAGTTCCACGCTTCGCTGCACGGCTCCCGAGTGACCTCTCGGACCGGTGTGACGCTCGCACGCGGATTTGTGCTGCGATGCCGTCCGGAGCCACCGAGATGCACATGAATGCTGTTAAGGCAAATGTCAGGCGATCGTGCGGCTCGAGCGGTGGCACAGCATCGTGGGCGACGACCTTCGGCCTGCGTGCACGATGGGCCTGGGAGCGGGCTACTGGTCCTGGCGCGTCCGCCCCACGGTGCGGAAGCCGATGCTGATGAGCTCGCCCACGCCATCCTACAGCAGCCGCGCTACGTCCGTGCCGTGTCCGGTGTGGGAGATCGAGGCTTCGACCGCCAGGCCCTTCGCATCCTCAACGGCGGGGAGCGGCCGGCCGATCGGCTGGCACCAATCGTGGTTCATCCCGCCCACGAAGCCGCGGGCCAGGAACTGCGGCAGGTAATCCGCAAACGCCCCCGGCGCGATGATGTCGGTGTACCAGCTCTGGTCAGGCACAAAGAAGGCGCTGGCATGGCCGGAGTAGGAGGTCGGCAGCGCATGCTCGCCACCGCCGCCCCGTGTCTCCACGCCATCCAGCGCCAGCACCTTCCGCTCGATCCGGCTCTCGCTCATCGGCCCGCTCCATCACCGCCTGCCTGCTGGCGGGAATATGGAGCGCCCCCGAAATTGCGTCAACCGCAGTCAAGAGGCATGGCTTTGGGTAACGATGAGCTGCGTCAGGCCAAGGACCGCCAGACCCGTATGGCCTAGCTTGCTCTCGAGAGGACCGGGCCGTGTTCGCTCGACAGGGGATGTATCGATAACGGTCGAACCGAGCGTTCGACTGTTCAAGCACGTTGAAGGGGTTATCCCATAACACACCAAGAGCGTTGCAAGCGTTTGGAAGCTTTAGATCCGTCTTCGACTGCGGGGCCGGTTCTTCGTTCGTGATCACGACGTAGTCACGCCCATAGGCGAGCGCGTGAGCGACGAGCCAAAAATCTGTAGCTGGTCAATAGGCCGGGGCAGCCGGGTTATGTCGCACCCCAAGAGCGTCCGAGGTTGAGCCGTCCCGCCCGCTGGGCGTTTTCGTCAGGGAGCCAGGGACCTCCTTGGTCCCAAGGACGCGGTCGGTCATGTAGCCGGCGAAGCTGACGCCCAGCTTGGCGGCGGTGGCGGCCAGGGTGTGGAAGGTGTCCCAGGCCTCCACCCCGGCCGCCGTCTTCGGGCCGTGGCTCACCCGTCGCTTCACCACGCGGCGTCGGGCCGCCAGCTTGCTGTCGTTGTTGTGCAGGGGTAGCTCGGGATGCTGGAGCACGCTCAGCAGTTTCGCCTTGTTGGCGCGGGTGCGCTCGATGCAGCGGGCGAGGCCGACGAAACGGGCCTGGCTCGCTTGTGGTAGGATCACAATGTCGTCAGCCGGCGCTGGCAGCCCGTAGACAAGAGTACACAAGAAATGTAAACGCCGAACGCCTACGCGCACAAGGTAGCCTCCGCCAGACCAAGCAGTGACCGGCGACCGCTGCAATCGATGCCGCGATAGCTCTGCAGCGTGCGCGAGTCAAGCAGCGCCGGGAACCGAGAACCTTCAGGCGGCGTTGTAAGCAACAGATGCGAACGCACAGCGCCCGCCAACAATCGCCAGAGAAAACGCCATGCCTCGCCAACCCAGCCTGATGATCGCCCTCGTCTTGCTCCTCGCGCCCATTGCCGGACGAACAGCGCCGCCTGCGGCCAAGGTCCTATCGGTCAAGGGGAAGCTCACGGTCAACGGGCGACCCGCGGCCGTAGGCGCGGTGCTCCACACCGGTGACCAGGTGGCTACGGGACCCGGCTCGCAGGCCTTCCTGGGCTTCGCGGACGGCTCGGCGCTGCGCCTGAACGCGGGCAGCAAGCTAAACTTCTCCGACCTGGGGCGCAAGACTTCCCTTGCTCTGAACGCCGGGTCCGCGCTCAGCGTGGTCCACAAGGGCACCCCGTACTCCATCAGCACGTCGCGCGCGGTGGCGGCGGTCCGCGGTACCATCTTCTACATCGAGGCCACGAAGCAGCGTCCCGGGTACGTGTGCGTTTGTGAAGGTCGAGTCCGGGTGACCTCGCGGATGAAGGGCCATCACTCCCAGCTGATCTCGACGAAGCACCACCAGGCCGTTTCCATCGGCCGCAAGGAGATCTCGCCGGCCAGAATGCTGGGCCACACGGACGCGGACATCGCAGAGTTGAAGGGTTATGCCCACTGAGGGGCCGCAGGCTGTTGGGAGTCGACTGCGCGGGGCCGTGGCGGGCCTGCTGGTTGCGGGCGCGATCACGGCGGTTCTGGGCGGGCTCGGAGTGGTTGCGCCTTTGGAGTGCCAGTTGCTCGACGCCCGAATCCGTGCGTTTCCCGTTCCGGTTGATCCCCAAATCGCGATCATCGACCTGGACCAGCAGTCCCTAGCGCGGCGCGGCGAATGGCCCTGGCGGCGCGGGGTCCACGCGGAGCTGATCCGGAAGCTCACGGCCTGGGGCGCGAGGCTCATCGTCTTTGACGTGCTCTTCATCGGGCCTTCGGGTCGGTCGGAGGATGACGCGGCGCTGGCGTCGGCCATCCGCGCAGTTGAGCCGGGCCGCGTGGTGCTGGCTAGCGTCTGGGGCGGCGCGGGAGTGGGCTCGGACGGAGTGGTGCGCCCCCAATTGGACACCCCGCTGGCGGAGTTGCAGGCTGCGCACGGCTCCGCGGACTTCAGCCTGGATCGCGATGGCGCGGTTCGCTACGCGCCGCCACTCCAGCGCGAAGACGAGCCGGGGCTGGCCTTCGCCGCGCTGGAACGGCTGGAGCCGGAGAACTCCGCCCAGGCGCTGCGCCGGTGGGGTGCGGGCGGGGCGGTGCTGCCCCTATCGGGCGGGCCGCAGGCGTATCCCACTGTCTCTTATGCCAACGTTTTGGACGGCGTCCTGGACGCGCGCATCGACCCCGACTTCGGCAGCACCGGCGTTAGGGAGCGAGATTACGCTTCCTTCTTCCGGGATCGCGTGGTCTTCGTGGGTGCCAGCGATCGAACCCTGCATGACGTCTTCACCACCGCC
>JANPLG010000266.1:0-14021 GCA_031426395.1 Actinomycetes bacterium
TGCCCGAGGCCTACCGCGACTATGCGGTGGCGTCGATCTCCGACTGGAAACGCGTGCAGAGTTTGAGTAATGGGTCCTTGCCGCTCCAACTCCTGGCCTCTGTTAGCAGAGCGGGAATCCCAACGCCAGCGGCTAGCTCGATCTCGGCCGCGACGCCCGCGAGAATGCACGCGAACTCACGGGCAGTGTAGACCCGTTTTCCAGGCCGGTCGTCTGATGGCGGAACAACGCCGAGCTGAGCGAGCGCGCTCAATGCGTCGTAGGCCCAATCCGTGGAAGGGATCGAGTCATTGAGGGTCGTCGTCTGGCCCTGCGCGCACGATCCAAAGCAGGATGCGCTCACGCCTGCTGCGAGTGATGACCACTCGGCCAATGTGAGGAGAGATCGGCGACGGGTCATCCTCATGCTGCATCCCTCGCACGCCATCGACGGTGTTGCTGTTTGGAATTGGCACCATCATTCCAGAGTGCTGGTAGTCTACCTCACGTTTGCTCGCCCGGCTGTGCGTGGCACCAGGAGTTCAGAGCAGCGTGGCTTCCATGGGTCCCTCGTCGCTGGCGAGGGGCCAGAGGGTGGGGTGCTTGAGCAGAGCGAGGTAGTCCATCGGTTGGCCGTCCACCAGGACGCGACGGCTGACCAGGCGGACCCCGTGGCTGTAGTCGACGTAGCTCTCCCGGTGGACGGTGGTGAGTGGCTGAATGGGGTGGCCGTCCGGGAAATGCCAGCCGTAGATCGCCACCCGGCCGGGCTGTTCCCGCAGGCGGTTGGAGAGGACCACGTCCTTCTTGATGCCGGAAAGAAGATGACCGATGGCCTTCCCCGCGCGCCGCTCTTCGATGAGGCGGTGGTGCTGCAGGAACGTGGCCGTCGCCTCCCGCGCTTCCACAAGCGGCTGCGGCTTCAAGCGCAGGGTTGCGGCGGCGTGGATGGCGTCCGAGAGGCGGCGGGTGATCAGCGCGCACTGCCAGCGGTCCGCAATCCGGTGGGTGGTCATGGGGGTGAGCGGGGTGCGGACCCAATCGGCGTCCCCGCCCACCGCCACGTAGTCCGGCATCACCGCGAACCGGGCGGTGTGCCGAACACCGTCCGGCGTGACCATCCGCGTCTCAACGACCCGTAGGCGGCGAAGAGTTCCAGGCACGTTGCCGACCACTAACTCCCGCTCCAGGATGCGCTCTCGCTCTGGACCGGGAAGGGCGGCGATGCGTTCGAAGAGGGCGGTGCCGCTGGGAGAGTCCGCCGGTCGCGGCGGGATGGTGCCCAACGGTTCCTCCCCCACCGCCGAAGCGGGTTCGAAGGGCTGGACCCAACGGGAGTAGCTTCGCTCCCCCCGGTAGGCTCCAGTCCGACCCGCCTCCGGCGTGCCGTGGGAGAGGACCTCCAGCAGTCCGTTCTGCTCCACCAGGACCGTATGCAGGATCTTGTTCTGGGGGTTGAGGTCGCGGTCCAGCACCACGCGGCCATCAAGCCCGGTGAAGCGCTCACGGTCGCCGGGGCGCGTGATGGTGAGCGGGAAGTGCGGGCCGAGCGCATCGATCATCCGGCCCGTGGCGCGGAAGGTGCCACCGGTAGGGCCGACCACCGGCTTGCCGTCCACGGTGATGGTGCGGTCGTCGTAGGCGAGTACCAGCAGATAGCGGGTCGGTTCCCCCCGGAGCCAGGCGACCAGCTTGGGGGCGTGCTGCTCCGCATCAAAGGAGTAGTTCGCGTCCAGGAAACCGAAGCGGTCGACCTCTGCCGGAATGGCACCGTCGGCCTCAATGAAGCCGTGAAGGAAGCTGCCGCCGCCGCTGTGCGCGGTGAGGGAGAGCCGCTTCACGCCGCCGGGGATGCGGCCCTTAAGCTGCTCAACCAGCGCCCGCAGGTGCGCGTTGTCGGGATGCTCGCGGCGCCATGCAGGCCAGCTCTTACCCTCCGGCTGGATCACGCCCAGTGCGAGGTTCTCCGTCCGGCGCAGCTCTCGCAGGCGGCGGACCTGTGCGCCGACGTGCTGGATGTCGAAGCGCCACGGCACGCCGGCCCCCACCTCCGCGCCGAAGGTCTCCTCCAGCGTGTTGCCGTTCGGCGTGGCGAAGACAACCAGCCGCGTCGGGAGAGCGGGATCAAGCTGTGGCGGCAGGTTCAGCAGGATGCGGATGCCGTCCGGCGTCTTCTCCAGCCGCGTCCGCTCCCCAAACCAAGCGGAATGCCGCCACTCCGGGCCGAGCGGCGGGGCCTGTTGGGGAGCAGCCGGACCTGCGGCGAAGAGCAGCGCTGTGAGGACGCCAACCACCCAATTCCGCACTCCGAAATCCGCATTCCGCAATTGAACACTATCCCCGGCCGACGTAGAGCTGCTCCATCGGCAGCACCACCGCTTCCAGCATGTTGACGTGCGCTGGTAGCGTTGCCATCAGGAGGGCCGTCTCCGCCAGTTCCTCGCAGGTCATCATCGGCTCGTCGTCCTGCTCGGTGGAGCGCTGCGCTCGCCGCTCGTTCAGAGTGTTGCCGGGGGAGAGGCAGCTCGCGGTGATGCCGAATGGCCGGCCCTCCAGCGCGGTGACCTGGGTGAGCCCCCAGAGTCCATGCTTGCTGGTGCTGTAGGGGCCGGAGTTCAGCCGCACGCGCTGCGCGGAGATGCTGGCGATGTTGATGATCCGGCCAACCCGCTGCGGCTTCATGATCCGGAACGCCGCGCGAGTGCAGAGGAACGGCCCGCGCAGGTTGACGGCCATGACCTTTTCCCATGTCTCCAAGCTGAGCTCTTCCAGCGGACCGCCATCGAACGCGCCGGCATTGTTAATCAGCAGGTCGAGACGGCCGAAGCGTTCCACCGTCCGCGCGAAGAGGTTCTCCACCTCCGCTTCGCTGGTGATGTCCGTGGGGACCGCCAGCGCCGGGACGCCCAGCGCCTCGATCTCGGCGGCCACGCGCTCCAGCCGTTCCGCGTCACGCGCGGCCACCACGACCGCGCATCCCTCCCGCGCGAGAGCCACCGCAATGGCGGCGCCGATGCCGCGGTTGCCGCCGGTGACGATGGCTACCTTGTTGTCGAGTTTTCCCAAGAGACTCTCCGTCGAGGCGTCAATTGACAATTGAAAATTGACAATTGACAATTGGCAATTGTGACTGGCCCCTACGACAAGCCCGCCTCCGTCAGAAGCTTCCGCACGCGCGCATCGAGCGCGCCCTGGTCCGTGACGAAAGAGTAGAGGGCGCTGGCAGACATGAGGTCGTCCAGGGCCACCTGGCCGGTGGTGAGCTCATCCTTCCAGCGGGTCCAGGAGGGAATCTTGCCGGTCTTCTGAATCTCGGCCCGCTCCTCGGTGTTCCAGGCCCGGAAGAAGCTGGCACCGCCGTGATCCCGCACAAAGGTGGCGAAGTCTTCACCGGTCCAGCCATCGGCATTCACTGCGGCGGCGGCATCGCACAGGGCGAGGGTGGCGTCGTCGACCGTCCAGAGCGGATCGAGGACGGAGGACGGCTCGGCCGATACCGGGAAGTCGCGGCCCAGGCCGCTTGGGACCGGTCCTGGGTTCGCCTCGTAGCTCTTCTTGAACTCTGCGGCGGCGGCGGTCGGCATGGTGAAGACATCAAGGCCGGCGAGATCGCGCACCTGCTCTCCGGAGCGCATGCTGGCCCCGATCAGTTGCGTTACCCAGTCCCGGTGCTCACGGCCGTGACGCAGCGCCATCTGGGTCGCCATCGTCGTGCGTTCGCCCACGTTCTTGCCGTCGCCCAGGCCATGCTCGGAGACGAAACTGTTCAACCGACCCATGAAGACGTTGACGTAGGCGACCCGGCTGAACGCTGCGGCGAGGATGTTTTGTCGGGCGGAAAAGCCGAGGGTGTAGTTGATCGGAATCCCATCGGCGGCCAACTGGCGGGCGGTGACAAAACCGGCCGGCGTAAGCGGAACCTTCACGATGAAGCGATCCGGGCAGACCGCAAAGTAGCGCCGGCCGTAGTCGATGGAGCGTGCCGCATCATCCGCCATCGCTGGATGGAGTTCGACGGAAACCGTGGCGTCGAACGCTTCCACCAGGCGCAGCGCGGTGCGGCAGTTGACCACGAACCCGGCCTCATAAACGAGGTCGTCCAGGGTGAGCGAGGGGTCCGCTTCCCGCAGTGAGCGACCCGCGTCCTGGATCACGGAATCGAACAGCCCCTTCTGGACCTCCTTGTTCACCAGCGTGTTGTTGGTGGTCAGGTTCTCGAAATCGTCCGTCCAGAGCGCCCGCGCAGCATCGACATCGCCGGTGTCGAGCCAAAGGGTGGTGCCGGCGGCGCGAAGGGCAGCCCACGCCGGGTGGCTGCCGAACGAGGGAGGCGTGGGGCGGGAGAAGCCAGCCAGGGAAGCGGCGCGGGCGGTCTCGATGACGGCTGCGGAACGGACGGTGGAAGGGGAACTGGCACTCACGGGACGTCTCCTGGAGGAGAGGCCGGACCCGGCACCAGGTGATGATCCACCCGCAGTCGATCCGGCGGCACCACGGACCATTATAGCCCGAAGTAAGGGTTCAGGTTTCAGGTTTCAGGGTTCAGTCTCTTGCGTAGGCTCCGGCCGCTGAGCCAGGCGTTCAGGGTTCGAGAGGTTCGGGGTTCAGTCTGCGGCGAGAGGAGTGCGACTTCGTTATTGAGGCGATCGGAAACGAAGGCTCGCGACGTCGATTTCAAGCCAAGCTCCGGGGTGAGACTGAACCCCGAACCCTGAACCCTGAACCCTACTCCCTCAACATGAAGGAATTCGGAAAGTTCCCTGGCGAACGAGCTTGCAACCAGGCCTATGCCACCGTGTCGATCAGCCTTGCTGTGGCTCGGCTGCGGGCAGAGGTGGGTCCGGAGCCGCAGGCTTCGGGAGTGTTTTGGCTTTGCTTCCGCACCGCCCCAGGGTTCCGGCCCGAGACGAACGGCTGGAGCGACCTGGCTTGCAAAGGTAGGGTGGAGGATGCCGGAAGGCAAGGTGAAGTGGTTCAACAACGCCAAGGGGTACGGCTTCATTGAAGGTCCGGAGGGGGGTGACATCTTCGTCCACTACTCCGTCATCAACAAGGACGGTTACCGCACCTTGCGCGAGGGTGAGAACGTGATGTACGAGGTGACCAAGGGCCCCAAAGGCCTGCAGGCCACCAGCGTAGCCACGCATGGCGACCGGGAGCACGCGCCCAGCCAGTAGCGATGAGCCGGACGAGGACCTTGCTTCCCACCGCTCCCGCGTTGGGCGGGAAGCAATGCCGGACTGCCGAACGACCGTCAGGGACTAACGGTGGAGGTCCGGGTCGGTCTGTGTGACGCGGGTCCGTACGGTGAAGACGCCGTCGCCGCTCAGAATACCGCCTCGGGTGAAGAGGCGGCCATTCTGCCAGTTGGAGAGGCCCAACTCCGGCCGGTTCAGGGCGAATTGCCCATCGACCCAGCGCGTGAATCCGTTCGAGACGAAGGGCGCGTTGGTGATCTCGAAAAACCGCTGGTGCGCTGCCTCGTCCTCCGCGATGAGGCTGGCGACGAACTGCGGGCTGTAGCGGTTGAAGAGGCTCACCGCCTCATCGAGACTGTCCACCACGCCCAGCGTGACCTCGGGGGTTTCCTCCCACTCCCACTCGCGGCCAAGGGCGGATTCCGGCAAGATCTCGACAAACGCTTCCTCGCGGTCCCCCTCCGCGCGGCACACCGTCACGCGGCGCTCCAGCAGTTCTGCTGGAACGGCCTTCGAGTCGAGGACCCAGAGCTTTGCGCTCCCGCTCCGGCGCTCACCCGCACGGCGCAGCGCATCGAGGAAGACGGGGACGAGGTCGTGGGCGCGGTCGCGGTGGATGAGGCAGACGTTGAGCGTGTTGCACACCTTCCGGTCCAGCGAGTGATACACCGCTCGGGCGAAGCGGTCGGCGTCCGCAGAGGCGTCCGCTACGATCCAGGCACCGCCTGTTCCGTGGAGGCTCACCGGAACCCCAGCCTGGCGTGCCACGCTCCCGAGTTGGGCGACCGCCTGCCCAGAGCCGCGTGCCACCGCGAGAGCCAGCCGCGAATCGGAGAACATGGCCCAACCGGCGGCGCGGTCGGCGCTCTCCACCAGGGTGGCGGCACCTTCGGGCAGGCCCGCTTCCCGGAGTGCGGGGTCGAGGGCGTGGCGAACGATGGCGCGTGCGGTCTCCAACGCGTCGCTCCCGATGCGGAAGACCACCGTGTTTCCGCCCCGGAGAACGCCCGTCGCATCGGCGAAAACATTTGGGCGGCCCTCGAAGACGAAGCCGACGACGCCAAGCGGGGCGACCACCAGTTCGACGCTCCAACCGGGGTGCTCCACGCGCTCCAGAACACGACCGCGCTGCGCGGGGGCATCCCGCCACTCTCGCAGGCCGGCGATCATGTCTCGGCGCATCTTGTCGGAGACGGCCAGCCGCGTGGTGCTTCGTCCCCTCGCGCGTGCCCGCTCGACATCGCCCTCGTTGGCCGCGCTGATCTCGGACCATACAGCGTCGTCCGTCAACCCCGCGGCGAACAACTCATAGAAGCGTGTGATCGCCTCGTCGGAGACCGTCCCCATCCGCTGGAACGCCTTGTGCGCCCGGCCGACCGCCGCACGCGAGACACCGTCCACCCCGGACGGAACATGGAGCAGGTCGCCGGTGGAATCTACCGTGAGGATGCAGTCGCCTGGCTGGAATCGGGAAGCCAGTTCGGCAGGAAGCGGGATCAGCCGACCACCCACCAGGATGGGCGTGCCGACGGCGAGGGAGGCAAGGGATAGGTGCTGGTCCATGACACCCGATTATCGCACGGAGAACCTCCGTGCGGCGAGGGGCCACCGGGGCCAACTCCATGCGTCCGACGAAGAGGGGGCTATCCGTCGTCAGGCGAAGAGAGTTGCACCACGAAGGCAAACCCTTCCGATGCTCCCGCCAGCCTTCTACTCGAGACCCTTGCAGATGATCGACCTCCGCAGCGATACCGTCACCCAGCCAACTGATGCTATGCGCGCCGCCATGGCTTCCGCAGAGATGGGCGATGACGTCTACCTGGAGGACCCCACCGTGGAGCGCCTTCAGGAAGCCGCTGCCGCAGCCGTTGGCAAGGAAGCTGCCCTCTTCATGCCGACCGGCACCATGGGAAATCTGCTGGCGGTCAAGGCCCACACGCAGCCCGGTCATGAGGTGGTGCTGGAACGCTTCTGCCACATCGTCCAGTACGAGATGGGCGGGATGGCGTGGTTCAGCAGCGTCCTCCCCCAGGTGATTGAGGGCGATCGCGGCATCCTTGATCCGGATCAGGTGCGCGCCGCTATTCACAGTGACGGCCCGTACTACCGGGCGCGCACCGGCCTGGTGTGCGTGGAGAACAGCCACAACCACGGAGGAGGGTCGCTCTATCCCCAGGAGCACCTGGCCGCCATCCACGCTGCCGCACGGGACCACGGAGTTCCGGTCCACATGGACGGCGCGCGCATTTTCAATGCAGCCGTGGCCCAGGGCGTCTCCGCTGCGGAGATCGCCCGCCACGCCGATTCGGTCATGTTCTGCTTCTCCAAGGGCCTCTCCGCGCCCATCGGGTCCGCGCTTTGCGGATCTCGAGAGCTCATTGAGCAGGCCCGGCGGCTGCGGCGGGTGGTCGGCGGCGGTTGGCGACAGGCCGGCGGGCTTGCCGCCGCCGCTCAACTGGCGCTCGACACCATGGTGGAGCGATTGGCTGTGGACCATGCCAACGCGAAGAGGCTGGCACTGGGATTAGCGAGAATTCCCGATATCGTCCTCGATCCCAACGGGGTGCAGACCAACATCGTGATGTTCCGGCTGGCTGATCAAGGTGCTGTGCCGGGCAGCCTGGTGTGCGACGGCCTGATGCGTTCCCTCAAGGAGCAGCAGATCCTGGCGATCCGGTGGGCCCACGACACCATCCGCATGGTGACCCACCGGCACATCGGCGCGCGAGAAGTGGATGAGACCCTCCAGGCGTGCGAAGAGAGCTTGTCTCCTGCGGGGCGGTGACCCAGACGGTGGCTGGGCCTTGGAGTGGGTATCAAGTGAGCAACATTCCCAACGTACCAGTTACGTCGCAGCATTCGAGGTAGCCAGAATGGATCGAAGGACCTTGCTCACATCAACTGCAGGCCTTGCGGCGGCCGCCACCTCCAGTGCGGATGCACAGCCGCCCGTTGCAGCGCGCCGTCCAAAGATCGGGTGCGTGAGCTGGTGCTTCCACACCTTTGACCCCGGCCAGGACCCCACGGAAGCCATCCGCACGATGGGCGAAATCGGCTTCGAGGGGACCGACCTGATCCTACTGGGGCGGGAGGACATCACCGGCTTCTGGACCGACGCGAAGATCGGCCATATCCGGAAGGAACTCGAACGCGCGCGGATGCAAGTAGCCCAGTTCGTGCTCTTCCAGCCAGTGGTCGAAGGGCTGACCAGCCGCAACGCCGAGGAGCGCAAGCAGAACCTCGATTACTTCGAGGCGGGGTGCAAGATCGGGAAGAAGCTCGGCGCACCGATGGTCAACATCGTCGCACCGTGGCCCAGGGAGCTTACCCGCCCCGGCGGCGGCTACCTCCCCCGCCACTATGATCTTCCCAATCCGCAGCCAGGGCAGAAGTTCACCATCGACGTTGCCCCCGGATTCGATTGGGACGCCCTTTGGACCGATTGGATCGTGACGACCCGAGCGTGCCTGCAGCGGGCGAAAGCGCACGGGATGAAGCTCAGCATCGAACACCACACCCACTGCCTGGTTCCCGATGCCACCACGTTCTTGCGGCTGTGGGACGCGGTCAAGGACCCGGCGCTCGGCTACAACCTCGACACCGGCTGGACCTTGAGCCAGCGCGAGTATCCTGCGGTCGCCATCCACAAGGTGAGAGGCAAGCTGATGAACGTCCACGTCCGGGACATCGACGGCCTCATGCGCGCCTTCGTCCATGTCGGGGAAGGTGTGATGGACTTCCGGTCGGTGGCCCAGGCGCTCAAGCAGACCGGCTACAGCGGCTTCCTCTCCATAGAGCAGGACAATTACCCAGGCGACATGAAGGCCACCTGCCGCCGATACTTGAGCATGATGAAAGAGTACCTTTCCTGAGCCGAGGGGCTCCTGAGGACCGCCCGATGCCGTCACCCCGGATGATTCAGCCCGGAACTCACCACGGAGACACGGAGACACGGAGAAAGCACGGAGAGGATGCAGAGGACGGGGCTTCGCAGGATGATGCAATCTGCATCCGGGGAGCACAGCAAGCTCTGCTTGCTCTGAATGCTTCGGGCGTATCGATTGAATCGGTGCCTTGTTCAGAGTCCATTGCGGCTCCGCGATCCCAATCAGAGCTGGATTGCCTGATCCGCGTGGATCGATTGAATCCGCGTCATCCGCGTTCTATTCCGCAGCTTGATCCCGCGCAGCTCCAATGGGTGCGAGAGCGGCTTGCCACCGCCGAGAGCCTCTCGTGACGGAACCCGAGCCAGTGGACAAGCCGCCCCGTGAGAGCCTGCGCAGCCGCCCAAGCGCGATCTGGTTGGTGGTGGGCGCGGTGGTGGGAGGGTTCCTGGTGGGACCGTTCAAGCTGGAGCCCGCATGGCTCTGGGGGATGGGTGGCGGGCTGGCAGGCGGGCTGGTGGGCGCGCTGGCCGGTTGGGTCGCAAGCAGGAAGTTGCCGGTCCTGGTTCGGGTCCTGCTCGTCCTGACGGTACTGGGAAGCGGGTTCTTCCTGATCTGGCTGGTTGCGGGCAGGCAGTGGATTTTGACGCCACGCTCGATCGGCTTCAGTTAGATGGCGTCTTGCGGCAGGACATTCGCTGCCGCATCGCAAGGGATGGGGCAAGCGTAGGTCCGAGAATCAGGGTAGTCATGAAGCGGTTTCTCTCGGGGATACCGCTACCACCTCCAGCCCTGATCCAGCTAACGCTTGCCTCTATGCCTAAAGCAATACTCTCACCGCGCATTTGCACTTCCCGGTTGCGCCTGCTCGCACGGCTCGCTCCGGTCGTGCTCCTGGCAGCCCCGGCGGCATTCAGCGCCCCCTCCAAGCCGGTCCTCAAGCCGTCCGCAAAGATTCCGCCAGCGGCTCCCCGCCCCGCCTCGCCCAAGGCGAGCACGCCGAAAGCGAGCGCGCCGAACGGCAATGCCAAGCCCGCTTCCGTGCCGCAGCCGGCACCGGCCACCGCTTCGCTCGCCCAGGATGCTCGCGGCCCTCTGAATCCAGACTTTCTGGCGGAGCGTAAGCAGGCGGTACTGACCAGTTCGCCATTGACGGGCGCGGACACCCTCGGAAGCTTGTTCGACGGAAATGTCCGCTCCGGTCCCACGCTTCGGCCCGCACCCAACGGAGTTGCCTTCGCCCAGGCAAGCGTCACTTTGCCTCGGAACCTCGAAGCGGTCGGCGTGAGTTTCTTGCCGGCAACACAGGGGCAATGGTCCCTGATGGCCGCTACGACCGTCGCGGACCTCACCGCGCGTCGCGGCTCCTACCGACTGCTCGTGCCGCCTCGCGCCATTCCAGCCGAAGGGTATGACCAGGCCGACCTCTCGGCGGTAGGAAGCCACCGGGTCTTCCGCTTGGAGGTGCGCGGGACGACAACCCCGGTGACGCTGACCGAATGGGAACTCTGGACGCCGCAGAAGATTGCCGAGCTCCGGCTCAGCGCCTTTTCGCACCGGGCCAGCCGTGAGGGCCTCCTGCCGCTGCGCGCGGATGGACGGTTGGATGGCGGCGGCCGCCTCAACCTTACCGACGAAGTCACCTGGCAGGTCACGCCACCGGGGGCGGGAAGCGTGGACGGTCACGCGCGCTTCACACCCAACACGCCCGGTTTGGCGCAACTGGTCGCCACGCACAATGGCGTGAGGTCGGCGCCGCTGATGGTGGAAGTGGTGTCGGAGGGGCGACCGGACTGGGACGTCACCCGCATCGAGCGCCAGCCGCCGCTCCATTACCGGGACGCGGATGCGGGGCTTAAGATCGGTCAGAACGTCTACTGGTTCGGGCACGTACGGAACTACGGAACCTCCGACGCGCCGCCTGTGAGCCTGGAGTGGCGCGTCGACGGCGAGGTCGTAGCCAGCGGACGGCTGCCCAAGCTGGAGCGATTCGCGCAGACCGAAGTGATCCTCACTCGTCCCTGGGACGGCCGCCGTCATGTGGTGGAGCTGGTGGTCAACCCGGCAAAGGAAAGTGCCGAGACGTCCGACGGGAACAACCGCCTCTCCGTCGTGACCGATGCCCGCGCCATCGGGTTCTGGGTGGAAGAGAGCGTGGTCCGCCACTTCCACCAGCGCCTGAGCGTGGACCCGAGTGTCGTCCCTGGCGGGATGAGTTCCTGGGAGGGCTGGGCGCAGAAGCAGGTGAGCTACTGGAACAACTGGGCAGCACTGGCAGAGCGGGCCGGATTCTTTCGGGGGCCGGACAGCCGACGTCCGCGTTGGCGACTGGACCGCATGGTCATGATGGGCGACTCGATGCTACCCCTTTCGCCCGGCGACCCAGAGCGCGCGCCGGACTCACGGGATGACACGGTCCAGTGGCAATACGGCTTCCCCTCCAGAACCGTCGGCGCGCGCGGTCGCTACTTGGACCCATTGACGACTGTTGAAGGCAAGCCTCGCGGCATCGACCTGGAGCTAATGTACCGCGCGCTCAGTGCGCCGTAGCGAGAGCAGGGACCCTGTGGCCCAGTACGAATCCCAGCCCTGAAGGGGCGAGATACTTCAGCCCAGGGCACCGCCCTGGGTACTGGGACGGACCTCGAACCCTCAACCCGACTCAGCCCCGGTTGAACCGATCGCGGAACCAGTCGACTACCGGTGCGAGGGGGCCGAAGCGGGGTCGGAGCTGCTCGCGGTAGAAGCGGTCGAGGGTCGATCCTGCCCCTTCCGGAGCACGCTGACCGGGCAGTGGCAGGATCTTCGCCACCAGGTCACGAGCAACCGGAGCGCAGATCCGCCCGCCCGTTCCGCCGCGCCGCACATCCTCCACGAGCACGGCGAACGCGAGGGTTCTCGGTTGCAGTTCGTGGTCGCTGCGCGCGAAGCCGACGAACCAGGCGTGCCGGCCGATCTTGCCGCCCTTCTTCTCGAACTCCGCAGTCCCGGTCTTCCCGCCAACGGTGATGCCGGGCAGACGCCGACCGCCACCGCTGAAGAAGGCGGCGTGCGCGGTGCCGTTCGGGTCCTCGACCACGGAGACGAGCATCCCGCGAAGGCGCTGCGCCACCTCCTGGGGGAAGGGGCGGTACGGCTTCCGGTTCGGTGCACCGGGCAGGCCATCCGGCTCGCGTCGCCTTCCCTTGGTAACCAGCGCCTGCACCCAGTTGGGTCGGGCCGCCGTGGCATCGGGGGCATCCTCACGCGCCACTCCCACGGCGGCGGCAAGCTGCGCCATCTCCAGCGGACTCGCCTTCACGTCGATCTGCCCGAAGCCGTTGTAAGGAAGGTGCTCCGCCAGCGTCTCCACGGACGGGACCGCAGCCATCTCCGCCGCTTCCATCGCACGATGCAGGCGGTCCGCGCCCAACTGGGCCGCCACCTGGGCAAAGAAGACGTTGCAGGAGACGGTCATCGCGCGCTCCATCCCGCCCTGTAGTCCCAGCTCACCATGCCCGCCGGCGGAGTAGTCGCTGATCTTTCCGGGTGCGCGACGATAGCGGCGGCCGTCGAACTCCCACGTAACTGGGGTTGCGTTGCGGCCGTTGCGACACGTGACGGAGCCGGTGAGCCCCTCTTCCACGGCGGCGGCGCCGGTCAGAATCTTGAAGGACGACCCTGGGAAGTAAAGCGCATCCCTCGAAAGCGGTTTGTTCAGCAGGATCTGCGTCTTTGCATGCTGCTCCTGGTAGCTCCGCATCCGCTCCAGAGAGAGGCCGTTCGGGTCGAAGCTTGGGGCCGTGGCCGCAGCGATCACGCCCCCCGTGGTTGCGTCATAGACGATCGCCGCACCGCCGGTTCCTCCCGCTTCCTTGACCGCCTGCGCCAGTCGCCGCGTGGCGAACTCTTGCACCAATGCATCGACGGAGAGCTGAAGGTCCTGCGGCTTCGGCTGGGGGGCCAGGGGATTGTGCCGCCAGCGGAAGAAACGGGGGAGCTCATCCGGGCCATAGCCGCGTAGGAGCGGGTCCCAGGTCTCCTCAATGCTCCCGCGCATGGGGGAGAAGCGACCCTGGGCGTTCCACCCGATCAGTTGTGCCGCCGACGACCCCAGCGGATAGAAGCGCTCGGGGCTACCCGCTTCCATCCGTCGCTCGGCGTATCGGGCGGCTGCAGGGGAGACTTCCCGGATGGCGGTCATGTCTTCTGGCGTAGGATTGGCGACCGCCAGAAGCTGATTGTCCGCGCTGAAAATGCGCCCGCGTGGGAAGTGGTCGCGGAATCGCTCCAGGTACGGGTTGGCAAAGGCGATAGTTCCGCCGCCGCGCTGCACTGCCAGCGCCTTTCGCACCAGGGTGCGGTCTCCGAGGAGCAGAGGGCATCCATACAGGAGCAGTCCTACTGCAGGAAGGGCGAAAACCGCTGTCACCGGCACGGCCATCCGCGTGACGCCCCTAAGCACCTCTGGTGTGGCCTCGGTGGCGTCCGGCCGCGCGCTGGCCAGGCGGGAGATGTTCCAAATAGTACCGAGCGCCATCGCCGACGCAATCATGCTGGAGAGGCCGGTGCTGATGAATGGGACGTTGATCCCGGTGAACGGGAAGATCCGCACCATCGCGCCACAGATCCAGACCGCCTGGAACGCGAGGAGACCCGTCAGGGTGAAGGCGAGGAGCCGCATCCGGTCGGTCGGTGCCTGCCGTGCGGCGATCATCCCGCGCCACGTCAGCGCGGCGTACAGACCCAGGACGACGAGGCCGGTCCAGAACCCCATGGTCGCGGACAGTCCGGCGAAGGCGGCGTCGTTCTGGGCCAGCGGCAGCGTGCCACCCAGCCGGTGCGTGCCGGGTCCCATCCCGTACCAACCGCCCGCGGCAATCGACCAGAGGATCCGCGCCTGATGGTCGCCATTGATGAACTTGGTACTCCACGGATCGAGCCACATCGCCACGCGGTTGCTGAGCGTGGTGAGCGCGCC
>JANPLG010000267.1:0-2349 GCA_031426395.1 Actinomycetes bacterium
CCCTTCGGGGTCTGGTCCTTTTTCAAACTTCCTCTGGGGTTTTGGGGTTTTGGGTGAATGGGGGTAATGGGGGAATGGGAGACATCGTGGCCTGAGCCATCTCCCACTCGCCCTATCTCCCATTCCACCGGAAACGTGCAAGTCTCTCTTGACGGACGAGTAGGGTTCTTCGCGGGCAGTCGGCCTGTTCTTCAGCATCAAGGTTCGTAAGTTCTTGCGCCTGCCTCAACGGATTTGGATAATGGGTGCTACTGCCTCCAGCCTCGCTCACGACGAGCTAGAGGTGAGGAGCAGACCGTTCTCCAATATGTATGAAGCGGTCGGACGGCTCGCTCACGTCAGGGATAGGAAGCGCCAGAATGGTTGAAGGCATCCAGGAGATCTGGCATCGGTTCAAGCACCGTGGGGACCTTCGGGCTCGCGAGATCCTGATCAGTAACTACAGCTACCTGGTGAAGATCACTGCCGGCCGCATCGCGGGCGGGGTGCCGCCGAGCCTCGACCGCGAGGACCTGCTGAGCGCGGGGATCATCGGCCTGATCCGGGCGGTGGACCAGTTCGATTCAGGACGGCAGGTCAAGTTCGAGACCTACGCCATCGCGCTGATCCGTGGTGCGATCCTGGAGCTGCTGCGCGGCGAGGATTGGGCTCCGCGCTCTGTGCGGGACAAGATCAAGCTGCTGGAGCGGGCCTTCTCCGCCGTGGAGTCCCACCTTGGGCGTCCGGGGACGGATGACGAGGTGGCGGCGCACCTTACGTTCACGGTGGACCAGCTCCACAAGATGCTTTCCGATGTGGCGCAGGCGTCCGTCCTCTCGCTGGACGAAATGCTCTTCTCTTCCGAGCCGGATGCAACTCTTCGCGTGGTGGATACCGTAGAAGACCACAGCAGTGCGGGAGACACGCGCGGGGCGGTGGAGAAGCGGGAGCGTCACGGCGCCCTGAAGACCGCCGTCAAGCGGCTGCCGGAACGGGAGCACCTGGTCCTTTCGCTCTACTACTACGAGGGATTGACCTTCAAGGAAATCGGCAAGATTCTCAAGGTTTCGGAGTCCCGCGTCTTTCAGCTCCACCAGCAGGCGATGATGCGCCTCCGCGGATACCTAGCGGCGGACCGGGATCTCTTCACGGACTAACTTGCCGAGCCACGATTTTCAGGGAGATTAGGAATCATGCGTCACCGGACCGGGGCGCGCTTCGGGCAGCAGGCTCAGAAGCGGTCGCTCCTTTTTGTTGCCTCACTTGCAGCGTTGGGCCTCTCCGCCGGCGTATCCGGCTGTAGCCAGAAGCCGGTGGCTTCGCTGAACGGGACGGCGTTGTCGGAGACGGACTTCGCGAAGCAATGCGAGACCGCCACCGACATTCAGCCGAACCTGGGCGCGGTGGGGCAGCAGGTCCTGATGCGGTGGGTGCAGAGCACGCTTCAGGCGCAGGAAGCGAAGAAGCTGAACGCCTACCCATCCCAAAAGGATGTGGACGCGAAGCTGGAAGGGGTCCGAAGCCAGCTCGCTTACGGCGGCACCACCCTGGAGCAGCAGCTCAAGGCGCAGGGGATCACGCTGGAGACCTACAAGCGTCGGTTGCTGGAGCAGATGGTGCAGGAAGCCGTGATGTTCAGCGGCATCCCAATCCCCGAGGCCGAGGTCGTGAAAGCGTTCGAGGAGGGCAAGTCCCGCTTCTCGAAGCCGGCGACCATCCGGCTCTCGCAGATTACGGTGGAGACGAAGGCCCAGCTTGATCAGGCTAGTAACTCGTTGAACAGCAACGCCGATTTCGGTCTGGTGGCACGCACGGTGAGCAAGGACCAGTTTGCCCAGCAGGGCGGCCAGGTGCCGATCGATCTTCCGGAAGCGATCCAGGCCGGCGGGCCGGTCCAGCCGGCGGTGGTCAAGGCCGCCTTCAAGCTGAAAGAAGGCGAAGTCAGCAAACCGATCCAGGCCGGCAAGAGCTGGGTGATTGTCAAGGTCATGAAGCTGACCCCGCGCCAGGAACCGAAGATCGAGCAAGTGCGCGAGATTGTGCGCGGCAGCGTGATCCAGACGAAGATGCAGTCGCCGGAGTTCCAGTCGAAGGTTCAGGAGAACCAGGGCAAGCTGTTTACGGCGCTCCGCGGCGCGGACTTCCAGATCTTCCGGCCGGAGTACGCGGGCCTGCGGGATATGGTCAAGAACGGCGGACAGTCAGGTCCCGGCGCGGGTGGCGGCCCGGTGGCACCTGGACCCGCTGGGCCGGCTGGCGATGAGATGCCCCCGCCCGCTCCCCCCGGCGGTTAGTTCCAATTCCTCAAGCGTCAGAACGCCCCGTTCCATCCTGGGACGGGGCGTTTGCTTTACAGGGGCTAACCGAAGG
>JANPLG010000268.1:0-8688 GCA_031426395.1 Actinomycetes bacterium
CACCGAAAGCGACACCGGCCGCGCCATCGATGTCACCGAGGCGATCCTGACGGCGCACTCGGACCTCGCCGGCATCTTCGCCTCCAACGAGCCGAACGTCACTGGCGCGGGCAAGGTGCTGGAGCGCAAGGGGATGGTCGACAAGGTGGTGCTGGTCGGCTTCGACCCGAGCAAGGCGAACAACGAACTGCTGGCAAAGGGGACCGTGAAGGCCCTCATCGCGCAGGACCCGTACAGGATGGGGTACGAGGGCGTGAAGGCGCTGGCGAGCATCATCCGCGGCCAGGGGATGCCGGAGAAACGGATCGATACCGGGGCGAAGGTCGTCACGCCAGCGAACATGGGCTCGCCGGAGATGCAGAAGATCCTCTATCCGCTGGGCAAGAAGTAGCCCCACTCAATTTCGGATTTCCAATTTCGGATTTCCAATTTCGGATCTCGGATTGGGCTCCGGGGTTTGCTTGGTGGCTTTGCCAAGCACTTCGCACAGGCAGGTTGGTTCGTTTCGGGAGCCATGCTGCAACGCAGATGGCTTACCATGAGTCCGCCTGATGTCATCCTTTGATAGGAGCCGGTCACATTCCGGCCGCTTTGTGGAACAAGGCTAGTGACACTGAGGTCAGACCAAGCGTGCCCTTGCATTCTTATACTTTAGGCAGGCCCGAAGGAGGGCCGAACCAATGATGAAGAGAACCCTTGCGCTTTCTCTCGCCGTGCTCGGATCGCTCGGCAGCGTGGGTGCCGTCTCTGCCGGCCCCACCACTTCCGTGATGGTCACCGGATCGCTGACCGCAGGTGGCGCGGCGGGCAGCTTCGTCACGGCATCCTGCGCTCCGCGGGGCAGCATCTTGACCGGCAGCGGCGCGCTCTACGGCGTGAATCCGCAGAACGGCTACCGGTACAGCTATCCGTTCCTCATCACCAGTTCCCGGACCGTGGCTCCCAACCAATTGATCCTGACAGGCAACATGATCAATGGTCCGCGCATTTCGCTGACTGCCACCAGTCCGAGCGGCAAGCTCACCTTTGCCTACTTGCTTGCTAATGGAACAACGGTCGTTTCGACCGGACAGGGGACGGTCACCGTCCGCTGAGGCATAGGGTGAGACGTAGGGTCGCTGGGGAATAGCTGCTCCCCGGCGATCTGTCCGCTATCCCGCCAGCTTCCCCTCTTTGCAATCCTGGAGGGCTGCAGAGAGCGCTGCCACCAGCCCCTCAACATCGCTTTCCGTGGTATCCCAGGAGCACATGAAGCGGGCACCGCCCTGCCCAATGAAGGTGTAGAAGCGCCACCCGGCGGAGCGCAGGCGCTCTGCGGCGGAAGGGGGAAGCTGGACAAAGACGGAGTTGGCCTCTCGCGGGAAGAGCAGCTTGACGTCGGGAAGATCACCCAGGCGGCTCTCCAGCAGTGCGGCCATCCCGTTAGCCTGGCGGGCGTAACGGAGCCAGATGTCGTCCTGGAGCATGCCGACCCACGGCGCGGCCAGATAGCGCATCTTGCTGGCAAGCTGGCCCGCCTGCTTGCAACGGTAGTCGAACTCATACGCCAATTCCTGGTTGAAGAAGACGACCGCCTCACCTAGGCCGCCGCCGTTCTTCGTTCCCCCGAAGGAGAGCGCGTCCACGCCAGCCTCCCAGGTGATCTCTCGCGGGGCTACTCCCAGCGCCGCCACCGCGTTGGCAAACCGTGCGCCGTCCATGTGGACTCGCAGCCCCATTGCTCGTGCCTGCTCGGTAACCGCCGCTACCTCTTCCGGTCGGTAGACGGTGCCAAGCTCCGTCGCCTGGGTAATGGAGATGACCTTCGGCTTGGGATAGTGGATGTCCAGGCGCTTCTTCACCGCCCGCTCGATGGCCGCCGGCTCGATCTTGCCGTCCGGACCCGGCAGCAGCAGGATCTTCGTGCCGTTGGAGAAGAATTCCGGTGCCCCGCACTCATCCGTCTCCACATGCGCCGTCTCGTGGCAGAGGATGCTGTGGTAGCTCTGGCACATCGAGGAGAGCGCGAGGGAGTTGGCCGCCGTTCCGTTGAAGACGAAGAAGACCTCGCAGTCGGTCTCGAAGACGCCGCGGATCAGCTCAGAGGCGCGCTGTGTCCACGCGTCGTCACCGTAAGACGGAACGTGGCCGCGATTCGCCGTCTCCATCGCGGCCCAGGCCTCGGGACAGATCCCCGCGTAGTTGTCGCTGGCAAACTGCCGCCCGAAGGCTCCCAGATCTTCCGTCGTAAGTTCCATTCGCCAGCCTCTCCCGCCTATCGCCTGCGGCTCGACATCGCTTTCGTGCTATCCTCTTTACCGGACGCTCTATCCAGTATAGCGCACGCATTTCCGGTATGCCGAAGTGAATTCCCCGATGGAAGAACCTGTTGCCAGTGCGGTCGGAGTTGCGGAGAACGGTGTCCGAGCCGATGCCGAGGCCGTGGGCCGCGCGCTCTGCGCTCGCGTCCGCGATCTAAGGAAGCGGCGCGGCTGGACGCTGGAGGAGCTATCCGCAGCGTGCGGCGTCAGTAGGTCGATGCTCAGTGAGATCGAGCGTGAGCGGGCGAATCCCACGCTGGTGGTCGCGTACCGGATCGCGGAGGCGTTTGGGATGACCCTGGGGGAGTTGGTGGAGCTTCCGGGTGCTCGGCCTCGTGTGGAGGTGATCCGGGGCGACGATCCCAGCTACCACTACCGAACCGACCCCGTCTGCCGCATCCGCACCCTCTCACCGCTCCACCTTGAGAAGAGCGTCGAGTTCTACGAGGTGGCGCTCGGGCCGGGCGGGGCGCTCCGAAGCCTGGCCCATTACGCCGGCACCCGGGAGTTGCTGACTGTGATGGCGGGCCAGGTGCGCATTACCTCCGGCGATGGTTCCGAGGAACTCGAAACCGGCGATTCAGCGCATTACCCGGCGGATGTGGTCCACGCGATTGAAAACACGGGGCCGACCGAGGCCACGGTCTACCTCGTCGTCACCTACCCACTCGATTGAACCTGTAGTTACCGACCGCAGATTCCGTGTTTGGAATCTTCAGAGTGCGGGAACTACGTCGGTTTATCCGGATCGGCGAAGGGGTAATCTGGACTGAGACCGCTTGCCCCCTCGTTCCTTGAGCGCGCTCCTTTCAAGCCTGTTTCTAGTTGCTTTCGCGCTTGCTGCACACTATCATCGACGTGGAGAGTTGAGACGGTGGGATGGAGTGGAGAGGGTTCGGGTGGCAAGCACAGACCAACCCCGCTGTCATCGTGGAACCGCGACTCACACCGTCTCACCGGAAGTGCGAAACCTCGATTTAATCGCTGAGCAGTAATCCCTTAACCTGGCTTCTGTAGCATTCTCCTATTACTCGTATAGCCTAGCTTCCTCGCCGCTAACGTCGTCGGCACCCGGAGGACGTGCGGCTGCTCCCGACCGCCAACGCTGGCGTGTCACCGCGACCGAAGTGGTTCGCCGCAATCCCACTGCGCGTCCGTCGGAGATTTCCTCAATGACTGCTACCGCCCTCGCCGAAACGTCGCTCGTGGAAGCTCCCTCGCCGGTCATTTCCGGCGGCTCGGGCCACAGCCCGCTCTTCAATCCCGCGTCGGAGTTCCTGCCCTCCCTCAACCCGCAGAACACGGAGTTCGTGGTCCTCAGCTTCGAAGGGCCGGACCCCTACGCGCGGGCCGGGGGCCTCGGCGTGCGGGTGATGGAGTTGACGCGCGCGCTGGCGGATCGCGGCTTTGACACGCATCTCTACTTCGTGGGTGACCCGGCGGCCCCCGCTGTTGAGCAGGTTGGCGAACGCCCGCTCTGGCTGCACCGCTGGTGCCAGTGGCTGAGCCGCTACCATCCCAGCGGCGTCTACGACGGGGAGAACGCGAAGCTGGCGGACTTCCGAGCCAGCATTCCGCGTGCGCTGATCCGTGAGCGCGTGCTGCCTGCGGTGGAGCGGGGACGGCGCGTGGTCTTCCTCTCCGAGGAGTGGCACACCGCCAGCACCGCCTGCGACCTTTCCGACGCTCTCTGGTACACCGGTCTGCGCGACGAGTGCATCCTGGTCTGGAACGCGAACAACACGCTTGGGTTCGAGAACGTCGATTTCGAACGCCTGCGCCACACCCAGACCATCTCCTGCGTCAGCCGCTGGATGCGGCATGAGATGTGGAGTTGGGGCTGCAACCCCATCGTCATCCCGAACGGCATTCCGGCCCGCCTCCTGGAGCCCGCTCCGCTGGTTGATGAACTGGCGCAGTTGGCGCAGACGCGGCTCAAAGATCGGCTCACCGTCGGAAAAGTCGCCCGCTTCGATCCGGACAAGCGCTGGCTGATGGCAGTGGACGCCGTTGCCGGTCTCAAGCGCAAGAAGCTGCCGGTGCTCTTCATTGCCAAGGGCGGCATGGAAGCGCACGGTCACGATGTCCTTCAGCGGGCCTACGCTCAGGGCCTGCGCGTGAAGGATGTGAAGAGCGATAGCCGTGACCCGCGCGTCCTGATGCGCACGCTGCTGGACGCTGCGGAGCACGCGGACATGCTCAACGTCCAGTTCTACCTTTCGGACGACATCAAGCGCGCCATCTACCAAGTTGCCGACGCGATGCTTCAGAACAGCGGCCGGGAACCGTTCGGCCTCGTCGGGATCGAGGTGATGGCAGCCCGTGGGCTTGTCTTCACCGGGGCCACTGGTGAGGAGTACGCCCGCCCTTATGAGAACGCCATCGTCCTCGACACGGATGATGCGCACGAGATTGAGGCGACGATCATCGACCTTCTCTCACGTCCCGTTGAGATGGAGCGGATGCGCCGGGCCGGCGTGGACACCGCTCGCCAGTACACCTGGGACCACGTGATTGAACTCATGCTCCGCCGCCTGCAGCACATGGCGGTCCGCAAGTAGGGTCGATTGACCGGCGGCCCTGCCTTCGGGCGGGTCGCACTATTGAGGGAGGAGAAGCAGTATGACGACGCTCGTTCCCATTGACGGAACCCAGGCATCCGTGGACGCCGCGCAGTTCGCCGCCACCACTCGCCCGGCGTCCGATCTTCTCCTGCTCTACGTTGCGCCTTCCGCCAAGCCGGTCGATCTCGCCCGCGGCCAGTTCCTGCTCGAGTCGATGGCTCAGCGGTGTCGCGTGGTGGCGGAGGACGTCTCCGTTCAGACGCGCCTGGAAATCGGGGATCGTTCTGTGCGGCTGGCGGAAGTTGCCGAAGACGCCTCGTGCGACCTGGTAGTGGTCGGTGCGTCGGTGGCCCATACTGTGACGGATCGTCGCCGGGCTGCCTCGGAAGAAGTAGAATGGACGGGCGATGTGCGCCGGCCGGTGCTCTTCGTCCTTCCCACGGGCGAGAGTGTCGCGGCACACTCAGACACTGCAGGGACGCCCATTCGACGATAAGCGCTGCCCGGCGCTTGCAGGAAGAGCCGCATGATTTCGGATTACGGCCTGGTCGGCAACGGCGAGATGCTGGCCAAGGTTAGAGCCGATGGGGTGATGACGGAAGCGTTCTATCCCTCCATCGGCTTTTTTCGGCACATCATTCAATCCCAGTTCGGAGCGTATGACCGGGAGAGGGGCGAGGCGATCTGGTTTACCTCGCCGGAGTTCGAGGTAGAGCAGCGATACCTGGAGGACACCAACGTCCTGCAGACCACGTGCACTCGGCTGGGACTCCGCGCGCAGATCCTCGACTTCGTTCATCACGAAATCAACGGAATTGTGCGCACCCTGGAGGTGGAGAACACTTCCGATGAGCCGATCTCTCTTGGCCTGTTCCACGCGGAGGCTTCGTCCGTAGCGGACCACAAGGGCGAGTACGGCTACAACGTCGTCTATTACAGCCGCCTCTCCAACCACGCAGTGCGCTACCGTGGCCATCCCTGGGATGAGGCGGTGGAGGCGCAGATCGTCTGGCTCTTCGCAGGCATTCCTGTCCCGGACAGCTACCAGTGCGGCGTCTCCTACGCGGAGAGCGGAGAGGGGATCGACGCCTTCTACGATGTGCGCGACGGCCGCCTGGAGGAGAACCGGTACGCCTTCGGAGACCCAACTGGCGTCACCAGCGCCTTCCTCTGGAACCGGACGCTAGCTCCAGGCGAATCAGCGACCGTGTCCGTAGAGATGGTCGCGGGCATGTCGCTCTTCGGGGCGGAGGACCGCCTCGAGCTGATGATGGCCAAGAAGCCGGACCATCTGCTCGGTGAGACCATCAGCTACTGGCGCGTCTGGATCGAGAAGGGGAAGCGCTCCCTTCCCACGCTGCTCAACTCTCGGCTTGAGGACCTCTACCTCCGGTCGCTCCTGCTGTTGAAGCTGATGCAGGACCGCCGCTACGGCTCCTTCATCGCCGCCCCGACGCTGGACCCTGACTATCGCTACTGCTGGCCCCGCGATGGCGTCTTCGAGGCGTGGGCGCTGGACCGCTGCGGCTACCATGATGAGGCGCGTCTCTTCTACCGCTGGTGCGAGCGCACCCAGATGCATGAAGGTCTCTGGTACCAGAACCACTATACGGATGGACGCCGTCACTGGACCGGCATTCAGGTGGATCAGGTCGGCGCGATCATGTGGGGCGTCTGGCAGCATTTCCAACTCACCGGCAACCGCAGCTTCCTGGTCGATACCTGGCCGATGGTGCAGCGCGCCGCTGGCTACGTGCTGAGCCGCCTCGATCCCAAGGTGAAGCTTGTCTATTCAGAGCAGGACCTGTGGGAGGAGACGGGCGGCCACCTTACCTACACCAACGCCGCCTGCGTGGCGGGGCTTCACTGCGCCGCGCTCCACGCGCGTGAGGTGGGACGGGAATCGGAAGCGGCGCGCTGGCGGGTTGCGGCGGACTCGCTGAAGCGGGAGATCCACAGCCAACTGGTGCAGGACGGCGTCTACGTGGGTGAGCTTGTCCCGAAGCGGCATTTCGGCCTGCGCGGCGACTACATCCTCGACATCGCCAACCTGGGCCTCTCAGTGCCCTTCGGCGTCATTCCCGCCGACAGCCCGGAGATGGCGCAGACGGTGCGGAAGCTGAAGGAAGAAGTCGATTACCCGATTGAGGGCGTCGGCCGGTACGCCAGTGACCTCTTCATGGGTGGAAACCCGTGGTCGCTCAGCGCCATCTGGCTCGCGCTCTACTACGCGGAGACGGGAGAGACGCAAGAGGTCTACCGCCAGCTCAACTGGTGCCTCAAGCACGCCATGCTGCACGACTTCATGCCTGAGCAGAGCCACAAGCAGACCGGCGCACCAGCCGGGGCGTCACCGCTGGGATGGAGCCACGCCTGGATAGTCCTGGTCCTGCAGAAGCTCGGCAGGCTCGTGCGAGAGGCGCCGGATCTCGTGCCCACCAAGGAGTCCGCGTAGCAAACGACTCCTTCAAGCTTGCAGGTTGAAGCGGGCACCTCTCGGTGACGGAAGCCCGCTGGTCGAGTAAGCTGCACTCCCGCGCACCGCCAACCCGGCCGTCCTTCCCGACGGTTTCCGTTTTGCGCGAGGGACCCGTGCCCTCTCGAGAATCCAGCTGTACGCGGCCCGCGCGTGCTCACCGCCACGGCCAAAGGAGCCACGAGTTAGCCACGGACGCGATGAGTTTCACAGAATCTGCCATTCCCATTGGGCACCGACATCCATTTATCCGGCGCTGAGCAAGGCCATCCTTCGGCGCGAAGTGCTTCCTATCCGGCCCCCAGCGCCGTCATTCCGGTCGGTTCCCGTCATGGGCGAGGAAGTGTTGCCCTACCGGAACCCATTTGAACCCGGCGCGCTCGTGCTCCCCGCCTGTCCCATCCGAGAAATGGGGCGCCGTGGGCCAGGCTTGCTTCACCGGATCCTTTTGAACCCGGATCACACGTGCCCCTCGGACGTCGGCTTGGCTCCCCGGACCCTCGCAGAGTAGTTGGTTCACGTGCAGGGATCATCTCGGCAAGGGTGACGGAGGCATTCGAACGTCAGGCTCCGCATCACGGGCTGACGTGAATCGTCTTCTCGTGCGTGTAGACCACGGCCCCGGGAGCGCTTCTCCGGGGCTTTCGCACGTAACGGCGGAAGGTGTAATCCACCGCCACCACGGAGGCGTGGCGTCCGCTGCTGTGCGCCGCCGCAATGCGAGCCGCTTCCCGCAGCACCTCTGCCGGCAGCCGTTCCAACGTGGAAACGCCGCGCACCACCACATGCGAGCCGGTCACCGCGCGGGCGTGGAGCCATAGGTCGCCGGGGCGCGCCAGCCGCGTGGTGAGGTGGTCGTTTCCGGTGGCGTTCTCTCCGTAGAGCAGCTCCCAATCCCCGACCGTCACCCGCTTGATCCGAACGCCCGGCGGGAACTCCGGTAGGGGAGACTTGCCTCCAGCCTGCGCGGCCTGCTCCCGGAAGATTCCGGCGGAGCGAAGTTCCTCGCGCAAAGCGGTCAGCTCTTCAGCGGGCGCTTCAGTGACCCGCGTCCGAAGCGCTTGGAGAGATCGGGCCCGCTCCTCTAGGGTTGGAATGCGATCCAGCGCCGCCTCCGCCGCCGCAGTGGCCCGGCGATACCGGCGGAAGTAGCGCTCTGCGTTCTCGCGTCCGTCCATTTCGGGGTCAAGGGTAGCGACCAGCGTTCCACCCTCGGGGTCGTACCAATTGGGCAGGGTGATGCTCTCCGCGCCGCGCTCCACCTTGCCGGCGTGGGCCGCCAGGATCTCGCCGGTGATGCGGAGCGCCTCCGTCTGGTCCAGTCCGTCCAGCGCGGCGTTCGCCTCCG
>JANPLG010000269.1:0-5843 GCA_031426395.1 Actinomycetes bacterium
GACCGCACCAATGGGCTGACGGGATGAGGCTGCCGCGCACCGCAGGAGAAGCATGTCCCCTCGCCCGAGGGAGCCGGCAGTTTCTTCTGGGCGGGAGGCGGCATGCCGCCTACTGTTGCTGGAAGGGCGAAAGTACCCACGAGCAGAGGCAATGCCGGAAGATACATTCCTACCTTGACCGTCCAATAGCCCCGGATGGGCGTCAGTCAATGACGCAGGGGCAACCCCTCGGAAGCGTAGAGGAGCAGGATTGAGCCCCGCAGGGGCGGCGGTGCCCACGAGCGGAAGCATCTCCCAAACACACTGACCCACCTCGGCCGACCACTAGACGGTGCCCGCCATCTGAAGCACGGAGCATATGCCCCGCTGGAGCGACTTGGCTCCTGATCGCCACCCACGGGGCCGCTCGTCTCAAACTCCGTGCTGTGGCTGTTCAGGGTCTTGGCTTTGCGGGGGGCTTCGCTGCTGGGGAGGTCCCCTGCTTACCGGCCTTGTCCTGGCTGATCTTCTCGGAGCGGCGCATGGATGCGAGCTTGGTCTTTTGGGCCGGTGTGAGCAGCGCTTCCATCTTCAGCCGCGTCTCTTTGACGATGGCGTTCGCCTTCGGCCGCTTGACTTCCTTGGCTCCCGGTGCTTCCCGCAGCTTCCGCAGCCGGTCCATCGCCTCGCTCTGTATCTTTCTCGCCTTGGCCTGCTGGTCGGCCGTGAGTCCGAGGCGGGTGGCCATGTCGTTCATCCGACGCAGACCGCGCTGCCCTGGAAGGCGGGCAGTTCCGACTCTCGGCGCGCCGGTCGGCGCAGGCGGTGAACCGGGCCGCGCGGGGGGCGTGCCAGGTTTGGCGGGAGGCGCGGCGAGGACCGCTGTAGCTAAGGACATGGACGCTGCCAGCGCCAGGTAGAGACGTACACTCATCAGTTCTCGACTCCCAAATTTATTGCCACTGCCCTAGACGGACCCTGAGGCGGCGGGTTCAGTTCCGCTCCTCTAGTTACTCGTCAAGACAGAATTGCGATTTTCTGGCGGAATGGGTGAATGGGAGAGAGGGTGAATGGGAGAGGCTCCGGCCGTGATGTCTCCCATTCCCCCATTCCCCCACTCTCCCTTTCAACCAATCAGAACATCATTGACGCGCAACCAGGACGCGAGGGCGTTTAAAGCTCTTCGCGCACCGGCTCGCGGTCGATGAGGCGGACCGCCTCTCGGGCCACCTGCACCAACTCCGCGTCCAGCATGGGGGCGTGCACCACCTGCTCCAGAACATCGACCGTACGCCGCATGGAGCGGACCACGTCGCCTTCGTCCAGGCTGGTGCACTGGAGGACGCTCTCCCATTCAACCCCTCGCGCCCAGAGCTGGGTCAGGCCGCACATGTCGGTGTAGAGGCGCGTGTCCAGTTCCACGCGGTGTTCCCGCTGCGTGAAGCGTAGCTCTCGCACCACCCGCCCGAGGTGCTGAAGCGCGTGGTGCGCCGCCTCGCCCAGCCGCACCTTCACCCATGCGTTCCGCCGCAGCTCCTCGCTGACGAGCGCCGTGGCCACCGCAGCGAACTCCTCCGGCTCAAGGCCATCGAAGACGCCGTCGAAGATTGCCTCGGCAACCAGGAGCTCGTTCTCGGCGCGGAACGAGGCGGCGGTCACACCGGGCGGCGTGGGGTGGTTGTTCTCGAGGAAGCCGTAGTGCGCCAGCGCGTCCCGCAGGCGGAGGAACCGCTGCCAGTTGCTGGTGACGATGATCCGGTCTTCCTTCTCGCGGCCATCCTTGCGCTTGCGGGGCCGCCGCTCACGGCGCTGCTCATCCAGGAACTGCCCGAAGCTCCGGGAGATCAGGAACTGCGCCTCCTCCAGGGTGTGCCGCTGCAGCAGGTTCAGCACCATGCCGTAGGTTGCCGTGAAGTGGCTCCCCAGGGGATCCGGCGGCGCGGAGGCCAGCCGCTGGGCGTCGGCAACCGTCTGATGCGGGCTGGCGCAGATGATGACGTGCCCTTCAGGGTCCATGCCACGTCTTCCTGCGCGTCCGGACATCTGCAGGAACTCACTGGCGGTGAGGCTGCGGTGGCCGGTATCGCCGCGCTTGGTGATGCTGCTGAGAACGGTGCTGCGCGCGGGCATGTTGATCCCCGCCGCCAGCGTTTCCGTGGCGAACACGACCTTGATCAACCCCCGCTGGAAGAGCCGCTCCACCAGCACCTTCCAGGCAGGCAGCAGCCCCGCATGATGGCTGGCGATGCCTCGCAGCACGTAGGGGAGGTGCGGGTGTCCCTGCGCGGCGGGGTACTGCTCAAGGTACGCGCCGACATAGTCCTCGATCTCGTCCCGCTCTTCCTCGGTGACCAGCTCCAGCGCGCTGCAGCCCAGCATCGCCTCTTCGCATCCCTTGCGGCTGAAGACGAAGTAGATGGCCGGGAGCATCTCCTTCTGGGAGAGCAGGTAGGCCAGCTCGTCCGGCTGCGGCATGCCCTCGTTGCGTTTCAACCGGCGCTGCGTCTGCGGATTGACCCACGGCTTGGCGTCGAAGGTGGGGCCGGACTTCTGCAGCGACCGGAGCCGCTGGCCGTTGTAGAAGTGGAAGCGGAGGGGGACGGGGCGGAAGTCGGTGGTGACGAGGCGCGTCTCTCCGTGAACCGCCGTCATCCAGGCGGCCATGTCCTCCGCGTTGGCGACCGTTGCGGAGAGCGCCACGATCTGGACCGTCGGCGGACAGTAGATGATCGACTCTTCCCAGACGGTCCCCCGCTGGGCGTCGTTCATGTAATGAACCTCGTCCAGCACCACGAAGCCGACGTTCCGCAGGCTCGTCTCCACGGCCCCGAGGGTGGTGCCGTACAGCATGTTGCGGAAGACTTCCGTGGTCATCACCACGACCTCCGCCTCGCGGTTGACACTGATGTCCCCCGTCAGCAGGCCAACCCGATCCTCGCCCAGCATCTTGCCGAGGTCACGGAACTTCTGGTTGGAGAGCGCCTTGAGGGGCGTGGTGTAGAAGACGCGCTGCTGCCGCCGGAGGGCGTGGTGAACCGCATACTCTGCGATGACGGTCTTGCCGGAGCCGGTGGGGGCGCAGACGAGGACGCTGTGACCGCTGTCGATGTGTCCTATCGCCTCCACCTGGAAAGGGTCGAGCGGAAACGGGAACAGCTCTTCCAGGTTGTCGGACGGTCGCTCGATCAGGTCGGTCATGGTGCATCTCCGCACGAATTATAGATGCATGCCCAGTCACGAAAACCTTCGCACCCTCTTCCGGTGAGATTGGCGGGGTCCAGGCCGGAATTCAGGATGCAGAATTCAGAATGCAGGGGTCGCATTTGGGGGGGCTGTGGGCTGGACGGGTGCGAGCGTGCCCGGGTGCGTTCAAGGTTCATGTTCGGGCCGGCATGCACTACCTGATTGAGCGGCACCACGCGCGCCTCGCTCACCGAGCTAGCGTAACCGTTGAGGTCAAGCCCGTCCTGCAATCGAGGGAACGGACCAGGGGCGAGGTGCCCCCGGGAGGGCGAGGCTCCGCCGAGCCGCAACCGAAGGTGGTACCGTCAGGTCACCGTTTCCTTCGGTAGACATCGCAGGGTACGTCTCGCCTCCATATGCGCGCATTGTCCCTGCAAGACCCGTACAGCCAGCCCTCAAGTCGACGACTCTTGACAAGACTCACGATGTGGGGCAGGTGTACACCACCACTTCGAGGGAGCCACCGAGCGAGGCGACTTCCGCAAGGAGTTCGGCAGAGAGACTCACGTGCAAGGATGCCGGCTGGTAGCCAGCACTAATCCCAATGCTGAACTGCCGTAGCGTGGCTGTGTCCCAGAGTCGACGCGCTGCCAACGGAAGCGAGGACAGAGCGGATACAAGCCGGCGGATGGTCAGCTCCGCGTCCTCTTGTTCAACGAGGAGCTCAAAGGTGGTGCGGAAGCCAGCGGGGGTGAGTCGCTCCTCAAGCGCAAACGCAGCCGGGTCCAGCGCGGCTCGCAGGGGCGCCAGGTCCTGCGTCGACTCCACGCTGAGGTCCACGTTGAGGAATTCAGTCTCGCTCACTTGGACTGCTATAGCTTCCCGTTAGGAGAGGTTGCGCACGGCTCCGAATCGGACTGCCGCATTGCGTCCAATGAGCGGGAACCCATCTCAAGAAGCAACCCTTGGAAACCGGGGATACCCGATTCCTCGTTCTAGGGTTGCCGACTGATCAGGCATTCGCGACCTTCGGTCATCGGTCCTGCCTTCAGCCCGCAGAGCGGGGTTTGCAAGGATAGGCATCGGGTTCAGCCGATGACGGGCGATGCCGTTAGCAACCCAGTCGCATCTCGGCAGCGCTGCGCGATCGTCCTATGACGCAGACCGGACTCGACTGTTCCTTAGATGTACGCGAAGTGCGTCGCGGGCAGCAAACCGCCCTTGAAGTGGACGGTTCCTGGTTCGCGCCCTGCGTCAGGCGATGATCTCCTTGACGACTTCCCCTTCCACATCCGTGAGGCGGAAGTCGCGGCCGCTGTAGCGGTAGGTGAGCTGCTCGTGGTTCAGGCTCAACAGGTGGAGAAGGGTGGCGTGCATGTCATGGACGCTGACCGGCTTCTCCACGGCACGGAAGCCGAACTCGTCCGTGGCGCCGTGAACGTGACCACGCTTCAGGCCGCCTCCAGCCATCCACATGGTGAAGCCGAAGTGGTTGTGATCCCGGCCATCGCCGTTCTCCGAGACGGGGGTGCGGCCGAACTCGCCGCCCCAGACCACCAGCGTTTCGTCCAGCATGCCGCGCTGCTTCAGGTCCTGGATCAGGGCCGCCATCGGCTGATCGATCTCACGGCACTTCTTCCCCAGCTCCGTAGTGATGTTGTTGTGGTGGTCCCACCCGCCGTTGGTGATCTGGACAAAGCGGACCCCATTCTCCACCAGCCGCCGTGCGAGCAGGCAGGCACCCGCGAACGCTCCGGTACCGTAGGAAGCGCGCGTGGCGGGGCTCTCCTTCCGCAGATCGAACGCCTCGCCGGCCTCGAACTGCATTCGGAAGGCGGTCTCCATGGCGCGGGTGCGGGCCTCCAGCATGGCGTCGACCCCGCGCTCCGCAAGGTGGTTCTGGTTAAGGCCACGGATGAGGGCGAGTTGCTGTTCCTGGCGGTCACGGCTGAGGCGCGGGTTGCGCAGGTTAGCAATCATCCGCTCCGGCGCGTCCTGGCCCAGAACAATGGGCGTGCCCTGGTGCTCGCCGGGGAGGTAGCCGCTGCGGCCAATCGGGATGAAGGTGGAGCCGAGCGCCACGAAGCCTGGCAGGTTCTGGTTCTCCGTCCCGAGGCCGTAGCTCACCCACGCACCCAGCGCCGGATGGACCTGATCTATCCGGCCGGAGTGCATGAAGTTGATGGCGGGGCCGTGGTTGGGGTTGGCGGCATGGACGGAGCGGACCACGCAGAGGTCGTCCGCGCAGTTGCGGAGGTTGGGCAGCAGGCTGCTGATCTCGATGCCGCTCTGGCCGCATGCTTTGAACTCGAAGGGAGAGGGGAGGAGGCCGCCGGTCGGGCGCTCCGTGCGGAGGTCGACGCTGGACGGGCGCTTCCCCATGTTTGCCTGGATGGCCGGCTTGGGGTCGAACATGTCCACGTGGCTCGGTCCGCCACTCATGAACATGAAGATCACCCGCTTGGCCCGCGCCGCAAAGTGCGGCTGCCCTGGCAGCGCAAGGCCCCCGGCCGCGGAGACGGCACCCGCAGCGCGTGCTTCGTCATGAAGCAGTGCGTTCAGCGCCAGGCTGCCGAAGCCCAAGCCTGTGTTGCGGAGCAGGCGGCGGCGGTTGATGGGGGCAGCCTTGGGGTCCATAAGTCGTTCCTTCAGTCAAGCGGGCAAGTCAGAGGGCAATTAGT
>JANPLG010000270.1:0-7232 GCA_031426395.1 Actinomycetes bacterium
TGCTGATCCCGCTCATGCCGTTAGCCGGCATCGCGCAGGCGGGTGCGCCCTACGTTTGGGACAGCACCTGGCCGACGCGGGAAAACGCAACGGCCACGAAGGACTTCTTCCTGCAGGAGGGGCTGGGCGTTGGAATTGATCAGACCGGGCGGATCTACCTCTCCCACAATACCAAGCGTCCGGTGGTGGTCTATGACCGCGAGGGACGCTTTCTCTCCGCCTGGACCAAGGTCAAGTTCGGTGAACCGCATGGCATTCGCGCTCACCAGGACGGCACTATCTGGGTGGCCGACCGCTTCCGCCAGCAGGTGATGAAGCTGAGTCCCCAGGGACAACTGCTGGACACCTACGGGGTGTGGGGAACGCCTGGTAAGAGCAACCGTCACTTCAACGAGCCTACTGACGTGGCGTTCGGGTTGAACGGCGAGGTGTACGTCTCCGATGGCTACAAGAACAGTCGGATTGTGCAACTGACCTCCGACCTCCGCTTCGTCCGCACCTGGGGGACACGGGGGAGTGGCCAGGGCCAGTTCCGCGTTCCCCACGGCATCGCGACCGACGCCGCCGGCCTCGTCTACGTGGCAGACCGGGACAATCGCCGCATCCAGATCTTCAGCCCGCGCGGCGAGTTCCTCAAGATGTGGAAGCTCCGCGATCAGCCCGCTGATATCGCCATTTCCAAGGATGGCCGCGCCTTCATTGCCAACGTCTGGGCAGAGACGATCTCGATCCACGATCTGGAGGGCAATCTCCTGGGCAAGTGGGGCCGCAAGACGCAGCACCGGAAGCCGGGCGATCTCGCTGAGCCGCATCAGTTGGAAGTGGATGACGATGGGGCCGTCTACGCCGGCGAGCTTCGCGGCCACCGGTGGCAGCGTTGGATCCCGCGCCAGTGACCCGGCCACTCCCCGAGTGACGATGGTGGGACGCACCGATGAATGGCGTTAGCCATTCACACCTGACGCCGCCGATAATGGAACCAACCGACTGCGGGCCGTGACTTGTCGCGGCCCGCAGTTTGGCGTCAATAGTGTGGCGTCAGGAGCTGGAATGAGCCAACGCAAGGTGAACCAGGAAGGCCGGAACGCGATGCTTTCGGCGGGTGGTAGCGTATCTGGGCGGAAGGGTAACGGCAAGAAGCCGGGAGGGCCATCGTCCGGTAAACCCGGCGCTGGAAGGCGCGGCCGCTGGACGCACGTCCTCCAAGGCTTCATTCTGGGGATGCTGATTGGCCACGTTGCGTCGCTCCTGGGCGTGCAGTCAATCCCGGTCCTGCGAACAGTGCACCTGGCGCCCGTGATGGGCGTGCTGGGCGCGCTCCTCGCCCTCACGCGCGGATGGTGGCTCCTTTGGTGGGCAGCGGGAACCCTTTGCCTTGGGTGGCTGGTCCTCGGCTACACGCCGCTCATTGTGCGGCCGGTCCGCACGTTGGTGGTCAGGGACCGCTTGCAGCCCGTGGAGGCAGTGGTCGTGCTCTCCTCCGACATCCATCCCAGCGGCGCACTGACCACGGCGGCGCAGGTCCGGCTTCTCAAGGGGTACGAGATGCTGCGAGATGGGTACGCGCGCACCCTGGTCCTCACCCGGCTACCGGCACCAAAGAAGTCCTACCTTCCGGCGGTGCGTGAGCAGATGCGGGTGCTGGGGATGAGCCATCCCATCCTTGAGACCGGAGCGGTGACCAACACCCACGATGAAGCGGTCAAGGTGAGTGCCCTGGCACGGGAACGGGGTTGGAAGCGGATGATCCTGGTGAGCGACGCCATTCACATGAAGCGCGCCAAAGCAGTCTTCGCCAAGGCGGGCCTGCCGGTGCTCTGCGCCCCCTCTGCCAGCCGGGACTTCGACCTCGCCACCCTGGAGGTGCCGTCGGACCGGGTCCACGCGTTCCGGGAGTGGCTGTGGGAAACGATCGGGATGCAGGTCTACAAGCGGAACGGCTGGATCTAGCGGCATCGGCAGCGACACCTGCGATTGGGAGGCGATTCGACTGTGAACGAGAGGCTCTTTGAAAGTCCCGATGGAGTGTTCCGGGTCGAGTTCCAGGCGTTCGAGATGCGCATGTCGCACTGGGTGGAGACACCCCGGGTGATCCACGCGCCAACGGGTCGCGTGCTGATCGACCTCTGGGGCACGCTCTGGGATGCATCCGTGAAGCAGGAACAGCCGGGTCAGCTTGCCCTGATCCTTCGCGAGTACCCAGGCAGCGGTGCTGGATACTCGCTGGTACTCGATGCCACTACCGAAACGGCCACCCGCACCCGGGGCGACAAAACGGATTCATTGCCGTTTGCAGAGCTGGGACAGTTGCCCCGTTGATGCCGCTGTCCGACGGGCGTCTGCGGCGGCTCTCAGCCGAAAACGATGGTGCGGTTGCCGTGAACGAAGACCCGCTCCTCAAGCACAAGCCTCAGCGCCCGCGCAAGGACGAACTTCTCCACGTCCTTCCCCGCCTGGACCATCGCCGCCGTGGTGTAGGAATGGTCGATCGGCAGGACGTCCTGGCAGATGATCGGGCCGGTGTCCAACTCGTCCGTTACGAAGTGCGCGGTGGCACCGATCACCTTCACCCCGCGTTCATGCGCCTGGTGATAGGGCCGAGCACCCATGAAGGCGGGCAGGAACGAATGGTGGATGTTGATGATTCGCTGCGGGTAGCGCTCCACAAAGCCAGGCGAGAGAACCCGCATGTACTTCGCAAGCACCAGGTAGGCCGGGTCGTAGGGCGAAACCGCGTCCGCCACGGCCGCTTCATGGGCCTCGCGACTCACTTCGTCGTGGGGAACGTGGTGGAAGGGGATGCCGAACTTCTCTACCAGCGGCCCCAGCGCGGCGTGATTGCTCACCACGGCCCGGATCTCTGCGGGGAGCTCATCGCCGGCGTGCCGGAGCAGGAGGTCGCCCAGGCAGTGCGGTTCCTTGGTGGCAAGCAGCACAACGGGTCGCCGCTCCACGGCAGACAGGCGGAGGGTGGCTGACGCAAGGCGCTCGCGCAACGCCCGCAGAATGGCTTGCGCATCTCCGGGACCGCTGAACTCCGTGCGCATGAAGAAGTGACCCGTGGCGGCATCCACGAATTCATGGTTGCTCAGCACGTTGAAGCCACCCTTGAAGAGCGCTCGGGAGACCTGGTAGACAAGCCCCGGTTGGTCGGGGCAATCGATCAGAAGGCGGTATTGGTTCAAATTTATGGTTCCAGGTCACGGTACGGAAAGTGCTGCTCGCGACGCCATGCTAACAGCAGTCGTCCGTGGGTGCGGGAACAGAACGGACCATGGTACCGGGCCGTGGAGCAGTTGCTCTTCCGGGCGGCAGGCGAGAAAGCCTCTCGCGCGGCCCTGCACCAAGCTTGGGGTTCCGCATTCGAGTGAGGACGCCCGTCCCGCCATCCAAGCCCCGGAGGGGCGGCAGTCAATAGCGTGGGGTAGCAACCCTTCGAAAGCGTGATGGAAAAACAGATTGAGCCCCGCAGGGGCGGCAGTACCCACGAACAGAAGCACGTCCAACGATACAGACCTAACTTGACCAACCACTAGCCTACTTCCCAGACGTAATTCATCCTCGCAACACCGCGTCGACCACTGCCTCCAGCGGTGCCGTTGCCAGCGCGATGGCGGTGTCGCAGACGCCGTAATAGAGGTAGAGCGTGCCGTCCTTTACCACGTTGCCGGTCGGGAAGATCACGTTCGGAATGTAGAGGCCGAACCGCTCGTAGTACGTCTCGGGTTCCATCAGCGGGATGGAGGTGCGGGCGAGCACCCGTGTGGGGTCGTCGAAGTCCAGGAGCACGCCGCCCATCCGGTAGCAGACCCGTCGCAGCGCGGGGTCAACCGTCTCCACGCCGTGATAGAGGACCAGCCAGCCGCGCTCCGTGCGCAGGGGCGGCGTGGAGCCGCCGATCCGGTTACCCTCCCACGGAAAGAGCGACTTAAACAGCAGCTCCGGTGCGGTCCAGTGGTGCAGGTCTTCCGAGAAGCAGATCCAAACCGCCGGATGCTCTGTCCCGTAGCTTGGTCCGACCCACTGCAGGGGCCGCCGGAGCAGCACGAAGCGCCCGTCGATCTTCTCAGGGTAGAGGATCACGTCCCGGTCATCGATCTCTGCCCCGGTGGCCCAGGCAAGGTGCCGCCACTGTACGCGATCCTCTGACACCGCGATCCCTGAGCGCGTCAGGTCGTCCGGGCGCGCCGCGCGGACGTTCCCTGATCCGGTCCCCTCGTCAACCGGCGCCCGCTCCACGCCGGGGAAGTCACTCTCGTGCGAGTCAGGGACACCGACTCCCGTGGGATGAGACGACCATGCGAAAGGCCGGAAGGCGTAGGTCATCAGGTACCGCCCGTCAATCTTCACCACGCGTGGGTCCTGGACGCTGCCGTACTGGCTCCCCGCCATCACCGGAGTGAAGACCGGCTGATCGGAAACGTGCGTGAAGTGGACGCCGTCGTGGCTCTCCAGCAGCCCGACCGAGCAGTGGAAAGGCCGCAGTTGGCCTGCCGCCCGCTCGTAGAGGTAGAAGCGGCCGTCGTCATCCAGGAGCACGCCTGGGTTGAAGGTAGCAACCATCCGCCACGGAGAGAGTTCAATCAACTTCGATCAGTCGAACTCCGTGCGGCCCTAGGAAACAGGCGGAACGGGCCACTAAGAGCAGCGGCTATGGCGGCCAACACGCAAGACACACACCAAGTCCCGACCGTCCGATGAAGCTTACAACTCTCTTGCTGGATCGCTCCATTGCGTAGGAGGAAATGGTCATGTGTTTGTCTAACTCACCCGCAAGATTCCCTTCAGGTCACTATCGCAGCGTTACCGTCACAGCGACATCACGCGAAGGCCCTCGGCTCCCTATGATACCAAACCGCTCGCCTTGGACGGAGTTTGATTATTTAGTTCACGGGCGATTCTGCCCTCATCAAGTGATTTACTGCGCAATAGACGAATGGCGCAAAGCCTCCGGCGCAACCACGATGCTAATGATTCCTTTCCGTCGAAGCACCATCATTGAATCTCTCCTGTACCTCTCGAGTTGTTCGATACCCGACGTTAATGAAATCCTTGCTCGACTCCGCTCGTATGCAGGTTCAGGTAAGAAAGGGGGGCACTCTAACCAGTTGCTCGTGCTAACGGATGAGTCGCTAGGCACACTACGTTCCGCACTTCTTGCAGAGCCATTCACGCCTCTCGCGAATGTAATTAATGATTGCTGGCCACCATCGATTTACCCTACTGATCGCTGGATGGAAGGAGGTATAGATCAGAATAACGGACGAGTATCACCGATACATCTTGTAGTAATCCATGATGCGCAGCTGCCTCTTGCAATCGAAGACCTTGAGCGCATTACCCGAATGGTGGCATCATCCGTTCCTGTTGCTCTCGATCATTGGCACGCTCAACAATCACTCATTGGGCCGGCTAGCTTACCGGCGCTTCGGCCAGACACGATTAGCGAACACACGACAAAAGATCTATTGGGTCCAGAAGGGTATCAGGACAAGTATTTGAAGCATCTCATTGAGTTAGCTGTTGAGCAGACCAACAGCTGCTATGGGAGTATACACTTGATCCAACCGCTTCCAGGTGAACAGGGAAACGTAATGCTCCGGCAAGTCGCTTACTGCGTGAGGGGCCGACGTGCGGAGTTTTCACCTCCTACAAGGTGTCGGACATTGGATGGACCAAAGACCGTACTGGGATGGGTTCTTCATAATCAAAAAGAGCTCATTATCAACAACCTAGAAACGTTTCACGACTTGTTCCCTGACGTTCACTACGAGACCCCCCAAGAGGTATTGACCGAGAGCGTAGCAGAAATTGCAGTCCCAATCCGCTACTATGGATTCGCATCCAGCACTTACCAACTGCTCGGTGTCATCAATCTCGAAAAGCAGCCAACGTGCCCTCCAGAGTATGCAGAGTTCACTCGGTCGGACGTGTCGCTTATAAAGCGTATTGTCAACATTTTTGCGTTTTGGCGATCTACGCTCATCGCATCGCTTGCAGCACAGTCAACCACTAACCTTCGACGCAAGGCCGATGGGTTTGATCTAAAGCACAGCCAACGTGTAACGGTGGGCGTGCGGCAGTGGCTAATCCCTGCTGAGTTCGAACGCCAAGACCTTCGGGAGTCACTTCGCGTTCAACTTCACGACTTGCTAAGATTGACCGGTAGTAGCTCGGTCAGTTTACGCCTCATCAGTCACAATCGGCAGATGTCGCGCCTTGTGTGCTTTGAGTTTGCCGAGGCAGGTGATAGATGGAGTCATAAGCCGATTCCACTTAAGGCGTTTAGACGAAGTGTGAATGCTTGGGTTTCGGTTTTCAAACGTCCTTGCTATGTACCTGATGTAGACAACCATAAAGCAATTTCAGCGGAGTTTCAGCCATTAGAAGAAACCTTGCAAGATCCAAAGCGAGGGACGAAGTCCGAGATTTGCTTTCCTGTATTCGTTAGCTCGCGTCTCGTTGGTACGTTGAACCTGGAGAGTGTCCACCTTGATGCATACTCTGAGACCTATCATTACATCGCCGCAATTGCTGGATCGATCGGAAGAAAGCTGGCTCATGCTCGCGAATTACCACTAAGCGAGTTCATGCGTCAAATACAAACGATCGGCGTAGCAATTCACATCGTGAAGCGTTGCAGGGTGAACCTGGCAGCACTTAAGGAAAGGAATTGCTCATCGCATGAGGCACTCGTGAGTTCGCTACAGCCTGTACTCGAAGATCTAGTAAGGCTTGAGAAGGGCGATCACTGGAGTGTAGTTCCAAGCGATCATATGTTACATCTTGTAGATCGACTCTTTCGGAGTAAGGGGCTATCCCCTGCTAAGCACGTTAATCCTTCAAAGCATTTCGGCGAGTATCCTTCGTTTTGGATAGATGAACGCCTAAAAAACCTTCAACTCTGCCAGGATATGCATCCGTTGTATTACCAGGCGGTGAATCTAGCTTTTGAGGATTTGATAGCTAACATGGCTGCCGCGCTTGCCGACGGCAACGAATCACCTCTTCCGAACTCCGCTTGCATCTTGGTCGACCAACTCCCTTGGGGAAAGCGTAATGGTACCGGAGATGAAGTATTGATCAGATTTAGAAATATAGTTAATAGGACGGACTATCGAGCTTTGACAAAGGAGGAATGTTGGAAGCTTTATCGCGAACCAGTGAAGGGCATGGGGAGTTTTCTGGCTGCTATGCAGATCCGGAAGGTAGGGGGTGATGTTTTTGTCAGC
>JANPLG010000271.1:0-2881 GCA_031426395.1 Actinomycetes bacterium
GGCCGGGGCGCTTCAGGTGTGCCTCCAACGCCGTCGCGAGCTGAGCCGCTTCCTCGCGGCTGAGGTAGCCGAGGTAGGGCCGCACATCCTCGCCGGAGCCCTTTCGCCAGATTACCGTGTCGGAATTCATCTCCCGCCCGCGGATGAGGTAGCCGATGAGGCGGGCTGCTTCGCCACGCAGGTCGCTGGTCGCCTGCACCAGGCGGTCGACCGGCATATCCTCGCTTACGGACTCGGATTCAACGAACTCATCGAAGAGGTCGATGAGGAGCTGGTTGAGGAAGTAGCGCTGATCCTCGTCCAGGCCTTCGTGGAGCTTTCCTTCGAAGATCATCCGGCGGAGGAGCGACTCGGCGAGCTTCAGCTCTTCGGGACCCCACTCCGCCTCGTCGTCCTCTTCGGCTTCCTCTTCGTCGAGCTCCTTGACGGCTTCCAGGAGTGCGGAGAAACGGCGCTCGTCGGCACAGCCGATCCATTGACGGAACTCATCAAGGTCAGCGCGGTAGAGCAGCGCGAACGCGGTTTCTTTAGCCATCGAGGTTCCTTCGCCGGGCGGGCAGATGTTCAAGTGCGGAATTCGGATTGCGGAGTGCAAATGCGGGTTGGCTGTAGGGCAGAAGCGCCCGCGTGGCCGGATTGGGAGGCGGGTTGACTGGAGGCCCAGTGCACTTCTGGCACTCGGTAGGTGGGTGCGAGCGGGACGCCCGCGCTCCAATGGGCTCTCCGTCCGTCTATCTCTCTATCTCACCATCGCGGTCTGACCGCTCGGTCGGGAGTGCAGCGGCCCAAAGGTCGAGCACCTGCTCCCGACGCAGGCCGTGCAGTCCGAGATAGTATCGCGCAACCTCCAGCAGCTCTTCCAGACGGATTGCGCCGATCAGTTCGCTGCCCGCGAGCGAGACGCCGTGACGGGCAGCCTCCAACCGGATCAATTCGACCACGCGGTAGAGCGGCACGTCGCCTGGACGGGTGATGTTGAGCGAGACCTGAACGCAGCCGCGCCCCTCGACTGGAAGGCCGAGCGCCTTGACACCCACAAGCCCGCCGCCCTTCTCCCGCACACGCGCAGCCACCTTCCGGGCTACCTCGACGCTGCTGGTTGCAAGCTCCACGTTGAACGCGACCAGCGGATTCCGCGCGCCGACCGCCGCCGCTCCCGCAGAGGGATGCAGCCGATCCGGGCCGAAATCGGGTGCCCACTCTCCGGTGAGGGACAGCTTCGAGAGCTTCTCCCAGCCCATGTTCCTGAACGCGGCAAGATTGACGCGATGCGAACTTCGCGCGGCGGCTTCGTAGAGAAAGACGGGCAATTGGAGGGTCTCGGCAAGCCATTCACCGGCCGCGTGGGCGAGTTGAACCGCCACATCAAGCGGAGTCTCCCCGTACGGCACGAACGGCAGGACGTCGAGTGCGCCGATGCGCGGATGCACGCCCTGGTGCTGGGCGAGGTCGATCCGCTCCACCGCCAGGTAAGCCATCTTCTTGATCGCTTCAAGCGTCGGCTCCGGCGGGCCAAGCAGGGTGTAAACGGAGCGATGATGGTCCGGATCAGCGGAGAAATCCACCAGGGCAACTCCGGGGACGGACCGCGCGGCGCCTGCGAGGGCGGAAAGCGTTTCGTCGTCCCGGCCCTCGCTGAAGTTTGGAACGCACTGGATCAACTGCAACCAATCACCCATCCTCTCGCCACTCCTGCGTTTGAACCACCATCTGGAGTGCAGGACCAGAGCTTGGTTTGGAGGAAACCATTTGCAACGCCTTCGTGGAAACTTGACAACGAGGCTCACAGCGGGAACGCTTAGGCATCCCTGCGACGCCGAGAACGCACCGATCTGCCCTTCCGGATACCTCCCCATGCGCTCCAAGACCAGCCTCGGACGTGACTTCCAGGACCAGCTTCTCTCGCGGCTGATGGAGTCGAAGCAGATCGCCACGATCTACCTCCGCAATCGGATGTCATTGCGGGGGCGGGTGCTCCGCTTCGATTCGTACGTGGTGATGCTGGATCCACTCGACGGCACGCCGCCGCAGCTTGTCTATAAGAGCTCCATGGTCTCTATCTCCGGGCCCCGCCGAATGCCAGCACCGGGCGAGAACGGCGACCGACCCAGCTTCGGCCGACGGCCGGACGGCCCGCCACGGGGCGACGGTGGTGGATACCGATCGGAGGGCGGCCCCCGCTTCGGAGCGCACCCGGGGACGCACCGGCCCTCAAGTGTTGCGCCTACCACGCACGGCGAGGAGTCGGGAATCTCCGCGCCGCGCGACCATCATCGTGGCGACGCCGAGTAGCAAACGATCCTTCCCTCCACGGAGCCGCAGCCCACACGCCAACGCTGCGCGGCCTGCTCAAGCCGACGAGTGCGCTGTCGCCTCGGCGCGAATGCTTGCGGCGCAGCGATCATCTCCGCAAAAGCGGTCCCTTGGTGGTAAGAAAGTCTCTGTCCGTAGGAGCGTGGCTGTCGGCCCGGACACGGTTCCGAGTGCCCCGGAGAGCCTGGGCTGGTGGACGCGCTGGAGGAGTACGGGTGGATTCCGGGAGGGCACGAGTGCCACGAACCGGTCGTCGCCTCTCCCGGAATGACGGAGGAGGCGTAGGGCGCGGGAAGCCTACCTGCGACCTATGGCGATGGCAAGGCGGCTCGCGACGCGGGTACGGGCCGCACTCTTGCGTGGGGGGTGCCCTGCGAGGAACATGGACAGCTCCTGTGAGGCAATCCCGATTGGTCCGGGATTGCGAAGCGAACGATTACGAAGCGATCGATTAAGAGGCCAAGGAAAGACCGATGATTGCGATTGTGGACTACGGGATGGGCAACCTGCGAAGCGTGGAAAAGGCGCTACAGAAGCTGGGCCACGAAGCGGTCATCACCGCAGCGCC
>JANPLG010000272.1:0-5371 GCA_031426395.1 Actinomycetes bacterium
GACAAGTACCTCGGCCTCGTCCAGCAGCCCCTCCCTCTTGCCACTGCCGGCTATGCCGCCCTCTCCGGCCTCGTGGGCTGGAGCTTTCTGAGAGGGTTGCCGCTGCCCCGGAAGAAGGTCGTCCGCGTGAGCGGATACGGAGCGATGCTGCTCCTGCTGGTTCTCACCGCCGGCTACCTTTGGGCATGGCGCGCCAGCTCCGACCCCACGCCCATCGTCGTCCAGCGCCAGCTCGCGCGCGGAGACGCTCTCCTCGCTCAGAACGACCGTGATGGCGCGCACCTAGCCTATCTTCAGACCTACCGCCGCTTTCCGCGCTCCTTTGCCGTTCTGATGGCGCTGGGGGCCGTCAACTACCGCCTCGGCGACTACGAGCGCGCGCGCCGCTACTACTCACGCGGCGTGGACGTAGCGCCCTCGGACAGTCGCTACCGCGCGCTCAGCAACCTGGGGCAGACGTGCTGGAAGTTGGATGAACCCGAAGAGGCACTCGAGTACTACGAGCAGGCCCGGCTAGCGGGGATTCCGCCTTCATTCCGCGTGGAGTGGCACTACCGTGTTGCCTGGGCATCCTTTGATGCCAGCGACTTTGACGGAGCCATCCACAACTATGCCGAGGTCGCGGCGGCAGGTGAGAAGTATGCGGCGGCGAGCTACTGGAACATGGCGTGCGCCCAGTCGCAGAAGCTGAAGCGGACGAAGGACGCCGAGGAGCAGAACCTCCTAGTGGCCGAGGCCGTGGGCAACCTGCGGCAGGCGTGGCGCCATAGCGAGACGGCGGAGGAACGGGAGTTCGTTAACAGCGGGTTGCTGGGAGGGCCGGAAGACCGGGACCCGGAACTCGCTCCTCTCTTGAAAACCCCCGCATACCTCGCGTTCATCAAAGAATTCCGCGGCGAATAGGCTTCAATTTCGGATTTCGAGTTTCGGATTTCGAATTGCAGACGGGGTTAGCCGCAAGCGGGATGCCGTGCCGTCCTTCTCAAGGAGCGCGGGCGTCCCGCCCGCATGAATCTTTGGTGAGGCGGGTAGTCTTCGGCTCTCGGCTAACGCCGCATTCAATCCGCATTCCGCATTCCGAAATCGAACGACCATGATCCTCGCGCCTGACCATTGCCGCTTCTGCCCCCGCTGTGGCAGTCCGCTCACCTCGCGCTGCATCAAGGGCGGCGAGCCTGACCGCCTCTGCTGCGATGACTGCGGCTTCGTCTTCTACCTCGACCCGAAGTTGGCCGCAGGCATCGTGGCGACGGTGAACGGGCGTGTCCTGCTCCTTCGGCGGGCCATCGAGCCGGCCTACGGCGCGTGGGTCTTCCCAGGCGGCTTTGTCGACCGTGGCGAACATCCGGAGCAGGCAGCCGCCCGTGAGGCTATGGAAGAAGCGGGAATCGAGGTCCGCATCGACGGGCTGCTCGGCATCTACAGCAGCCCGCCGGGAAGTCCCGTCATCGTCGTCGTCTACCACGGCCAGGTCACCGACGGCGATCCCCAGGCACTGGACGAGAGCCTGGAAGTCGGCCTCTTCCACCCCCGCGAGCTACCCTGGACAGAACTCGCCTTCGACACCACACGGATGGCGTTGACGGAGTGGCTGTCCCATTGCGGTCAGCCTACACCCGACTACTGAACCCTCAAAGAGCGAGGCGTCCCCGGGGTGGGCGAGGCTGCGCCGAGCCGCAACCGAAGGCGCCGATCACCGGGCTCTTACCACGGTCGGTGAAGTTCGCGTGGACACAGCATCCTCACAGGGTCAATGCCTGTGCTTCTCTGCAGCCACGGTCAGGTTCCCTTCGGTGCAGCGTCACCTGGGATCTACCTGGGATTCCCTCGGACGCGATTGGTCAGCTACCAAGGGGATCGTCCCTGTCCGGGGAATGACACTTGGTCTTTTGGGGAATATTCCTGCCTTCCCCCCCCACTCATCGCGGCGGCGGGATGCGTTCCAGCGCCTCATCAATCACACTCTGGGCGCTTCCACCGCCGTAGCGGGTCTTGGTATCGAGGACAATCCGGTGCGCCAGGACCGGCCCCGCCAGGGCGCGGATGTCTTCCGGCAGAACAAAGTCTCGTCCAAGCAGCGCCGCGCGTGCCTGCGAAGCACGGTAGAGCATCAGCGACCCACGCGGCGAGAGCGCCAGGCGAAGACGGGGGTCCTCCCGCGTACTCTGGACAATCTTCAGCAAGTACTCCGCCACCGCCCGGTCGACCCGCACCGTCTTGACGTGCGCCTGCATGGTGAGAACGTCCCGCGTCGTCACCACAGCTTTCAGATCGTCGAACGGGTGATGCTCGTGCTGACTGTAGAGCACCTCAAGCTCGTGCTCGGGGTCCGGGTAGCCCATCGTGATCCGGATGCCGAAACGATCGAGCTGCGCTTCGGGCAACGGGTAGGTGCCGTGGAACTCCACCGGGTTCTGCGTGGCCACCACGAAGAACGGATGCGGAAGCTCCCGCCGCACCCCCTCAATGCTCACCTGACTCTCGCTCATCACCTCTAACAGCGCGCTCTGGGTGCGTGGCGAGGTGCGATTGATCTCGTCCGCAAGCAGCACGTTGGAGAAGACCGGACCTTCGCGGAAGTCGAAGGAGCCATCCCGCGAATTGTAGACGCTGCTGCCCAGGATGTCGGCCGGGAGCAGGTCCGGCGTGAACTGGATGCGGCGAAACACTCCGTCAATTGAGCGCGCCAGCGACTTCGCGAGCGTAGTCTTTCCGGTTCCGGGCACGTCCTCCAGGAGCGCGTGGCCGCCCGTGAGGAGTGCCGTCAGCAGCAGCCGGATACTCTCCGGCTTGCCCCGGATCACCGACGCGAGGTTGGCCTCAATGGCCTGAGCGGTCTGCGAGAAGTCCATAGGGAATGCGGCAACGCGGTATGCGGGCAATGCCGCGGAATGAGGAGAGGCGTTGGTCAGCGGGCGGCAATCGCGGCGGCCGGACCCCGTTCCAACTGTGCGAGTAGTTCGTTCATTTCCTGCATCCGATGGGACGCGGAGCCGAACCGGGCATCGTTATAGCAATCGACAAACCGGCGCATCGCGTCGAGGTCCGGCGGCGGATTAGAGGCGTCATCCAATGCGCTCAGGTGCTCCAGCCATGTCTGCGGTTCCGGACACGCTACCCCTCGCCGCTGAAGCAAAGCATCGAAACGTGCTCCCAAGACCGCGAGGTCGGGCGCCGGGAGAGTATACCTCCACGCGTCGGCGGGCGAGCGTCGGCGCTGGAGACCGCGCCACGCCACCACGACGGCCGCCACCAGCACCAGGCCGCCTGCGATGAGCACGACTCGTTGACCCTCCGCGCTGTTCAGCCAATCCGGCAGTCGCCCGAAGAAATCCTGAATACGCTCCCAGGTGCGGATATGGAGCGGCACCTCATCCGCGAGAGCATCTGGCAACCCGGAGGGCGGTGTCGCTTCAACGGTGATCCAACGGCGACCGTTCCACACTTCGGCCCAGGCGTGGGCGTCCCGCTGCCTAACCACGAGGGTGCCTGCATCGCCCGGCTCATGAGCGTAGTACCCGGTCACGTACCGCGCCGGGACCTTCATGATCCGCAGCAGGATCACCGCTGAAGACGCGAAGTACTCGCAGTGCGCCGCTTTCTTGTCCAGGATGAACCGGGAAACTTGCTCTCCCTCGCCTATCCTCGCGCTGAGGCTGTAACGGTTGTTCTCCCCCAGGAACGCGATCACCCGCTGCGCCAGGCGCTCTGGATCCCGTTCCTCACCCCGGATCTGGTGCGCGATCTGATAGACGCCCAGGTCAATCCCACGCGGGAGGCGCGTGTAGTTAGGCAGATCCTCTGGCTTGGGGGCACTGGCGAGAACACCCGGCATAGCATGGGTCGCGGAGGTGGCGAAGACATAGGGGTCAGGGGTCGCGGAGCGGAGTGGAGCGCCGCTGCCGCTATCCCAGTTCAGATCCTCGTTGGCCAGCGGGTCGATTCCTGCGCTGTCGAGCGGCGCGAAGATCAGCCCGTTGTTCCGGATGAACCGCGTCACGCGGACGCGCTCTCCAACCACTCCCGGCCGCAGCTTCTCCGCGGACATGGGGCGCAACTCCCGCTGGCTACCGGGAGGGCCCCACCGGCCGCGACCATACACCCAGTACGTAACGCCACGGAGATGCTGAGGCTCCGGTCGCTTCGCCGCCGCTCCTGCCACGCGCTCGGTCTCCAGCCGCAGCGCACGCTCCACCCCGCCCCGTAGGTCGAAGTTGCGGCCCAGGCTCGGACTGCGGCCCATGCCGGTGCTCTCCTGCCCCAGCGCCCCGAAGATCAGGTCGTTCGCCCAACTGGTCAGGTCGCCGCGGAAGTGGTTGATCGTGCCCGCAATCCCCTGCCCGATCCCGAGGGCCAGCAGAATGAACACTGCATTCAGCAGTGGCAGTCGCCGTCGGGTTGCGCCGGTGGAGCCGGAGAGCCGCTGGCGCATGGAGAGAATGGTCAAGGTCAGGAACGCCGGAGCCAGGTACTGGATCAGGGAGCTATCCGACGTATTGGAGGCGCACAGCAGGATGAGGCCTGACAACATGGTTGAGGCGGTCATCAGCGGCGTACCTGGCTTCTCGCGCACCCAACAGCGGAGCAGCAGCTCCACCCCGCAGAGCTGCCCGAACCAGTCGATGGCCGGAGCGCTCACGAAGAGGTCCGTCCCGCGTGAGTTGACCGCGCTTCCCGCAAGCGCCGCGAGAAACGCTCCAGCGATGCGGATGATCCAGAGAGCCCACGTGCCGACTGGCAGCCGGACATCGGTGATATAAGTCGCCGCCAGCCCAAGAGCCAGAATGGGGATCAACAGCGATCCTCCGGACGTCACGAAAAGCCCGGCAAGCGCCACCACCGCCGCCAGGAACCCGGCCTTGGGTAGGCGTACCGGTGCCTCCTTATCCAGGTTCCGGCCGTCGGAGGAACCCAGTGGGGTGCCGGATGGAGTGGCGTCTCCCGTCACAGCAAGTCCACCCCCGCGAAATCGGTGGCGCTGATGACGGCAATCGGTTCCGGACCACCCTCGGCAGCCGGATCGAACGTGCACTTCTCATCGCGGACCACGATCACTTTTAGGCTCGCTCCCTGCTCCCGGAGCCTTCGCACGAAGTTCTGCCGCGTCTCATCCCAATCTAGGAAAAGACAAACCAGCGTGGTGATCTGCGCCAAGTGCTCGTTGATCTCCGGCTCAAGGTCGGTGAACGGCTCCTCTGGAGACGGCTGGACGCACGCGAGGATGTCGAGGACCTGGTCGACATAGGCCAGGCTGCGACCGGAGGTGAGATGGTGAAGCACCGGACCGGCGGCGAAGAAGTCGATGAGGTACTCTTGGCGACTGAGCGCGTCCCCCACCGCCGCGCAGAGCGAGACCGCCCGTTCGAAGTCC
>JANPLG010000273.1:0-7789 GCA_031426395.1 Actinomycetes bacterium
AACTGCTGCACCACCGCGTCCGTCCCAAGCCGATCGACCTCACCCACTGGCGCGGCAAACACCGCAAGGGCGCTCGTTCCGCCGCTGCCCGCGGCCCTGACGGAGCGCTCAGGGCGACCACGGTTTAATGGGGTGCTACCCCTATGCGGATCTTGCTCGTCCCGGTTGTAATCTCCGTGCTGGCCGCCCCGGTCTCGGCGGCCCCGCGTGCGGCCGTGCTCAAACGACCGGCCACCCTGCCAGCCGCCGTTCTGCGCTCGCTGGAAGTGGTTCCCGCAAGCGTGAAGCTGGAGGGTCCGGGCGCAATCCATCGCGTCATCGTAACCGGGATCACTCCCACCGGGGCAATCGATGGCACGCGCAAGGCCACCTATCGCATCGACAATCCGAAAGTGGCGCGGATCTCGGCGGATGGAGTGGTGACCGCCCTCGCAGACGGCGATGCCCTCCTTGAGGTGCGGCTTGACGGGAAGTCAGCCCGCGCTCGGGTCCAGGTGCGCAACTCCCGTGCCGTCCGCCCCGTCAGCTTCCTCCGCGAAGTGATGCCGGTCCTCGGCCGGGGCGGGTGCAACCAGGCCACCTGCCACGCCAAACAGGGTGGGAAAGCCGGTTTCCAGCTCTCCGTACTCGCCTTTGATCCGGACGCCGACCACGCTGCCCTGGCGCTCCAGGCAGGCGGGCGCAGAGTTGACCGCGTCACTCCGGAGAACAGCCTCCTCCTGCGGAAGGCCACGATGGCAATCCCGCACGGCGGCGGAATCCGCTTCAAGCCAGGCGCGGCGGAGCACCGCCTCCTGGCCCGCTGGGTTGCCGAAGGCGCGCGGTTCGATCCTGCTGAAGCTGCGCTTGAGAAGGTGGAAGTGACTCCTGCGGAGCGCGTGGTGGGTCCCTCGCAGGAACAACAGCTTCTCGTCACCGCTGTCTACGCGGACGGCAGCCGACGGGATGTGACGGCTTTGACCGACTTCAAGTCGGACGAGACCGCCGTGGCGGATGTTGACGGCAGCGGCCTGATGATGACGGGCACCCTGTCGGGCGAAGCCGCCGTCATGGCGCGGTTCATGGGGAAGATCGCGGTCGCCCGGGTCTCGGTCCCGCCGGCGAAGCGGCTCTCGCCGGACGCCTTCGCACACCTGCCGCGCCAGAACTTCATCGACGACCTCGTTCATCGCAAGCTGCAGCAGGTGAGCGTGCTCCCCTCCGAGCCGTGCGACGACGCCACCTACCTGCGCCGCGTCAGCATCGACCTCATCGGGACGCTGCCCACGGCGGAGGAAGCCCGCGCCTTCCTAGAGGAGTGCGACACGGAGCGAGGTGATTCGTCCACCATTCCTGCTCCCAAAGCGCGACAACGGCTGGTCGAGGCGCTGCTCTCGCGCAGCGAGTACGCGGATTACTGGGCCACACGCTGGTCGAACCTGCTGCTGGTCAACCGGGACCTCCTGCTGCCACGCGGAGCCTATGCCTTCGACCGCTGGCTGCGGGACGCGTTCCAGAGCAACCTGCCGTTCGACCAGTTCGCCCGCGACGTTGTCACCGCCACTGGCGAGACCTACCGGGACGGCCCGCCCAACTTCTTCCGCGCGCTGCCCAAGCCGGAAGACCTGGGGAAGTCGGTCAGTCAGCTCTTCCTCGGGGTCCGGATGGAGTGCGCCCAATGCCACCACCACCCCTTCGAGCGGTGGAGCCAGGAGGACTTCTATGGTTTCGCGGCGATCTTCGCGCGGGTGAAGCAGAAGTCGGGCTATCCGGAAGGCTACACCAGCATCATCTACAACGGCTTTGACGGGGAACTGAAGCACCCGAAGACCGAGAAGACGATGCCGCCCACCGCCCTGGGAGGGGGAGAGCTTTCCATCACGGAGGGCGAGGACCGCCGGGAGGCACTGGCCCGCTGGCTCACCGCACCGGAGAATCCGTTCTTCGCGCGCGCCATTGTCAACCGTGTCTGGGGCCTGATGATGGGCCGAGGCATTGTCGAGCCGGTGGACGACTTTCGCGTCACCAACCCCGCCACCAACGAGCCGCTCCTCGACGCCCTGGCCAAGGACTTCGTGGAGCACCGCTACGACCTCAAGCACCTCTTGAAGACCATCGCCGCCTCGGCCGCCTATCAGCGCAGCAGCGCCGCGCGCGCGGGCAATGCCCGGGACACGCGCAACTACGCGCGCTACTTTAAGAAGCGGATGCCGGCAGAGGTGCTCCTCGATGCTATCGGTCAGGTGACCGGCGTGCCGGAGAACTTCCGTGGCCACCCGGAAGGGACCCGCGCCATCCAGATGTGGGACAGCCGCCTGGATGTCGACTTCCTGGAGACGTTCGGCCGCCCGGTCCGCCAGTCCGTCTGTGAGTGCGAGCGCCCCACCGAAGGCAGTGTGCCTCAGATGCTCCATCTAATGAACAGCTTCACGATGCAGGAGCGCCTGACCCGGGACCCCAGCCTTGTCTCGAGCCTGGCGAAGTCCACCAAGAGCGAGGATGAGATCGTTCAGGAACTCTACCTCTCCGCCCTAAGCCGCTACCCCACTGCGGAAGAGCTGGGGGTCGCCAAGGCTGCGTTCACGCGGGAGAAGGTGACGCGCAAGCAGGGGGTGGAAGATGTTCTCTGGGCGCTGCTCAACTCCGCCGAATTCATCCTCAACCACTGACGAAATCCAATTTGCATTTGTCAATTGAAAATTGTCAATTTACAATTGTTTCCAGGACCTTTAGCCTCCCAAGGAACGACCATGAAGATCGAATGGGGAACAGACCAGGAAAACTGCGCCGGCGTCTCTCGCCGCAACTTCCTCAAGGTCGGCACCCTGGCCGGGATGGGCCTCACCCTGCCGGAGCTCGTGCGCCTCAGGCAGGCCCATGCTGCGGCACCGACGGGTAAGAAGCCGGCGAACGTGATCTTCCTCTTCCTGGACGGCGGCCCCTCGCACTTCGAGACATTCGACCCGAAGCCGGACGCTCCCGCCGAGATCCGTGGCGAGTTCAAGGCGATTGAGACCAACGTTTCCGGCATCCGCATCTCGGAGCACCTGCCGAAGACCGCGAAGGTGATGGATCACTTCTGCATCCTCCGCTCGGTCAGCCACAACGACTCCAACCACAGCGCCGGCAACCATTTCATGACCACGGGACATCCGACCCCCATCCCGGTTGGTTGCGGCAGCACCGTCAGCTATCACCCGGCCATGGGCGCCTTCGCCGCCTATGATCGACAGACCACAGGGAAGCTTGAGCGTGGCCTTCCTCCTTATGTCAATCTGGGCGGGGGCATGCGCTCCGGTGGACCCAACTTCCTCGGTCCGGCGTACGGTCCGTTGGTGGTAGGCGGCTACCCGGCCAGCGACAACTTTCGCGTCCAGGATGTCTCGCTTCCGCCGGGAGTCGACCAGGCCCGACTCGACGCGCGCAAGGGGCTCCTTTCGCAGTTGGACCGGCTGCAGCGGGACGCCGACAACGTGCGTGACCCCGCTCGCGCCATCGACAGCTACGGCGCGAAGGCGTACGAACTAATCACCTCACCCGCCGCAAAGGCCGCCTTCGACATTGGCAAGGAAGATCCGAAGACGCGGGAGATGTACGGTCGCAAGAACCACTTCGGCCAGCAGTGCCTCCTCGCGCGGCGGCTGGTGGAGGCCGGCGTGCCGTGGGTCAGCATCAACTGGGGCGGCTGGGACCACCACTTCAACCTCTTCAACGACATGAAGCGGATGCTTCCCACCCTGGATGAGGCCTACAGCGCCCTGCTGCGCGACCTCAAGGACCGTGGACTGCTGGAGAACACCCTGGTGGTGCTTCTCGGCGAGATGGGGCGGACCCCCAAGATCAATGCCGGGCCGGGCCGGGACCACTGGGGGCCGGGCATGTCTATTGCCATCGCCGGGGCCGGTGTTCCTGGCGGCACGGTGGTCGGCGCCACGGACAAGGACGGCGGCTACCCCAGCGAGCGCCCGCTGACCCCGCAGGACCTCGCCTGCACCCTCTTCCACAAGATGGGCGTGGACTACCGGAAGGAGTTCCACAACGAACTCGGGCGCCCGCTCCAGATGGTCAACGGCGGTGACCCTATCCGGGAGCTGCTGTGATGGAGCCGTTTACATAGAACACGGATGCACACGGATCAAGCGGATGCACACGGATCATTCCCGGAATAGAACGCGGATCAGTCCCGGAATAGAACGCGGATCAATCCCGGAATGGAACGCGGATGACGCGGATCTAAAGGATGCACGCGGATCATTCAGAGATGGATTTATGTAAGGTTGGTTCGGTTCATCGGTCGCATTCGAAGCTCTGAGGTAGTTCCCGTCTGCCCTGGAACTCGATTTGCTTTTCTGATCCGCGAAGATCCGCTTAATCCGCGTTCTATTTCCCCTTGCGGTCAGCGTCATCCGCGTTCCATTCCCTCTGGAAATCCGTGTTGATCCGTCCCATCCGTGCTATCCGTGTTCTATTCCCCCTGGCCCTCGCCGTTGGTACAGCGGGGCCGGCATGTGCGCAGGCGGCTGCGGACCGGGTCTACCCTCCCGGCGGTCAGCGCGGTGCCACCGTGTCTCTCACCTTCCCCGGCTTTGACAAGATCGACTCTGCGGAGTTGGTGATTGCGGGGGACGGGATTGCGGCTGCAGGACCCTTCCTGAAGGGCGTCGGGCAGTTGCGGATCGCCCCGGATGCGCAGCCCGGCGTGCGGCACCTTCGCCTCGTCGGGCCGAAGAGCGCCACGGAATGGCGGCCGTTCGCCATCGGAGTGCTGCCCGAGGCGCTGGAGAAGGAGCCGAACGATAGCCGTGACAAGGCGCAGCTTCTGGAGCAGCTTCCCGTCACGCTGAACGGTGCCATCCCGAAGCCCACGGACGCGGATAACTACCGGGTCGCCCTGAAGCAAGGGCAATGCCTGGTGATCGCCAGCGAGTCGCGCAAGCTCGCGGGGCCGGTCTACCTGGCGCTCATCGTGCGTGACGCACGTGGGCGTCGCCTGCCGGTGACGGTCGACCAGCGCCGCCGTGACCCCGTCTTCACCTGCGCGGTGCCTGCAGACGGAGAGTACTTCCTCCAGTTCTCCGACGTGACCAGCAACCTGGGCACCATTGACGAGGGGTGCCAGTACCGCCTCCACTTAACCGTTGGTCCCTGGCTGGATTTCGTCACGCCGCCCACTGCGGTGAAGGGTGGCACTGCCCGTTTGACGGCGCACGGCTGGAACCTTGGCGGGAAGACGGGACCGGGGACTGCTGTCTTGGATCAGGCCGTCCCATCCGAAACAGGCAATGAACTGCAGGTGAGCGCGGCAGGGTCTCCCAACACGGTACCGCTTCGCCTCACCGGTTCCCCCACCCTTCCGGAAGCCGAACCGAACGACACCGCGGCGACGGCGCAGTCCCTGGTGGTGCCCGCTTCCGTCCACGGAGAGTTCGCCCGCCGTGGCGACCGCGACGTGTACCGCTTCGAGGTTAAGGCGAAGGACGTACTGCGCATCGACGTGGATGCTCGCGAGTGGGACTCCCTGGGTGATCCACGGTTTGTGCTGCGGGATGCCGCCGGCAAGGTGCTGCTGACGGTCGATGACTCTGACCGCACCCGCGACCCCCGTGAGGTCTGGACCGTGCCTGCGGATGGGGCGTACACCGTCACTCTTGAGGACCTCGGAGGCACGCTCCGCAGCGGGCCATCAGCCTTCTACCGGCTCTCCATCGCGCCGCCAGCCCCGGAGATGGCGCTCACCGCCACCAGCACCCGCCTGGAGATCAAGCCCGGCGCGAAGGTCGAGTGGTCCTTCATGCTGCAGCAATCCTACCAGCCGGATGAGGTGGCGCTGCGCCTTGAGGGCCTTCCGGCGGGGGTGACGGCCGAAGGGGTCCGCACTCCCAGCCTGGGGAAGCGCTCCGGCCAGACGACCATTAAGTTCACGGTGACTGCGGCAGCGGATGCAAAGGCGGGCTATGGAGTGGTGCAAGTAATTGCGGAGACCGCCATCGGCCGCTCCACGGTTGCCACCTGGACCCATACCGGAGACGGTAACATCTCCCTCGGCATTCCAACGGTCGACCGTCTCCTGGTCCATTTACCCGCACCGTAACTCACCCGCGCCGGTCTTCATTCCTGCACTCACTCGCTCCCGTTCCGCCAACGCGTAGTCCAGCAACTCCCGAGCGAACGGATTGAGGACCTTTGCATCCTTCGCGCTCACTTCAACATGCAGGTAGGCGAGGATGAGCGCGTCCCCATCCTTCGCGAAGGCCGGGCCGATTCCCTGGAAGAAGAACCCCTTCTCCTCAAGGCGGTCGCAGAGCGCCGGGGCGGAGGGCTGCGCCAGCGGTATCTCCACATAGACAGCATCGGCACCGGTGATCTCGCACAGGTCACGCGTTGCCCGGCAGACCTCGGAGTCGGTGTCCTCGCCGATGACGCGGACGTAGACGGTGCCATAGTCCATCGTGTGGCTGTAGGTGACGTCGATCTCTCCCGCGATATCGGGGATCGGTCCCGCGTCGCCGTATTCCACGGGGACCGCCAGTCCCTCGTAGATGCGCTCCACCAACTTGCGATGCCGTTCCGGCAGGTGAACGACGGTGCGCTCCGGCGCGTGAACGTAGCCGTAGTAGATCACCCAGGTGCCGCGCTCGCCGGTACGCTGATGCTCCAGCTTGCGGAAGAGGGTGTCCGCCGGCGCGCCGCCCAGATAGACGCCGCATACCCTCTGCTCGAACTCCTCGTTGACGCGCTGGCTAAACGTATGGACGGTCACTGCAACACCGAAGACGCCGATCAGCCCGAGGGCCTCCGCTTCCGCCTCCACCATGGTTCGCATCTGGCCCATCAGGTCCCGCCCCCGATGCTCCGGTGAGACGACGAGCATCCCGCGCTCCGCCACGCGGGTCATCCGTGGCCGCTCGAGCGCGTAGTGGCCGACAACTTCCCCGTCCTCCGCCAGGGCGACGACCGAGACCAACTCGCCCGTCTCGTTGCCCCGGACCATCCGGTCGGGGTAGTAGACGTCGTCCATCAGGTAGGAATTGCCGTATACGCGATAAAAGCAGCGGCACACTCCAAGCGCGTGCTCCGGCCGAAACCGCTCAATCCGATAGCTCTGCTCCGGCGCAAGGGGGGCATCCTGGCGGATCGGCTGCAGGCTTTCCACAGAGAGTTGCTCAGTTACATCGGCGCTGGGCCGCCGCTTGATGAGCCGTAGTTCCTTGCCGGTGCGCCCTAGGTGACGCCACTCCAGCACGTCCACCGCCTGCCGAATCCGGTTAAGCCCCGTGCCTTCCGCCATCTTGCGTGCGGTCGCTTCCGTGGGCTGAAGGCGGAGGGGGTCGAAGGGAAGCCCGTGGTCGCGGATGGAGATGGTGAGCTCCGTGAGCGACAGCTCGCCCAGGATCTCGAAGCAGCCCTCCTCATCCGGCTCGAAGGCGTGCTCCAGGACGTTGGCAGACGCTTCCACCACGGCATCCACCAGCGGGCCAACGGTCAGGATCGGCAACTCGGCAAGCTTCACCAACTCATCCGCGTACGCGCGGGCCATTGAGAGCGAGCAGGGGTGATTTGGCAGCGTCAGTTCTATCTTCAGCGTTCTGCTCACAGCTTGCCTCCGGATCGGGTCGCCACTTGCGTCGCCACTTGCGTCGTGATCAGTCGGCAATTGCCTCGCGCGGTGCCTGCCCAAGCATGATCCGTATTCGGTCCTGGAGTTCATTCGTCACGACTGCCACGGTCTCCCGCTTCTGTTGGCGATACTCCTCGCGTCGCTCCTCGAGGCGGATCGGTTCACCCACCCGCACAGTGGCGCCCAGCGGGA
>JANPLG010000274.1:0-12260 GCA_031426395.1 Actinomycetes bacterium
CCGGTTCCTTCGGTGCGACATTGCCTGGGACCCACTCCTGATGGCTTCGTCGCGACACTGGCACCGAGGGTCCAATTCCCTTCGGTGCAGCATTGGCTGGGATCTACTCGGGATTCCCTCGGACGCGAGAGGTTGGCGGCCTAGTAAGCGGTGCCTGTCCGGGGAATGACGCGTGGTCTTTGGGCGGGAATGCGAACTACAGCAGTTCATTTCAGGTTGGCCGCGGAGGGGGGTCTATTGCTCTGGACATGAGTTTCGAACTAATCACCATGGCTCGAGCTGACCTCCGCGAACAGGTCGGTCCACTCCGGGTTGGCCGCCTCTATCAGCGCTACCTTGCGTGCGCGGTTGAGCCGCTTGAGCTGCTTCTCACGGTCAATGGCACACGTTACGCTCTCATGGGTCTCGTAGTACACCAGCAGGCTTGTCTGGTATTCCCGAGTGAAGCTGGGGTGCTGGCCTTCGCGGTGCTCGGACAACCTCCGCTCAAGGTCGTTGGTGACTCCAATGTAGAGCACGGTCTGACGTGGGTTGGTCAGGATGTAGACGAAGTAGTAGCGCTTGCTCCAGACCATCCATAACCATCCCAGAATCGCCCGCAGACATCCTCAATCTGATCCGCGTCCATCCGCTCAATCCGCGTTCATCCGCGTTCCATTTCCGAACGGGGCACCGCGAGCTAATCCGCAGCGCGCCTGCCCCGTTTGTGGGCGCTGAAGGTGGCGGGGTTCGCGCCGTCGCGAACGTCGTTCGGCTGGTCCGGGGGGATTTTGAGGAAGGCGGCTGACTGCCGCGCGATCTCACGGAAGACGGGTGCGGAGACGGAGCCGCCGTACTGCTCCGCGCGCGGATGCCAGACGGAGACCAGGATGGCGAGGCGCGGCTTGTGGGCCGGAACGAAGCCGGCGAAGGAAGCAACGTAGGCGCCGGCCTGGTAGCGGCCGTTGGCGACCAATTGCGCGGTGCCGGTCTTCCCGCCCACGCTGTAGCCGGGGATCTTCGCCTTGGTGCCGGTGCCTTCGTTGACGCAGTTCTCCATGTATTTGCGCATGAGGCGGGCCGTCTCCGGCTTCATCACGGGCCGGGATACCCGCCCCGGCAGCTTGTAGCCGGGTGCTTCCTGCACCAGCCGGGGAGCGGTGTAGACCCCATCGTTGGCGATGGCGGCGTAGGCGGCGGCCAACTGGATGGGCGTGATGGCGATGCCCTGCCCAAACCCGATGTTGATGGTTCGGACGCGCTTCCAGTCCTCCGCCGGCAGGAAGCGCCGCGACGCCTCGCCAGGGAACTCGATCTCCGTCTTGCGCTGAAAACCGAGGTTGTCCAAGAAACTCCAAAGCCGTTCCGGGCCAACCCGTTCCGCGTAGAGGCCGGCCGCGATGTTGCAGCTCTCCTCCACCATTCGGTTCATGTCCACGGAACCGTGCCTCGCGCCGTGCGCACAGCCGATGCCGTACTTGCCAACCTGGATCCGACCGCCACAATACGCTCGGGTGTTGACCCCATGATCCATTGCGGCCACACCGGTCAGCACCTTGAAGATGCTCCCCGGCTCAAAGGTGTCGGTGATGGCGCGGTTGCGGCGCTTCTCTGGATCGATCACCTTGTCGCCCGGCGTGTAGCTGGGCCCGTTCGCCATGCCGAGCACTTCGGAAGTCTGCACGTCCAGAACTACGGCCGTAGCTGCGTCCGGGCGCTGCTTCTCCGCCATCTTCGCCAGCTCCGTCTCGACGAAGTGCTGAACGTCCCGCTCAATGGTGAGGCGCACGTCCTGGCCGTTGATCGGCTCGCGGAGGCGCACGGCGGAGTCCGGAATGGGAATGCCGGTGGCACCGACCCTCGCACGCCGTTCGCCATCCTCTCCCCGGAGGACAGAGTCGAGCTTGAGCTCCAACGCCTCAACGCCCCGGCCATCGCTGCCAACCGCGCCGACAAGTTGAATGGCGTCCGCCCCGGCGGGATAGACGCGGGTCGGCACATCCTCCAGCCAAAGGCCCTTCAGTGCTGGGTCCTTCTTGGCGCGGGCCAGGATCTCTTCCGCCAGCTTCCGAGGAACGCCGCGCTTCAACGAGATGTAAGCCGACCGCTCCTTCCGCTCTTCACGCGTCGCTTTGACGAGCTTCTCCTGAAGGGCGGTGGCCGTTGGGGCGTCCAATCTCAGCAGCTTAGCGAGGAGTGCGGATGTCTTGGGGGGGTCATCCACCACACGGGGATTGAGCGCGATTCCCTTGGCGACCACGTCCTGCGCCAATTCGTTCCCATTCCGGTCCATGATCCGGCCGCGCGAAGCGGGGATAGCCATGGTCCGCATCTGCATCTTGTTGGCGAGCTGCCGGAAGCTGTCTGCCTTGAGGATCTGGAGATCGGCCAGGCGCACTACCAGGATCAGCAGCATCAGGACGAAGACCCAAAAGATCCCCTCCATCCGGCGCTTGACGATGGCGTGCTCGTTCTTGCGCGCTCCCAACTCCGGCTTGGCGCTGGCCGACCAGACGATGTCCGCCGCAAGCGACTCCGAGTAGAGGTCGCGATAGCGGGTGCCACCAGGTTGCGAAGACTCCCGCGAGGCAGGCTGCTCAACCGGCACGCGGGAACCGCACTCCAGGCAGGAGGTGAACCGCCTGCCCGGGAGGATGTCGAGCGGGTCGAGGGTGGCTCCGCAGTTCTGGCAGTTGGGCGGTTCGGCAATCACCGTGGCGACCTCTCAAGACATCAGGCGGCTGGCTGAACGTGCGCGGCTTCCGGTGCGAACCGGCCGTAAAACAAGGCCTGAAGCAGGTCAAGCGTTCTTGCGTCTAGTCAATAAGCTGGAAAGGAATGGCGGGCACCCGCCCCGCCGCCTTCCTCGCTGCAAATCGATGAGGGAGCGCGGCGGATCAGGGCGCGGATTGAATCGCGGTGGTCCAGGCGAAGACACGGCGCTCCGGACGGACCATGTCAAGCTGCTTTGCCCTCACGCCAATCAGTCCAGGGGCGCGCTTCCGGTTCAGCTCCGCTTCCAACTCCGCCCGCACAACCCGCTCATGCTGGATCTGCCGCTCTAGCTGGGAGCGATAGAAGCCGCCCCGCATGGAGAGGGTCCAGAACATGATGTAGACCAGCAGGCAGACGACCGGGATAGCCGCAAGCGCCACCGGGAAATGGAGCGAGCCGGTGGTTGCCTGCTTCGCCGTGGCCATGGCGGCGCGGCGCACAACCACGCGGAAGCGCGGCTGAAAGGTGCCCGCATCCTCCAGCGTTGCCTCGTCCGAGTAGCCTACGCGTGAGTAGGCTGGTCCCGGATCGCTTGCTTCCGGATCGTAATAGTCGTCCATCTGCCTGGCTGCACTGGAAGAAGACACTGCTAACTCCCTCAAGCTCATCGTCGGCGACTGGTTGGTAAGGGCACACAAAAACGCGGGGAAGTTTCGTGTCCAGTCAGCCCTGGAAAGAAAGGTGATCGACCAAGCGCCGGAAGGCTCAACACCGTCCCTTTAGCCTTGCGACGGGGGTGGTGGAGCGGTGCGATGGGAAGGAGAGCGGACCGGGCGGATCGGCGCTTCCTTCATTGCACTCCTAGCACTGGGTGAGATGGATTATAGCACCGGGAAGGTCGGCCAAGGCAAGCTGAATCGGAACTAAATCTGACCCCATTTGACACGTTTGACCTGCTCCGATGGCTCGGCCTTAGGAGTCCTTTTCGGCGACTTGTGTCGTCGGCAGTATAGAAGTTTCGGTTGACCCCGCCGAACCATTGGTCGGACGTATCCAGCGTGGCCCAATCTCCGTTACGGTCATCTGGCCCGGGCGCTTGCCTCGGTCGCCTGATAAGCTGCGGCGCTTGAAGTCAGGGGTAGGAGTCCTGCCCGTAACTGCCCAACCAGCAGCCGAAAGCTCCTTTGAATGGCGCCTCCTTATCTTCTGGAACCCCAACCATGGCTGATACGCTCTCCCTCCCCGAACAGTGGCTGCTTCTCTGCCTCAACGACACCACCGGCACGAGTGAGGAAGTATCGATCCGCAAGGGGCTTGACGGTGCGATCATTGCCGAATTGATGCTCCGCGGCAGCTTGACACTGGATGCGAAGAAGCGGCTCACCGCTCTGGAGACGCTTCCACCGGACGATCCGCTCATGCGGCAAGCCCTGGATCGCATCAAAGGCAGCCGGCCACGGATACTAGACGAGTGGCTCGGTCGCCTGATCCCGGACAGCCCGCTCAAGTCTCAGCCGGCGGTTCAGGAACGGGTCGCGGAGCGGCTGGTGGAGCAAGGGGTCCTCACCCGCAACGAGATTCGCCACCTCTGGGTGATTCCGGATCAGGTCTATCCCACCCGTGACGGCCGGCCGGAGGCAGAGCTTCGGGAACGCTTGCGATCGGCGCTGCTGGGTGACCAGCCCGTCGACGAGCGCCTGACCGTTCTCATCGCCCTGATGCACGGCAATTTCGCATTGGACCGCGTCCTGTCTAAGGAAGAGGCAGCAGCGTGCGAACCGCGTGTCCGGGCCCTCTGCGAGGGGATGTTGCATGCTGCCATCGCGGCACCCGCCTCCCCCGAAGCGATCAGGGCGAGCCAGAACGCTGAAGCGGTGGGGTTTTTCCTGGGAATCGGTGAGATGATCGTGGGTCTGGCGGGGCTTACCCAGTGATCCGGCGATCGGCCTAACCGAAGCCGGTGGCATCCGCCGGAGCTTGGCAGAAACGGGAAACGGGCGAGGCCCCCGCCTCGCCCGCCGCTCCCCCATTATCCTCTTGCCTCTGCACCCATCCCCCTGGGTATGGCTGGATATTGCCGGGCGGCGAGATTCGTAAACCTGGGTGTTTCAGGGTTCGGGGTTCGCAAAGGGGTTCAGGGTTCAGGGTTCAGGGTTCGGGGTTCAGTCTCTTGCATAGGCTGCGGCCGCTGGACCAGGGGTTCGGGGTTTGGGAACCCTCCCGGCATCCAGCCGACCCCGTCCCCCAATCCGCAATTGAAGCCCTGTGGGTGGGATTCAATTACTGGGCAGGCTTTCGTGACAATGTAACCTGGGGTAGCCTAGGCCCTTGTGGCCGTGGGTCTACCGTGCTCCCAAGGGGGACGCGCCACGTCCAGCCAGGTGGATGGACCCCCCTGCGGTCTCGTGCGAACCACGCGCACTAGGCGCTAGGCTACCGGCTTGTTCGTGAGAATTGCTGAGGTTGCCCAGATCCAGGAACCCACCCGCCCTGAAGCCCTGTGCCCGAATTGACCCGGTTTTCGCGCGGTTGGTATAATCACCCGTTCCCGCCGGACAGCCTACTGCCCCAACTACGCGGCGCGTGGCCCCCCTTTCCGCTACCCTGGAGACGCCCTTCATGTCAGGTCATTCCAAATGGCACAACATCCGCCTCAAGAAGGGCAAGGTGGACGCGGAGCGCGGCAAGATCTTCACCAAGCTCTCGCGGGAGATCATCATCGCGGCCAAGGGGGGTGGGGGTAATCCAGACGCCAACCTGCGGCTGAAGATGGCGATCCAGAAGGCGCGCGAGAATAGCATGCCGGCGGACAAGATCAAGAACGCCATCCAGCGGGGCACGGGCGAGGTTGACGGGGCGAACTACGAAGAGATCACCTATGAGGGCTATGGCCCCAGCGGCGTGGCGGTGCTGGTGGAGTGCGCCACCGACAATCGCAACCGCACCGTGGCGGAACTTCGGAACATCCTCAGCAAGAACGGCGGCAACTTGGGCGAGTCCGGCTGCGTGGCGTGGCTCTTCACCCCCAAGGGCGTGATCTCCGTCCCGAAAACCGGTCGCACCGAGGACCAGATGATGGAGGCCGCCATCGAAGCGGGCGCGGACGACGTGAAGACCGAGGAGGAGTCCTTCGATGTCTATACCTCGCCGGAGGAGTTTGCCGCCGTGCGCGCAGCCATTGCGGCCGTGTACCCGGTCACGCACGCGGACGTGACGATGATTCCGAACACCACGGTCATGCTCGACGGCAAGCCCGCTCAGCAGATGCTCCGCCTCCTCGACCTTCTGGAAGACCACGACGACGTCCAAAACGTCTACGCCAACTTCGACATTGAAGAGAGCGTCCTCGCCGCCATCGCCTAACGCCAGTGGGAGCTCGCTTCGCCAGTGACGGAGTGTTTGTCAATTGGATAGGCGGGGAATGCGCACCCCAGAGGAGGCTTCATGAGTCCCAAGCACTCTCCCTTCGCCATGCCGGGCGCGTTCGGCAACAAAGTCTCCCCGCGGGATCTTCGGCGGGTCGATGAACTGATCGACAACGAAGAATGGGACGACGCGCGGGAGCTGCTGGAGTCGCTCAACCGCCGCCATCCCAACAGCCCCCGGATTCTTGGGGGCCTCCTGGTGGCCTATGCGGAGTTGGGGCAGCACGTTCTTGCCGTGAGCACGGCGGAGCAACTTGCAGCCCGCGATCCCAAGGGGTTGTCCACACTGGAGATGCTCCTGACGACCTACATGATGGCTACAATGCCACTCCACGCCCGGGATGCGGCCTTCCGATTAGCAAGCCTCGAGAAGAGTGAGCGGACGGCTGAACTTCTGGCTCTGCTTGAGGCGGCAGAGCCAGAAGTGCTGGAGGAGGCGGGCCTCCGGGCGGACGAGAGGGACGCAGCCCTGGCCCAAGAGCGCGCCGAACTGAAGCAGGATGCGGGAAACTTCCAGGCGGCAATTGGAGAATTTCTGCAAATCATTCAAAAGTGGCCCGCATACGCCGAACCCTACCTCGCAGCGGCCCACGCCTACATCGAACTGGGTGAAGTGGATGCAGCTATCGACATGGTCCGCCGATGCCTGGAGCAACACCCCAAGTCGCTCGGGGTCACTGCGGAGGCGATTGTCATCCACTTCAGGGGCGGGCGTCACGAGGAGGGCGCGCGGCTGGGAGCGAAGCTGGGGCCGCTCGTGTCAGTCACGAACTCTCGATCAGCCTCCGCCCCTGCAGACTCTCCGGAACAGCTGGCGAATGCCTTCATGCTTCTCGGAGATTATGAGTCCGTCCTCACGGTTCACGACGCGACCGAACTCAGAATCCATAACGCGATCGGCCCCGCTCTCCAAGACGGGGCATCCGATCTGCCGGAGCCAACGGTGTCGCCGCAGCTTCAGCACCTCGCTGCTGTGGCGCACATGCTCCAGGGCGATGTGAAGCGCGCAAAGGAGTTGTTGAAGGCTGCAAGTGCGGACTATGGTGTGGCGCAAGACAACCTGGAGAACCTCGAGCTTCCCGAGGGGGAGCGCGATGCGCCCTGGCCCTTCCCGCTCAGCTTTTGGGTTCCGCGTGAGGCTGAGATCAAGTTCTCCGCCTTTGCATCCTTTGATGACGCGTCGAAGATGCTCGCTGCCCTCCTGGAGAACGTCAGCCAGTTTCCGGTGCTCCGCGACCAGGCGGCAATGATGCTCCTGCATGGCGATCCACCGTCGCGTCTCCGGGCCATCTTCATCGCAGAGGAGCGGCCTACTCCTGAAGTGGTAGAGACTGCGCGGGAATTGGCACTGGGGACTTTCGGAACGGACATGGTCCGGTATCGTGCGGCCGCTGTGGCAGTGAGGCACGGCGAGCTCTCGGCCGACGAGAGGCATTGCCTCTATCGAAAGGGCGAGCCGGTGGAAGTGAGGGTGTTGCCATACCTGTTCGATTGGAACATCTCGGCACACCCCAAGGCGGTCGAGCGATTGCTGGAACAGACCGATGAACTATTTGAGTCGGGGCGAGCCCAAGAGGCCAGAGTTCTGTTGCGCGATGGTCTCCGGCGACTTGGACCGGTGAAGGCACTCTTTAATCAGACTCTGCGTTCGCTCTACCCGGCGTCCAGGAGCGAGAAAACGGACACGATCGAGGAGTTGACGGCCGAGCACCCGGATGAGTCGAGCCTTCGCATTTTCAGCGCCGCAGTGGCATTGGAGTCAGAAGGAGTTGAGGCGGCGGAAGCGATTCTGGCACCGTACCTGGAGCGGGAAAAGCACCACCCCGATGATCTCCTGGCGCTCGCCAGCCTTGAGGTCTCCATACAGGTGGCGCGGGGCGACATCCTGACGGCGCGTGACTGGCTCATGCTGATCGAGTTCCTGTTTCCGAAGTCCGGACGATTGCCGGGGCTGAGGTTGCTGATCGAGGAGGCCGAACTCCATCTGATTCGCCGCACGGAACCGAGACGTAGAGCGTTGCCCTTTACGGCTGACATTCTCAAGAGACCCAGCCGGTAGCGCCGGCGAACCCGCCGGAAGGAGTTTCCGAACTCTCCTTCCGGCGGGCGGGCCAGCCTTCGCGCCTCAGTTCGCTCGGCTCAGTTCGCCGTCACGAAGTCCGCCATCACCTGCGGCGTGGCCGTGTCAAACCCAACGACATCGAGCATGCCCGCGTCGTCCGGGTCCGCGATGGTGAAGCCATTGCTCACCATGCCAACCACGATCAGCTTTGCCGGGATGCCAGTCCGCTCCCGGTACTGGCGCAGGGCCTGAACCGGGTGGACGCTTCCCGCCCACGTCTCGCTGTCCGTGTAGACCACGAAGACGTCCGCTTCCACCTTCTCCTTCATTGCCCAGAGCATCGGCAACGCGCAGTCGGTGCCGCCCATCGGCAGCGCGGCGACCTGCTTGCAGACCGTGTCCAGCCGCTGGCGCGGAGAGATCGGGATCCGGGTCACCCCGGACGCGCCCCCGCCCCAGCGCCCGCCGTATCCGCCACTTCCGGCCGTGAACCCGATGATCGCGTGCCGCTCCTCGCGGGCCGCCGTGATCATCGCCATCGCGGACGAGGCCACCCGAGGGGTCAGCCCCGGCACGCCCGCCACCATTCCGCCGTCCATGGAGCCGGACACATCCAGCGCCAGAACCCAGCGCTGTCCAGTACGGTCCACGTTCCCGAAGGATGCGTAGAACGCGCCTTCCAGCGCATCCACCACCGCCTGCACCGGCTTCCAGGTGTTCTGTCCCCTTGCGCCGTGGCCCTGGGCATAGGTCTTCAGCGCCGCCAGGACGGCGATCGGATGGACGCGCGCCTTCCGCAGCCGGTCTGCGTCCGTGATCTGGCTGACCACCCGTTCCGTGGTCGCCCAGTCATTCAGCAGGCCAACCCGCGTCAGCGTGGCCAGGTTCCGGATCAGCGCCGTCTGAGGCATCTGCTCCAGGAGCGCCGCCCACACCTCCGGCTCCGTCAGCCATTGCGTCGGCACCGCCTCACGGGGCAGCCGGTACTCCCGGATCAGCCGCGCGATCTCCGCCTTGCTCGTCGCCCGCTTCGCCTGCTCGAACGCCCAGACCAGGCGCAGGTCTGGGTCTGGGTGCGGCTCGTCGCCCACCCCTTCCCAGCCCTTCACCATCCAGCCGTACAGCACGTTTCGCGCCGATTCAGCCTCTGCCTTCGGGTGCGCCAGGCGCAGCAGGTCACGGTGGCTCCAGCCGTCACGTGACTGGTACTTCACCGCCTGGAACGCCAACTCACCCACCGGCCGACCGTACCATCCCGCCACCGCCCGGCGCAAGCCACGGCCCCACCCCCGCATCCCGTCCGCATAAGCGGCGAAGTGGAAGAGGTGCGTACCGATCCGGCAAACGCGCGGGAGCGCCGCCAGCGCCGCCGCCCGGATCGCTGGGTCAGCCGCCGTGGTGGCCATCGCCAGCGCGAAGATCGCCGGATCCGCCTTCGGTGCGCGTCCTGACTCAGAGATCTCGACAATCGTCCGCACGGTCCGAAGACCGTCCGCGTGAATGCAACGGACCACGGCCTGCGCGTTCTCCAGAGAGAGCTTCTGCTCGGTCGCGTAGTACGAGCCCCCTTCGCTTCCCAGGATCAGGAACCGGTTCAGGCGCGTCCAGTCGTCCACGGCCCACGCAAAACCGCCGGTGCTGTTCGGCACCTGGGCCGTACCGGGAATTGACTGGTTCTGCGGGGTGGACTTCCGGGAAAGCAGATTTGCAAGGTAGGTCATCTTCGACTTCCTTTCTCCGAGAACGCAGGCAAAAACGGCCTGCGGCGCGCGCCTTTCAAAGCACGCAAGTGAGGGGTGGGAATCGAACCCACGACCTGCCCGGTAGTAACGGTAACCTTCCAACTTCGGCCCCGGCTGTGCCAGTCGAGTCAAGGTGTGTCCGAAGGCATTAGCTGCTCTGGCCGCTGAGCTACCCTCACACGATACGGCGGCACGGCGACATCTATGCGAAAGGACTTGAGCTCCTATCGCCGACACGTCGGCTAATTACTATTCATTCAATCGAAAGTGCGGCGGACAAGGAGTGAACCCGGGTGGGTGCGTTGTGAGTTGGTAACCCGAGTTCTTCGGCCCGCCGCAGTTCTCTGAATGCAAGATGTCAGTGCTGGGATGATTTCGCGATCATCCCGAACCATTCGCCCGCATTCGTTATTTAGTTGTGAATTGGAAGGACGGAATCCATCCATTCGGGTCCCGAGTTCACTCGGGAACGTGGGCGGACGGGAACCGGGCGGTGCTCATGGAGCAATACGCCCTCCGCTGCCGCCGGATATGCATACCCGACAGCAACGGCCCATCCAATGCGGGAGTGGGACTCGAACCCACGACCTGCCCGTTATCAGCGGTAACCTTTCGATTTCGGCCCAGGGCCTTCTGCGGATGCAGCGAGGCCCGGACAAGGGGCACCAAAAGGGTTTAGCTGCTCTACCTCTGAGCTATCCCGCAGTATCAATACTCAAGCCGCTATTCAGTTGTGAATATGAGAGGATGGACTTGAACCACCAACCCACGGATTAAAGCGATAATCCTCGACGTCGGCTCAGGTTGCGTAAACAGTCCAAGCGAGTTTATGCAGAGGAATCTTCCGTTGCTCTACCATTGAGCTACTCTCATCATCCAAGGACAAGTGATCTGCCTGGAATCGTTCTAGGGTCACAACCGAGTGATAACCCAGGCTTTCCGTCCCTCAAGTCGAGGGATGCTCCACCACGGAGCTCCCCCCCCACGTTCATTGACGGACAAGGGATGCGCTGGCTGCGGTATTGAAACCGCGTCGACCCAATGGGTCGATTAACCGATAAGCCAACACTCCGGCCCGTCAAACCTACCGCAGGATTCCCTCCACTGTGCGGATTGCCTGCCCATCGCTCACCACCCGTTGAAAGCACCAGACGGGATTTGAACCCGTGACCGTTAACCTTGCCGCGCCGTCCCGAGTCGCCCCGGAAGAATAATGCGCAAGGGTGCTCTGCCACTGAGCTACTGGCGCAATGTTGGATACAAGCCGCCGGACAAACAAACAACCCCGGCAGCCTTGCCGGGGTTGTTCAAAACGGTTCCCAGTCTCGATGACTGCTACCGCAAATAAACTCTCTCGGCACGTTGATGCTTGAGCGGATGAACGGATCCCGCCACGGGTTCGACACCCATTGAGCTAGATCCCGCATCAGCACACGGTCGGTTATTCACTTGTTTTATGCTGATGGACTTCATAACGAACTCTGATCGGAACTGCCAGGTTACCGGCGACCGTGGGGAAGATACTGGACCGGCAGGGCGGCTGTCAAGCCTGTTTTTCCTGCTTCGCCGTTTGCTGACTACTTTTCTTTCGTTTCTTCCCTGGCTTGCCGTAGTACTTCTCACTTCGGTATCGCAGCCAGATGCGCAGAACCTGGGGGATCTGCTCCTTTTGCTCGTCTGTGAGAGTGAGGTAGAGCCGCAGAGCGCGGCTCCGCTCCCGGCGTGCGGCCGCGTTGTTGTGCGCGTCCCACTGCGTCCGTGCCAGCCGGATGAGGCGGCAGACCTCTTTCACCAACGCCGCGCCGGTGAGAGTCGACTCGTCTTCCATGGATGCCTCTTCCCGCCTCTTCCCGCCTCTTCCCCTTGGGCCAGCCGGTGAAAACCTTCCTCGGTTCTAGCGTTGCCGGCGGGTGCGCATCACAGTCCGGGTGAACCGCTCAGTTTTGGCCGAAGAACGGGCAGATGCCTTCTCCGATTCGGGTGATGGCCATCGCCGTACAAGATCGCTTGCTGCCGAGCTGATCTCATACGCTCGGCAGCCGCCAATCCTGCCCAGGTAAGGGCGATGCGGATTCAGGAATCGGAAATGTGATTCTCGCACACGATTCAAGGCGCAGCAGGGCGTTTCGATTCTCGGCGGGAGCCGATGAGAGTGGCTGACAAGTAGGCGCGGCGACCGATGATTCTCGTTGAACACCCCCCGCGTCACGTGGACGCGGAGCCGAGAACCATGGCCATCGCGATTTCTAGTTCCCCGTCGGCTCCCAACCCTGCCCTCCCCAGCCTCCTCGCCGCTCTCGGCCGCGTGCCCGACCATCGGAGGACCCAAGGCCGTCG
>JANPLG010000275.1:0-3761 GCA_031426395.1 Actinomycetes bacterium
CTCGAATACCAGCACACCGCTCCACGCCCTCACGACCCTCAACGACGTCACGTGGGTCGAGGCGGGCCGGGCGCTGGCGGAGCGGGTGATGAAGGAGGCGGGCGCGTCCCCGGAAGCGCGGCTCACCGAGGCGTTCCGCCGCGTCTGCGGTCGACGGCCCGCGCCCGAGGAGATGCGAGTGCTCCGACGGAGCCTGGAGCGCGGCCTCGGGCACTACCGCTCCGACCCGAAGTCGGCGGAAGCGTACCTGAAGATGGGGGACAGCCCACGTGACCTCTCGCTCGATCCGGCTGAGCACGCCGCCTACGCCAACGTCTGCCTCGCCATCTTCAACCTGGACGAAGCCCTGACGCGCGAGTAACGGGACGGACTAACCGCCAAGTCGCCAAGGACGCCAAGTGGGGGAAGGTGCCGTCATCTGGGAAGCGCGCCAGTGCCAGGCTGATCACTCGGCACTGAGGTGACTCTCAAGCTGCGCGACGGGACGGATCGGCCGCTCTAGAATCCGACGGTGGCTCTCCCCCTTGGCGTTCTTGGCGTCTTGGCGGTTAGTCCCCGGTGAATCCCGTGCGAGAGGGATGAGGTGCAGAGATGAACCGCGACACCGCTGTCGACGAGATCCGCAAAGCCACGGGGGCGTGGGACTTTCTCATCATCGGAGGTGGAGCCACGGGGCTTGGCGCTGCGGTCGACGCCGCCGCACGGGGCTATCGGACGCTGTTGGTGGAGGGCGACGACTTCGCCAAGGGCACCTCCAGCCGCAGCACCAAGCTGGTCCACGGCGGCGTGCGCTACCTGAAGCAGGGCAACATCTCCCTGGTGCTGGAGGCGCTGCATGAGCGAGGCCTCCTCGTGGAGAACGCGCCGCACCTGGTGCATCACCTGGCGTTCGTGGTGCCGGTGTACAGTTGGTGGGAGGGGCCTTTCTACGGCATCGGGATGAAGATCTACGACCGCCTCGCCGGTCGGCTGGGCCTCAGTCCCTCCTCCATGCTCTCGCGCGAACAAACAATCCGCTGCATTCCGACCATTGAGCAGAACGGCCTCCAGGGCGGCGTCTCCTACTACGACGGCCAGTTCGACGACTCGCGGCTGGCGATCAGCCTGGCGCAGACGGTCTGGGACCTGGGTGGCGTAGCCGTCAACTACATGCGGGCCGAGGGCCTGCTTCAGGAAGACGGGCTGCTCTGCGGCGCACGCCTGCGGGACGTCGAGAGCGGCGAGGAATTCGAGGTCCGCGCCCAGGTGGTCATCAACGCCACGGGCGTCTTCTCGGACGCGGTGCGCCGGATGGACGATCCGGAGGCGCCCCGCATCATCGCGCCGAGCCAGGGCGCCCACCTGGTCCTGCCGAAGAAGTTCCTGCCGGGCGATGCCTCCATCATGGTCCCCCACACCCCGGATGGCCGCGTCCTCTTCGCGGTGCCGTGGCACGATCACGTGGTGGTGGGCACCACCGACACGCCGGTGCAGGAGATCTCATTGGAGCCACGGCCGCTGCCGGAAGAGATCCAATTCATCCTGGAGAACTCTGCCAAGTACCTCAGCGGCGACCCGACCCTGGAAGATGTCCTGAGCGTCTTCGCGGGGCTCCGGCCGCTCGTCAAGGTGGGTGATGCCAAAAACACGGCGGCCATGTCGCGTGACCACACCATCCTCATCTCCAACTCGGGACTGCTCACCATCACGGGCGGCAAGTGGACCACCTACCGCAAGATGGCCCAGGACGCCATCGACCAGGCGGAGGCGATTGCCGGCTTCGAGCGGCGACCGTGCCGCACGGAGCACCTCCAGATCCACGGATGGACGCGGCAAGCGATCACTCCCCAGCACCTGCGCGTCTACGGCGCAGACGCGAACGCGGTGCAAGGCCTCGCCCGCCAGGACCCATCGCTGGCGCAGGCGATCCATCCGACGCTGCCCGCCACGCACGCAGAGGTGGTCTGGGCCGTTCGGGAGGAGATGGCCCGCACGGTGGAAGACGTGCTCTCCCGCCGCACCCGCTGTCTACTGCTGGGCGCGCGCGCCAGTATAGAAGCAGCGCCAGCCGTCGCGCGGATCATGGCGCAGGAGCTTGGCCGCGATGCTGCGTGGGAGGCCCGAGCGGTAGAGGAATTCCGCAGCGTCGCCCTGGGATACGTGCCCCAGGGCGTCACTGCAGGGTTATGACTTCAACGTGAGGGGATTGGGTGAACGGTGGCAGCCATCTGCGGATCGGTCTCCCATTCCCCCACTCTCCCTCTCCCCCATTCGTCCCCTATCAGAAGTCGACGGGAAGGCTACGAGGCGTCTTCCCAATGCCGGGAGCGTTCCACCGCCTTGCGCCAGCCGGTCATTAGTCGTGTGCGTTCCGTCTCTGCCATCGCCGGCTCGAAGCGGCGGTGGACGCCCCACTGGGCACCGATCTCCGCCTCGCTGCCCCAGTAGCCGACCGCCAGCCCCGCCAGGTACGCGGCACCGAGGGCGGTGGTCTCCGTGATCCGCGGTCGCACCACCGGCACGCCGAGTACATCGGCCTGGAACTGCATGAGGAGGTTGTTGGTGGACGCGCCGCCGTCCACGCGGAGTTCCGAGAGCTTCACGCCCGCGTCCTGCTGCATCGCGTGAAGCACGTCCGCGGTCTGGTAGGCGATGCTCTCCAGCGCCGCCCGCGCGATATGCCCCCGCCCGGAGCCGCGCGTGAGCCCCAGGATGGAGCCACGGGCATAGCTGTCCCAATACGGTGCGCCGAGTCCAACGAAAGCCGGGACGAGATAAACGCCGCCGTTATCGGGGACGGTGGCGGCTAGGCTCTCCACTTCATTGGAGCTGGAGATGATGCCGAGACCGTCCCGCAGCCACTGGACCACCGCTCCGGCAACGAAGATGCTCCCCTCCAGCGCGTAGTCCACCCGATCCGGCAGGCTCCACGCGACGGTGGTCAGGAGCTGATGGGTGGAAGGAACCGCCTGGATGCCGGTGTTCAGCAGCATGAAGCAGCCGGTGCCGTAGGTGTTCTTCGCCATCCCCTGCTTGAGGCACGCCTGCCCGAAGAGGGCTGCCTGCTGGTCCCCGGCAATGCCGGCCACGCGGATGCGGTCGCCGAAGAGGCCGGGCGCGGTCTCACCGTACACCTGGCTGGATGGGCGCACCTCCGGCAGCAGCGCGCGGGGCACCTCTAGGATCTGGAGCAGCTCGTCGTCCCACTCGCCGGAATGGATGTTGTAGAGCAGGGTGCGGGAGGCGTTGGTGGCGTCGGTGATGTGGAGTGCGCCACCCGTGAGGTTCCAGACCAGCCAGGAGTCGATGGTCCCAAAGGCCAGCTCGCCGCGCTCCGCCCGCTCCCGCGCGCCGGGGACGTTGTCGAGGAGCCACTTCACCTTGGTGCCGGAGAAGTAGGCGTCCAGCACCAGGCCGGTCTTCTGCTGGAACGTCGCCACCTTCCCGTCCGCGCGAAGCTGATCGCAGAGGCCGGCGGTGCGGCGGTCCTGCCAGACAATGGCGTTGTGGATCGGCTTGCCGGTGGCGCGGTCCCAGATGACGGTGGTCTCACGCTGGTTGGTGATGCCGATGCCGGCCACATCGCTGGCTCGGATGCCGGCGCGGGTGATGGCCTCCTGCACCACGCCCATCTGCGTGCTCCAGATCTCCTCCGCGTCATGCTCCACCCAGCCGGGCTGCGGGAAGATCTGTCGGAACTCCTTCTGCGCCACGGCGGCCACGTTGCCGTCGCGGTCGAAGAGGATGGCGCGGGAGGACGTGGTCCCCTGGTCGAGGGCAAG
>JANPLG010000276.1:0-16923 GCA_031426395.1 Actinomycetes bacterium
CGCCCGGGTGCTGCGAGACCACCACCCGGCCTTTGTCGTTTCGACGGAAGCTTCCCTGGCGGGCACGGACGTTCCCGATGAAGAACCGGACTCGCACCTGCGATCCGCTCGTGACCGGGAACCCGCTTCGCACCGGACAAAAGGACCTCCCCAGGCGCAGTGCTACTGAGGGCTACCCGCAAGCCCAACCTTCGAAGAGCCAGCCAGAGGAGGAGGAGGACCCCCTCCCCCCTTTCATTTCGCCGTCAGGACTAACGCTAACAATGCATTACGCAGGGGCTCCGATGGTTGTCAGCACGAGACACCAGCGCACCGAGCGCCACCGCCCCGCGCGCCCTCACGCATTCCCCCTCACGCCCGCGCCCTCTCAGGCCAACCCATCCTCCTCGCCGCACCCAAACCTCACATCCATACATCCAAACACACGCACGCGCTCGGCAGGTCGCTCCCTCTCCCCCTCGCTCCATCCCCGGTCGGTGGTGGTGTCCCCCCGGTCTGTTTTTCTGGGAAACGGTACTCCGGTCTCCCTGGGTATACTCTTGGCGCAAGCACCTGTTGTCGGAGCCGCCATCCATGTCTCGCTCGTCCCGTCTCTCCGCGTCAATCCTGGGCCTGACCGGCCTTCTCACCCTGCTCATCTTCGACGGGGGAATGACCTGGGCTCAGGGGCCTAGCCGTTCGGGAAGAGTTGCAACTCCTCCGGCATCAGGCACTGCGGGGCAGATCACAGCGGGCGTCCGGGAGACAGTCCTGCCCAACGGCCTGAAGGTGATCACCAAGGAGGCTCACGCGGCCCCCGTGGTCAGCTTCGCCGTCTGGTACCGAGTCGGGTCACGAAATGAGCGCACCGGCACCACCGGCTCCTCCCACTTGCTGGAGCACATGCTCTTCAAGGGCACCAAGCAGCGGCGGCCCGGCGAGATCTCCCGCCTGCTCTTCATGAACGGCGCGGACTTCAACGCCAGCACCTTCTACGATTGGACCAACTACTACGAGACCCTCTCCTCGGATCGCCTGGAGCTGGCGATGCAGATCGAGGCCGACCGCATGGTCAACGCCACGCTCGATCCCAAGGAGATCGCCACGGAGATGACCGTGGTCCGCAGCGAGCTGGAAGGCGGCGAGAACGACCCCGGCACCCTGCTTCAGGACTCGGTCATTGCCGCCGCCTTTGAGCGCCATCCGTACCAGTGGCCCATCATTGGCTGGCGCAGCGATGTGGAGAACGTGCCGCGGGACGTGGTCTATCAGTACTACCGCAGCCACTACGGCCCCAACAACGCCACGGTCGTGATTGTGGGTGACTTCAAGACCGCCGATGCCCTGGCGCTGGTGCGCAAGCATTTCGGACCGATCCCCAGGATTGCGAAGCCGGCTCCTGTCTACACCACGGAGCCTCCGCAGCGGGGCGAGCGCCGGCTCACCATCCGCCGGCCCGGGACCCTTCCTATCGTCAACCTCGCCTACCGCGCCCCGGCGGCGAAGAGCCCAGACTTCTATGCCCTGGACGTGCTGAGCACCGTGATGAGCGCGGGCCGCACCAGTCGCCTCTACCAGAACCTGGTGGAAAAGCAGATCGCGTCCTCCGCGGACGCTGCTGGCCAGAGCCTGCGTGATCCGTTCCTCTTCTTCTTCGATGCCACTGCGGCGCCCGGCGTTACTGCGGAGCGATTGGAAGAGGCGCTCCAGGCGGAAGTGGAGCGCGTCCGCACGGAGCCGGTGACCGACGAGGAGCTGGCCCGTGCCAAGAACCAGATCGAGGCTCAGTTCGTCTTCCAGAACAACAGCGTCTCGGAGCAGGCGAACCAGCTTGGCTACTGGGATATGGCAGTGGATTGGCGCTACCTCAGCACCTATCTCGACCGCATCCGCAAAGTGACCGCCGCCGATGTTCAGCGGGTCGCCCAAAAGTACCTCGTCCGAGACTCGCTGACCGCTGGCCACTTCATTCCCACCGCCGCGACCGAAGAGAGTGGCGCTCCGGGCGAGGCTTCGGCCCGCGTGGAGCGCGCCCGTCCCGGAGACCGTCCGCTGCCCCTGCCCGCGCCGCCGAAGAAGGCATTCGTTCCGCAGAACATCACCCGCTTCAAGCTGGCGAACGGGATCTCCGTGGTTGTTCAGGAAAACCGGAGCAATCCAAGCTTCGCCATTCAGGGGAGCATCCCCGGCGGCCGGGTCCATGAGCCGCGTGATAAGCCGGGCCTTGCGGGCCTCACCGCCGCGATGCTGACGCGCGGTACTGAGCGCTACTCCTCCGTCGAGTTCGCCCGCCATTTGGAGAGCGTGGGCGCAACCCTCTCCGCCAGCAGTGGATCGCTGACCACTAGCATCGATGGACGGGCGCTGAGCAAGGACTTCGACCGGACTATGGACCTCATGGCGGAGATGCTGCTCCGGCCGACCTTCCCCACGGAAGACCTGGATCGGCTCAAGACCCAGGTTCTGGCGGGCCTTGAGGAAGAGAAGGACTCGCCGTCGGATCTGGCCGCCCGCGCCTTTGCCCGCGCCATCTATGGAGAGGCGAACCCCCTGCGGCCCCGCACGCTAGAGGAGGCGGTCAGTGGCATCCGCTCCCTGACTCGGGAAGACCTGGAGGGCTTCTACCGCCGCCAGTACGGACCCGACCGCATGATTCTCGTGATTGTGGGCGACGTCCGGGCGACGGCGGTGCGACAAGCTTTGGAGAGCCGCCTCGGCGGATGGGTGCGCAATCCGCAGGCCGGGGATGTGCCGGAGATTCAGGTCACGCGGGCCGCGCGTGGTGACCGGCAGGTGATCCGCGTCCCGGACAAGAGCGAGGCCGTGGTCCTCTGGGGGCATGCCGGGGGACTTCGACGCAAGGACCCGGAGTTTCATGCGGTTCAGGTCATGAACCTGATCCTGGGTGGCGGGGGTGCCTTGAACAGCCGCCTTGGCACCACCATCCGCGACGTGCAGGGGCTGGTCTACGGTGTCTCCAGCGGCTTCGAGGCCGACCGTTTCGCCGGTCCCTTCGAGATCAGCATGGGGACCAACCCCGGCAACGTGGAGCGAGCCATCCGCGCCCTTCAGCAAGAGGTTCAGCGGATGCGGGAGAAGGGAGTCACCCAGCGCGAGCTGGACGAAGCGGTCGCCTACCTCACCGGCTCATTCCCCCTCGCGCTAGAGACCAACGAGGGACTTGCCGGCGTCCTATGGCGGGCGGAGTTCTACGGCCTTGGCCCCAACTACATCCGTGACTACCCCCAGCGGTACCGTGCGGTCACTCTGGCCCAGGTGAATGCAGCCGCGAAGAAGTACCTTCACCCGGACGCAGCGGCACTGGTCATCGCCGGCACCGTGGCTGCCGGCACCGCACCCAAACGCTAGGCCCCCTGGTTGAGTCACCTTCGAATGACTCAGACATCCACGGCAAGGATCAGACTGAAAGCGTAGAATACGCGCATGGACTACAAGCAACTTCTGACGCTTGAACCGGGCAAGCGAGGTGGCAAGCTCTGCATTCGTGGGATGCGGATCACTGTCTACGACGTGCTTTCGTACCTAGCTGCTGGAATGTCACACGAGGAGCTTCTCGCTGATTTTCCCTACCTGACCGATGAAGACATCCGCGCTTGCCTCAGCTATGCTGCGGACCGTGAGGGACGGATTCTTGTCGCGGCATGAGGCTGCTGCTCGATCACAATCGCCGCCGGGGTCATTTGTCTCCGTACTGGAAAACCTGTTCAAGCGGGGCTTCGAACACCTGCGCGATTCTGAAAGCAAGCTCCAGAGACGGGGAGTACTTATTTCCCTCAATGGCGATGACCGTCTGACGCGCAACGCCGATCCTGTCCGCCAGTTGCTGCTGCGTCATCTCGCCCTGACGGAAGCGCAGGGCGCGGATGTCATTGGTGATGAGACCGCCTCGCTTTCCCATCGGTCAGGCCCCTCGCCGGTAGTGCAGCAACTGTGACCCAACCTCCACGATCTGCGCTAACACCCAGAACCCGAGAAGCAAGTGGGTGAAGACGAAGTTGCCCTTCGTCAGCAGCGCGGCGCAGAGCGAGGCGAAGACGCCGGTCGCGAGCACGTAACCCGCGATGCGCGCGCTCTTCAGCCCGATGAGACGGTCCCGCTCGTCCGTTTCGAAACGCCGATCGACTATCGCGATCACGATGTGCCCCGCAACCTGCACGATCACAAGCATCACAACCGCCATCACGAACAGCACCACCTGTTGCGGCATCACGTCTATCCCAGGAGCCGGCAGCACCGTGAGAAAGTAGAACGCGAAGCACCCAATGAGGCTCATCAGCATCAGCCAGAGGCTCTTCTCCTGAAACGATAGATTCATGTCCCATCCTCCGCGACTGTCGTGAATACACGACGATATGTAAACTAATTCTTACGTGCAAAGGATAGACGGATGACGGCGCGATGTCAAGTTTTCGTGACATGGACTTCCAACCGCACCGTTTTGACATTTGACCCCGGTGAGGTAGCATGGAGCGCGCCTGCAAGTGGGTAGGGCTGAAAGCGAGGAGTTGGCTATGGTAAGGATCGGCATCATCGGCGCGCGGGGGTTTGCCGGCGGTGAGCTGTTGCGCCTGGGCCTGCGCCACCCCGAGTTCCGGATCACCTATGTCACCTCGGAGAGCCAGGCCGGTCAGGCGGTCGAGGCCGGATTCCCCGGACTCCGCGACGCGCCCGCGCTCCACTACAGCGCCTACGATCCCAAGGCTGCCATTGAGGCCGCGGACGCCTTCTTCTTCGCCCTGCCGGATGGCGAGGCGATGGCGAAGGCGGAGCCGCTGCTCGCCGCTGGGAAGAAGGTGGTCGACCTCTCCGGCGACTTCCGCATCCGGGAGCAGGGCAACTACGAGGAGTGGTACAAGCGACCCCATGTCTCCCCGCACCTGCTCACGAAAGCGGCCTACGGCATGCCGGAGCTGCGACCCGAGGTGCGGGATGCCACCCTCATCGGCAATCCTGGCTGCTATCCCACCGCGACCCTTCTGGCGGTGGCTCCCCTCTTTGCGCGGGGGCTGGCGGTGCCGGACAGCCTTGTGGTGGACGCCAAGAGCGGTGTCTCCGGCGCCGGGGGACGCTCGGCCCTCGATCCGGCGTTCTCCTTCGCCGCCATCCATGACAACTTCCGCGCCTACAGCATCACGGGTCACCGGCACATCGCGGAGATGGAGCAGGAACTGGCAGTTTTGGCCGCAGCGCCGGTCACGCTTCAGTTCACTCCCCACCTACTACCTCTCATGCGCGGCATCCTCGCCACCTGCTACGTCACTCTGGTTGGGGACGCCAGCGCCGCAGAGCTCACCGCCCTTTACGAGGAGTTCTACAAGGGTGCCCCCTTCGTGCAGGTGCTGAGCGAGGCGCTCCCAGAGTTGCGTTGGGTGGCGGGGACCAACACCTGTCAGGTCGCCGTGCGGGTTGACCCTCGCACGCGGCGCGCGATCTGTCTCAGCGCTATCGACAATCTGGTCAAGGGCGCGGCGGGATCGGCCATTCAGAACATGAATGTCATCTGCGGCCTGGATGAGCCAGCCGGGTTGCCCGTAAGCGCCTTCGGCCCCTAGCAACGGATACTGTTCGGACCGTACAGAATCAGAGACACGGAGACGGGTCAGTGACCTCTAGCGACCTGCGCCGGAGGAAGTCCCGCCTACCGTGCCTCTACCTCATAGTAGTCAGATGAGTTCTGGTTACTCGTCGCCCTGGGCCTTCTTGCCCTGCTCGATGAGCTCCCGTACCTTCTGTCCACCCTTGGTCCCGATCTCTTTATAGAAATCCGGGCCGTGGCGCTTTGAAGTGACCTCGCCGCCCTTGCGGCCGGCCTCGCGCACCGTCATGCCCCCGCCTTTCGGCCCGGCAGGCTTCTCTTTGGTCTGTGCCATCCCCGTTACTCCTGGTAACCTCGCGCGCCCCGTCGCCCGGCCGGGCCTCGCTTGGAACCGTTGCGTCTGCCAGCTATCCAAGCGCCCCCTGCGCATGGCCCCGGCCAGTTTCCGTTCGCTCGGTCTATACCCTTGCACTTCTAAGGCAAAACAGGCACATCGAACGTTTCGGCTTCCGCCCCAGAATCGAACCACGGCCTTGGCGATGACCGGGTTGCGTCCCTGGGTCAAGCCCATCTGCAAGAGACCGAAAGCGGAGAGGGGTGGAGCGTGAGAGCCGTGGTGCAGCGTGTAACCTGGGCCCGCGTGCGGGTGGACGACGCGGTGGTGGGCGAGATCAACCGTGGACTGATGGTGCTGCTGGGCGTCAGCGGCACCGACGTGACGGAGGATGTCCGCTACGTCGCGGAAAAAATCGCCCACCTCCGAATCTTCCCGGACGAAAGCGGCCGTATGGAGCGCAGCGTCCTGGAAACCGGTGGTGGCGTGCTGCTGGTCAGCCAGTTCACCCTCTACGGCGACGCAAGAAAGGGACGCCGCCCCAGCTTCACGGAGGCCGCCGGCGGAGAGCTGGCCAGGATGCGCTATGAGGAAGTAACCGATCACCTGCGCAGCCTGGGCCTCACTGTGGCGACCGGCTCTTTCGGCGCACACATGCTCATCGACATGACCGGCGACGGCCCGGTGACCCTACTCCTGGACAGCCGACGCCAGTTCTGAGCGGTCACAGCGTGCGAGGATTAGGCTTCCACCCGGATTAGGGGGATCACCTTGGAACACGACCAGCTCTTCAAAGAACTGTTGACGGCCTTTCTGCCGGAATACGTCCGTCTCTTTCATCCCGAGGTTGGGGAGCGCTTGAATTGGAGCACTCTCAGCTTTCTCGCGAACGAAGTCTTCACCGACTTCCCTGCGGGCCGACGACGGAGCGTCGACCTGGTGGGAAGGGTGGAGACCGTTGACGGGGACCCCGAGCTCCTGCTTCTGCACGCCGAGGTCGAGTCCGCAAGGCGGCCCGCCTTTGGGCTGAGGATGTTCCAGTACTACACTCAGCTCCGTTGGCGGCATAACCTGCCGGTTCTCCCCATCGCCCTCGTACTGGCATCAGGTGGTGGAGGGATCGCCGAGGCGCGCCATGAAGAGCAACTGTTCGGCAGGCCGGTGGTCACTTTTCGCTATCGTACGGTAAGTCTGCCGGATCTGGACGGTTCCGCCTATCGCAAGAGCAAGAACCCACTGGGACCAGCCCTGGCGGCACTGATGCGGGTCGAGAAGGGCACCCGCGCAGCGCATAAAGTCGAGTGCCTGCGCAGTGTGCTGAACCAGCCGCTGGACGACGCCCGGCGATGGATGCTGGCGAACGTGGTTGAAACCTACCTCGCCCTCGACAATACTGAGGAGCAAGAGTTCCATACCCTGGTGCAAGCGCCCGACTTTGCGAAGGAGAGGGAAATGATCGTCACGTGGGAGCAGCGTCTCAAGCAAGAGGGCAGACAAGAAGGCCGTCAAGAAGGCCGTCATGAGGGCCGTCAGGAGGGCCGTCAGGAGGGCCGTCAGGAGGGTCTGACTGTAGGCAAGCTTCAGTCCGCGATCCGGGTGGCGAACCATCGTTACGGCGAGTCGCCCTTGGTGCGAGCGCGGCTGGAGGGCGCCGGCACGGAGGCGGAGCTCGACCTGCTATTCGACCGCCTGCTTTGCTCGGAGTCGGCCGATGAGTTCCTGCGCGATTCGTAGGCTGAGGCTGCGACCGGGCAGCAGTGCGGCTCGAATCCTCTGTTCGTGATCGGACTGTTCAGAATGATCCGGCTCAACGCGGGTAGGATGCTCAGGCACGAACGAGGGCAGTCGGTGGTCACGGATACCCCGGGGATCAACGTTTCATCGGGCCGCATCCAGCGGCGAACGGGTCGTCCTGATACAACGGCTCTCATTCTAGCTCGGCTCTCTCGTCCTTGGCCCGCATCTCACCCTTCTCGCAGTCCACGCAGATGACTCCAGACCCGCAATCGCAGCATCCCCGCCCTCCGAGGCGCCGCCGGCCGGCACCCCCGCGCCCTCCCCGAGCCGGAGGGGCGGAGAGCGGTCCCGACGCCGCATCCTTCACGGCGCTTGGCGATACCCTGGCGGCCAAGGGAGAGCTGCAGGAGGCCATCCAGCATTACAAGCACGCTCTGAAGCTGGAGGGTGATCTACCGGATCATCACACCCGCCTCGGAGATGCCTATGTTTTTGCGGAGAACAGCGGGCAGGCGCTCACGCACTACCGGCGCGCGCTCCAGCTCAACCCGGATCACGCGCCCTCGCATTTTTCAATCGCGGAGGTCTACCGGCGCTTCGGCAAGCACAAGGGGGCGATCACCCTCTACCGCAAGGCGATCGACCTCGAGCCAAAGAATCCCTACTACCGCTACCGGCTGGCCAGCATGTACAGCCAGCAGGGGAAGGTGGACGATGCCGTCCGCGAGTTGAACGAGGCGATCCGCCTCGCTCCTCAGGACAGCTTCTACCACTTCTGGCTCGCCGACCTCTTCCTGGAGCTGGAGCGGACGGCGGACGCCGTACCGGAGCTGGAAGCCGCCTGCCAGCACTCACCGTTCGACGACTACTACCATGTGCGCCTCGGCATGGCGTACTGCCTGGTCGACCGGGACGAGGATGCCGTGGTGGTCTTCCGGCGCGCCATCCGCCTTCGGCCGAACAACGCCACCTATCACCACCTGCTGGCGGATGCGTTCGCCAAGATGGGCTACGCCCTCCGCGCCGCGATGCACTACGAGATTGCCGGAGACCTGGATCAGTACGACCAGGAGTACGTGGAACGGATGCGACGCCGGAACGGTGCCACCGCCGCCTTCCCCATTCGCGCACGTCCCCGCCGCGAAGAGTTCGGCCTCTCGCCGTTCGAGGACTAGCTTACACCCGTTCCTCTTGGAATGAGCGGCTCACTTGGAGACGAAAACGGTCCAGTTGTCGACGCCGCTAACCTCCCCGGTACCCTGGCACTGCAGCAGGTATCCAAAGTGAAGCGGGGTTCCAGTTGCGGAGAAATCAGGGTGGGCCGGGCCAAGGCTAGAGAAGTTGGTGAAGTCGTCCGCCACTAGTGACTGGCCGGAGTAGGTAGTCCATGCGGCGCGTGCCGGCTCGGACTCGTCGCTATCGTCCCGGAAGAACCAGTGGCCTCCCTGGCGGATGAGCAGCGCGTGCGTGGCATGATCGCCCTTACCGCCCCCCGCCACGAGGATGGAGTCGAACGCGTAGCTGACTTCCACTATCTCTCCCTGCGTCGACGGGTCGTAGCCCTGGACCTGGAAGAGGTGTGCCAGAACGAGTAGGCGGCTGGTGCCGGTGAAAGTGACGTTGGTGCGGCGGAAGGCGCCGGGATTGCCGCCGCCACTCTGCCGCGTCGCGGAGAACGCGGCACCCAGGCCGTTCTCAAAGAGCTTGGTCAGGCTCCAGCCGGAGTCCGCGAAGTCACTGTCCTGGAGCCGGACGCCGGTTGGCGTGAGTATGAAGTTCTGTTCGAAGGGATTCTGATCCCTGACGGTGACGAGCCGCGCCCGACTGTCGAAGCGCTCCTTGGTGATCCGGTACCGGTAGTCTCCCTCCATCACGCCGCTGATGGAGTAGTTGCCACCGGAGTTGGTGACGCCGGAATAGACCAACGCATCCGTGGTGGGATGGTGCAGCGCCACCGTCACGCCCGCGACGTCCTGGCCCCCAGTGGCCTCAATGTGACCGGCCACGGCGACGGCTCCCCTCCGCCGCAGCTTAACGTTTATAACCAGTTTCGGAGCCTGGAGGTCGATGCTGACGCGCTCCTCCAGATACTCCGTCCCATTACTGGCGGTTAGAGTATGAGAGCCGTAAGGCACGTCTAGGAAGAAGTACGCGCCTAAGTCGGTGACGGTCGGAACGCCGATCTCCAGGCTCACCGTGGCACCGTCAATCCCTAGAGGCCTCGTCCGCTCCGAGATTTCGCCCTCGATAATGCCTATCCGCTGGACCGAGGGTTCGCCGCAGGTCCCGAACTGGCAGCCGCAGATCTCGAGGAAGCTGCCGAGGGCCTGGATCTCGCCGCCAGTGATTGGGCGGATGATGTTGACCTCGGAAGGATCAAAGGGAAGCTCGCCCTTCGCAATCTTGGGCAGCAGCAGGGTGGCGAAGATGGCGCCGTCCCGTGCCGCGCCGAAGCGGCCAGCCACGCTGATGGGCGCGCCTTCCCCAGTGCCCTCGCCGGCATCGCTCAGCGTGAACTTTCCGTTGGCCAGCGCCGAGAGCCGGAACTCGCGCAGCACCTCGCGGGTGTTCGGATCGGTGACGATGGCGCGGTACGTTCCCGCCAGCTCCCGGTTGTCACGCGCGGAGACCGGGACTTCCTTGGAGACCATCTGGCCTCCCTTCTTGCCCTTCCCGCGCGGCCCCCGCTCCTCCACCTCGAAGTTGGTGGTCGTCTTGCCGTTCTTCTTCTCTTTGCCGCGTCCGCCGCCTATGGATTCATCGAACCCCACGTCCTCCATCGCGAAGAAGTCGAGGTCCAGCACCTTGCCGGTGGCGGTGCCGCGGACGCGGTAGCCGGTGATCCGGCCGCCATCCAGCCCGTTGGGATCATAGATGGTCCCGCGGACGGCGCGGCCGGTGATGGCCAGCACCGCTTCCCACCCCTCGAATTCCCCGCCGCTGAGTTTCCCCTTCTGGAATTCCACGGAAGGCGCGGCTTCGGGGGCGGCTTCGGCCGCCCCGCTTGCATCTGCGGATGGCACCCGGACGAGGGAGAGCACCGCGCCGGAGCGGAGTGCGAAGGTAAGCGCGTCACGACGGTTCATGGTTGACCCTGGCCCTTTCATGAGACTAGCGCACCACGGTGCCGTGCAGATTGATGATGACGATCCGCTTCGTCGGATCACTGGTATAGATGGCGACGGAGCCGTTCACGGGACCTAGAGGCGCGTTTGAACCGGCCCGGAAGCGCACGTCGAAGTCGGACTGGGCGTTGGTCTGAAGGACGGCTCCGGCGGTGGAGGTGCGGCCTCTGGCTAACCAGAACCCCACATCCGTCCCCGCGTCCCCGGAACCCCGGACGAAGGGCGTCGGCAAGTTCTTCCAGTATGAGAGTTCACCCGGTCCCTGATTTGCTAGACGCACCGGGAGGGTTAGCTCGCCGCCCCGCGACACCGCTCCGAAGAAGAGGCTGGGCGTGTCGAGCAGTATCCGCCCGCTCAATTGGATCGCATTGAGATCTGGCGGAGTGAAGAAGGCGACGGACGGAGACCAGGAGGACGTGCCGCAACTGTTGTAGGTCCGCACCCGGAACTGGTGGTATTGGCCAGGAGCCAGCGGACTGGCGAGGGTTCTCTGGAGATCAGCGCCGGGGATGCGCGGCAGCAACGAGACGTTGAGCTGACTGTTCTGCCCAGAGCCCACCTCCTCGGACTTCTCCAGCTCAACCCCCTCTTCCCCAAAGGCGAAGTTGCGCCAGGCAAGAGGGTGGGAACCCACCGTGATCAGCGTCAAATCGCCCTGCTCCATATTCGTGGGCGTGGCCAGCGTGAAACAGATCCGTACCCCGGAGAACATAGGCTCTCCGACGAGTAGCACTGCACGGACGCGATAGTAGTAGCCGGTAGGGATGATCTCCGGTTGAAGTTGCTCGGTCCCGGAGCTTTCTTGGGGCGGGCGGGCGGTCTTGTCCAGGTACTTTAGGTTCTTCCCGATCCCGGAGCTGGCACCAAGGGTTCCGAGCTTCCGCCAAGTCTTGCCGGCGTTGTCCGACCGCTCGATCTCGAAGCGCCGCTCATTGCGACTGGGGTCCTTGAATCGGACTTCAATGGCGGTGCTGGAAACGGCCATGGCCTCAATGGGGAAGCTGCCGACCGGGAGACCCGGGTTCACCTGAATCGTCACCGTGTCGGTGCGGGTGGCACCGTAGCTGTCGGTGGCGAAGAGGGTGAAGTCGTGCCTGCCGTGAGCGAGCGACACCGTGGGCCTGCGTCCAAGGGCCGTCTGGCCAGTGCCGCTCTTCCAGCGGAGGGCCATCGAGTCTCCATCTGGATCGGTGGTGGCGGTTCCGTCAAGCTGGACCTTCAGGGGCGGAGTATCCGTGGTGAGAGTCTGATCGGATCCGGCGTTGGCTACCGGGGCGGTATTGGGCTCCCCCTCCACCGTGATCAGGACCGTGTCTTCGGAGAAGAGGCCGCCAGGATCGGTGACGTTCAGGGTGAGCGAGTGTCCCCCGGCTGCCAGATTGACCGGAAGGAGAGCGGTTGTTCCCAGCACGGATCCCCCCGCAGTGCGCCACTGGTAGGTGAGCGCATTGCCATCGGGATCTGTGGAGCCGCGTCCGTCCAGGGTCACGTCCCTGGTGGCGGTGGCGGGATCGCCGTCGTGGGGGATCTCCAGGAGCTGGTCGGGGCCGGCGCTTGCCACTGGGGCGCGGTTCTGGCTGCCGCCCGGAACAACGTCCGCCACGTAGACATCCTCGACGTTGTTGTTGCTGTCCGGTGGGTCCAGGTTGGTGGCGTATGAGATGAAGCCGATCGAACTGCCGTCGTCGTCCATCGAGATTTCGAAGGTCTGAATATGGTTATTGCTCTGGCCTCCGGAGGGGGTGACGTTGACCCTCTCGGTGACCCGGGTGCTCCGGTCATGGACAAAGACGTCTATGAATGCCGTATCTCCGGTCACCAGGTTGTTGGCCCAAGAGCTGAACACGACGAAACGGCCGTCTCCCGATATGTCTCCGAGGAAGCTTTGGCCGTTCCCAAGCTGACCGTTGCTGCTGCGGCTGACTATCTCCGTGGTGTTGAGCTGCCGGTCACGCACAAATACGTCATCCACGCCGTTGGTGTCGTTGGGCACCAGGTTGCTCGCAAGCGAGAAGTAGACCACGTAGCGACCGTCTGACGAAAGTCCCAGGTGATGGCTGTGATTGTTTCCAGCCACGCCGGTGCCAGTAACGCTGACTAGCTCGGTTACGCTGGTTTGGAGATCATGAAAAAAAGTGTCCTGGCTGTTGTTGTTGTCGCCGGCTACTAGGTTGGTGGAGTTTGAGGTGAAGCCCACGAAGCGGCCATCTGCGGAAATCGTGCATTCGGTGTCGCCAACGAACATCGGACCCACGCCCTGTTCGCCGGTGCTACTGACGCTTACTCGTCTGGTGGTGCCAGCCTGCCGGTCACGCACGAAGATATCAGCGGCGCCGTTGGTGTCATCGGGCACCAGGTTGGCCGCCGTGGAAGCGAAAGCGACGTAGCGGCCATCCCGACTGAGCGAGACGTCCTCGCAGTAGCCGATGCTGGATTCGCCCTCGTTGTTGATGCTCACGATCTCCGGGATTCCGGTCTGGCGGTCGACGACACACGCCTGCGTAAATCCGTTACCGCCGGGAATATTGAAGGTGGGGGTGGTAAAGCCAACAACTTGTCCATCCCCGCTGATGCTCGGTTCGCGGCCGCCGCTTTCGAACTCTCCGCCGGCTGCAGTCAGGTTGATCCGTTCCGTGACGGAAGTGGTGCGGTTGTGCAGAAAGATGTCCGCACTGTTGTTCCGGTCGAGAGGGACCAGATTGTTGGCGAGGCTGTCGAACACCACCAGCGTGCCATCGTCTGAGACGTCGTTATGGATGCCGCTTCCGTTGCCTTGTGTCCCGTCGGTGGCCACGCTGACCCGCGTCACGGAGACCACCGTGGCACGGGCCGATCCCGCCATCGCCAAACCGGTGAGGATGGCGAGGAGCCCGACAACGGACCGGGTGCTCCTCCGCGGGCGCGGCGCGGCCTGGTGAAGATTTGTGTCCAGCTTCAAGCGTCTCACAGGCCTTGCTCCTCCGGCACCCAAGCGCGGGCCGGCACACCCGGCATCCATACACTTGTTGCGCCGTGAGACCTTTCTCTCCTGCGAACGACCTGAAAAATCTTATTAACTGGTAATTTTGAGAATCCCAACCATCGCTTGGCGAGGGAGCGGACGAGTGGCATCCAGCACCCTTCTGAAAGAGTGGGAGAGTGAGGGTCGGAGGCAGGGAGCCGATCGGGAGCGGGCACGCATTCGCCCTCCTGCCGAGCCTCCTCCAGCGGCTGCGCGGGTGGGTCCCCGTGCCTGCGATGCTAGTCGCGAGGGGCCTGAGTGTGCTACAATACAGGGTGCTTTCTTCCAGTGATGCCGCCCCTTTTTGCCGCTCTGCGGCTGACGGTTCGAGACTGGATTTTCGCCCCTTTTTCCGATTGAACGCCGCGCTCCTCGTGAGCGGTTGAGTGGCTGACCGAGGGTCATCTGCCTGTGCGGCACTACCGGAAACGGGGCGGAACTGAGTAGAGGAGACGTTTTTGGCTGCCGAAGAGGATCGAATCGTCGATATTGAGATCAACGACGAGATGAAGCAGAGCTATCTGCTCTACTCCATGTCGGTGATCGTGGCGCGTGCGCTGCCGGATGTCCGGGATGGGCTGAAGCCGGTGCAGCGGCGCATCCTGTACGCCATGCGGGAGCTGGGGCTCTCCCCGCAGTCCCGCTTCCAGAAGTGCGCGGCCGTGGTGGGGGAAACGATGAAGCGTTTCCACCCGCACGGGGACTCCGCGCTCTACATGACCCTGGTCCGCATGGCGCAGGACTTCGTGATGCGCAGCCCGCTGGTCTTCCCGCAGGGCAACTTCGGAAACGTGGACGGCGACCCGCCTGCGGCCATGCGGTACACCGAGGCCAAGCTCACCGCCCCGGCGATGGAGCTGCTGGCGGACATTGAGAAGAACACGGTCGACTGGACGCCCAACTACACGCAGGACGAGAACGAGCCGACCGTCCTCCCGGCCCGCTATCCCAACCTCCTGGCCAACGGTGCTTCCGGTATCGCGGTCGGCATGGCCACCAACATCCCGCCGCACAACCTCGGCGAGCTGTGCGACGCCGCCATCGCGCTGATCGACAACCCGGAGATGTCCATCGAGGAGCTGATGGCGCACGTGCCGGGGCCGGACTTCCCCACCTACGGCATGATCCTGGGCACCAAGGGGATCAAGAGCGCCTACGAGACCGGCCGCGGCAGCGTGATCATGCAGTGCAAGCACACCATCGAGACGATGGACAGCGGCAAGCACGCCATCGTCATCACCGAGCTGCCGTACCAGGTGAACAAGGTCCGCCTGATCGAGCAGATGGCCGAGCTACACAAGCAGAAGAAGATCGACGGCATCACCGCCATCAACGACTACAGCAAGAAGGACATCCGCATTGTCATCGAGCTGCGGCGGGACGCGCATCCGCAGAAGATCTTCAACTACCTGCTGAAGCACACCTCGCTGCGCACCTCCTTCGGCGTCCTGATGCTGGCGCTGGTGGACGGCGCCCCGCGGATCCTCAACCTGAAGCAGATGCTCCAGTACTTCGTGGAGCACCGGCAGGAGGTGATCCGTCGCCGCACCCGCTTCGAGCTGGACAAGGCCGAGGCGCGGCTCCACATCGTGGAAGGACTCCGGCGTGCGCTGGATGTCATCGACGAGATCATCAAGACGATCCGGGCCAGCGCCAACCCCACCGCCGCCCGCGAAGCGTTGATGTCCCGCTTCGAGTTCAGCCAGATCCAGGCGCAGTACATCCTCGACATGCAGCTCCGTGCCCTCACCGGCCTGGAGCGGGACAAGCTCGAAGCCGAGTACCGCGACCTGCTCCAGGTGATCGAGGGGCTGCAGAGCATCCTGAACGACCCTCAGAAGGTCCTGAGCATCATCAAGGACGACCTGCGCGACATCAAGAAGCGCTTCGGCGATCCGCGCCGTACCCGCCTGATCAAGCTGGAAGCGGACCAGATCGGCGACGAGGATGTGATCCCGGAAGAGGAGATGATTGTCTCCATCACCCGCAACGGCTACATCAAGCGGGTCAGCGCCGAGACCTACAAGGTGCAGAAGCGCGGTGGCCGGGGCGTCATCGGGGTGACCTCGCGGGAAGAGGACGAGATCGCGCACCTCTTCACGGCGACCACGCACCACTACATCTTCTTCTTCACGGACCGTGGCCGCGTTTACCGGGTGAAGGCCTACGAGGTGCCGCAGACCAGCCGTACCGCCATGGGAATGGCCATCATCAACCTGATCGGGATCGAGCCGGGGGACCGGATCACCGCCACGGTTCCGATGGCCTCGCTGGACCAGCAGGGCTTCCTGGTGATGGGCACGGCCAAGGGCGAGGTGAAGCGCACCGCCCTCACCGAGTTCAAGAACCTCCGCGCGAATGGCCTCAACGCCTTCGACCTGGAGCCGGGCGACTCGCTCTCCTGGGTCCACATGACCAATGGCGAGAACGACGTCATGCTGGTCACCCGCAACGGCCAGGCCATCCGCTTCCCGGAAACCAACCTCCGCTCCGCTAGCCGGAACAGCGGCGGGGTCCGCGGCATCTCCCTGGAAGGCGATGACAGCGTGGTCGGAATGGAAGTGGTCCAGCCGGATGAGGACGTGCTGGTGGTGGGCCTCAAGGGCTACGGTAAGCGTACCCCGGTGTCGGATTACCCGCGCCAGAGCCGCGGCGGCAAGGGCGTGATCACCATGAAGGTGACCGCTAAGACCGGGCCGGTGGCCGACCTCAAGATCGTGCGGCCGGGAGACCGGTTGCTGATCAGCACCGGCAAGGGCATCGTCATCCGGATGTCGATCGACGATATCCGGCGGATTGGCCGGAGCACCGAGGGCGTCCGGGTGATCCGTCTGGAAGAGGGCGACGTGGTCCGCACTATCGAACGGGTCCGCCCGCAGAAGGATGGCGCCCGCGAAGCCCGCAACGAGGCCCGCCGGGACCAAATGGCCATCCTCTCCGGAGAGGATCTGGACGAGATCACCCCGCGCATGATCGCGGACGCCGACGCGGAGTTGATCGAGGAAGTGGACGAGGATCTGAAGGATCCGGAGGCGGAAGGGGAATAGCTAGTAATCTCTACTCACTTCATTTGCGCGCAAAGCGCGCAGGATTCGGCTCAAGCAGGCTGGAGGCCAGCCAGCTCCGGGATGAGGACGAGTTCCCGCAGCTTCAGAGCCGCGAGGACAACCTCCTGTCCGAACTTGGTCAG
>JANPLG010000277.1:0-14418 GCA_031426395.1 Actinomycetes bacterium
GCCGGGGCAGGTGAAGCCTGGAAGCGTGTCGGACTTCCCAAGCTACTCGCCGGACCATTTCGCCACCCTCGCCCAGGTCGCCCGGCGCGAGGTCCCTGGCAAGCGGGACGGCGTCAGCCTCCTGCCGATCCTGACCGGCAAGGGCGAAGTGCCGAAGCGCAATCCGATGGTCTGGACCTTCGCGGAGTACGGGGGCCAGGTCGCCGTGCGGCTGGGCGACTTCAAGGTGGTGCGCCAGCGGCTGAACAACCGGATGCCCGGTCCCTGGGAGGTGTACGACATCCGGCAGGACATCGGGGAAACGAAGGACCTTGCTGCGGAGCGGCCGGAAGTGGTCAGGGAGGCGGTGGAGGTGCTGAAGCGGGAGGTCGATCCGAACCCGCTCTTTCCCATCGCCATTCCCGGCGTCAACGCCCCCGAACGACAGGCCCGCGCGGGTCGTTGATGGACAAGGCACCGCAACCGGTGGCGGGTGCGACGGCGAGCGGCGATGCCCCTCGCGTGTCTATCGTGGTGGTCACCTACAACGCGCCGGAGTATGTCCGGAAGTGCGTTGAGGACATCCGCGCCAGGAGCCGCGTTCCGTACGAGCTGATCCTGGTCGATAACGCGTCCGACGCGCCTACCCGTGACTACGTGAGCGGCCTCCAGGACGCACGGCTGATTCTGAACGACGACAACCGCCTCTGGTGCGGAGGGTGCAACCAGGGGATGCGCAGCATCGATCCCCACTCCGAATACGTGCTGCTCCTGAACTCCGACATCGAGATCCTGCGGGACGACTGGCTGGAGATCCAGATCGCCGCAATGGAGAGCGCCCCGAAGATCGGCATCGTTGGGCCGAAGCACTTGCGGGTCCCCTACGGGCCGATGTGGGGCTTCGTTGACGGCTTCTGCATGATGATCCGCGCCTCCCTCCTCCAGGAGGTCGGCTACTTCGATGAAGAGCGCTGGCCCTGGTGGGGCGCTCCGGCGGAGTTCGCGGTCGCCGCCTACGCGAAGGGGTGGCGCTACCGGATCACGCACCCGCAGGATGAGTTCATCTTCCACCACGAGGACAAATCGCAGACGCCGGAGTTCAAGGAGTCGCTGAAGAAGCTGCCCCGAGTGCGCCGTGAGTTCCCCGGCATCCTCGCCCGCCACGGCCTGCAACCCGAGCCATCCCTTTCGGAGCGGTGGAAGCTCCCGCCCTTCATCGAGAAGTGGGAGGAGCGCCGTCGATTCTACCACGCGCCGCCCTACCGCGCCCAAAGTGAGGGTGTCAAACGTCCGTAGGGTTGGCGTTAGCTCCTCGGACAGTTAGGATACCGAGTGCGTTCCGGACCCACGGCCCGGTGCAGCCCAATTTGCATTAAAGCGGGGGACGGTTGGATGGTGGATGAAGAGTCAACGGAGCCGCCTACCACCGATCCATCCACCGAGTCCCAGTCCGCTCCCCCCGAACCCACCGCCAAACCGCCCCATCAGTCGCGCGGTGGCTTCGCGGTCCTGCGGGTGCTGCGGCATCCGGAGTTCGCCATCTTCTGGGGCGGGCAGGCCGTCTCGCTGGTCGGGACATGGATGCAGAACTTCGCCCAGGGGTGGGTGGTGGCCGGAATGTCCTCCTCAGCGCTCTCGCTGGGGCTGATCAACTTCGCGGCGTCTATTCCAACGCTGTTGCTGATGCCGCTCGGCGGAATCGCGGCTGACCGCATGGAGCGGCGCACGATCCTCGTCTACTCCAGCCTGGCGATGGGCATCGTGGCGTCGATCACGGGCTTCCTCATCGGCGGGAACCAGCTTCAGTTCTGGCACCTCATCGTGCTGGCGCTGCTGCTCGGCTCGGCCACCGCCTATGAGCTGCCCGCCTACCAGTCGTTTTACCCGCAGCTCATCTCGAAGGAAGAGCTGCCGCAGGCCATCGCGCTGAATCAGGCGACCTTCAACGGCGCGCGCATCATTGGACCGGCGCTGGCGGCTGCTTTCGTGGCTGCGTGGGGAACGGCGGCCGCGTTCCACGCCAACGCCCTGAGCTTCCTGGCGGTGCTGATTAGCCTCTACTTCATCAAACGTCGCCCACCCGCCAACACCCACAAGGGCGGTTCAGCGGGCAAGATGTTCAAGGAGGGGCTGGCTTACGTCAAGGAGCGACCGGTGGTCGGCGCGCTTCTGGGGGTCACGGCGCTGACCACGCTCTGCGTCTTCCCGAACCTCGCCGTGCTGATGCCCTACTACGTCAAGCACGTGCTCCATCTGAAGGAAGCAGCGCTCGGCACGATCATGTCGATCTCCGGGCTGGGGTCGCTGATCGGGGCCCTGCTGCTGCTGAACGTGCCACGCAGCAAGCGAGTCCACAGCATCGGCCTCTCCGGGCTGGCGATCACCATCGGCCTGGTGCTGATGGCTGGCTCGCGCAGCCTCTGGTTCGCCGTAGCCGCCATCGCCCTGATTTCGACTTCCATCAGCTTCAGCGTCGGCCTCGCTTCGATCATGATCCAGGAGAGTGTGCCGGATCAGCTCCGCGGACGGGTGATGAGCCTCTTCACGCTGACTTTCACGGGGATCATGCCGTTCGCGGCGCTGGCCGTGACCGGGCTGGCGGACCGCTTCACCATGCCGGTGGAGCTGCTGATCCTGACCACCATCTATGGCGTCGGAATGCTCCTGCTGGTCTCCCGGCTTTGGACCCACCGCAAGGAGATTGCCGCCGATTAGCGGTCGGTCAACTGAGGAACACGGCGTAGTGGCGCAACCAACAACGTGGCTCGTTGGGTTACCACCCTTCCCGCTACCGGTCCCTCATCCGTTCTAGCATCGGCATCTCCTTCGGCGAAAGGTTGTTCGAGCGTCACGGCCAACCAGGCACACGTAGGTCGGTGGCCAGGTAGCGGTAATCTCCTTGCCCCGATTCAGCCAGCGAAAGAGGCCATCGATATCAAGCTCCCTCAGTCATGAGGACGACGCATTTCAATATATCGTTTCATACGAAATTCACGTTCCCATTGTCACTTGAAGGAATCCCTAAGGTTTGATTCGTTTCGAGGGCTAGATTAGAAGGTTATAAGCTTCATAGCAGCGAACCCTCATCTGGTCCTCACAGTCGAGGCCAGATCCTAATGGGAGTTCGGTGTGGCGACTGGACTCGTCTACTTAACCGGTCGTGATGCCCCAACGACGGGGCAGAATAGGAAGCCAAAGATGAGGAGAACGAAGGCCGTTCGCGGCTTCACCCTGATCGAGTTGCTTGTCGTCATCGCGATCATCGCAATCCTGGCAGCTATCCTCTTCCCGGTCTTCGCGCAAGCACGCGAGGCCGCCCGCAAGGCGAGTTGCGCATCCAACCTGCGCCAGCTCGGAGTGGGGATGCAGATGTACACCCAGGACTACGATGAGAAGTTTCCCTCTTGGGCTTGGGGGAACTCGTATGGTGGCCGCGGAACAGGCGAGACGGTCTGGTGGAACGCCATCTTCCCGTACGTGAAGAACACGGGAATCTACGCCTGTCCCAGCGACGCCCAGCGCTGGGGCCAGGACACCACGGATATGTGGTGGTGGGGCGTGCCGCGCACCCTCCAGGCGCAGCCGTTCGACCCGCGCCGCGGGCTCGCAGGAGATCCCTTCGGTTCCGGCCGCGCTTCGGACGTGGCGATCAGCTACGGTTTGAACGAGTCGCTGACGAACGGCGTCCCGCTGTCTCAGCTCGGCCGACCGGCGGAAACGGTCTTTGTCAGCGACGCTATGCAGCCGCTGACGGACTTCTGGGACGACAATCCAAACCACATCTCGGGACGGGCGGTCTTCCCGAAGGGCACCAGCCAGGACACCGCGCAGGGGTTCACTGGAAATCCGGGTGACTTCCACGGAGACGTGGGCCGGGTTCCCGACACTTGGGCGCGCTGGACTCGCCACTCGGGCGGCAACAACTACTCCTTTGCGGATGGGCACGTGAAGTTCATCCCGTGGCGGCAAGCGCTTGAGGGCAAGATGCGGATGCCGCAGTAACCCCCGATGCAAGACCTGCTTTTGGCAGGTCGCGCAAGCCCGGCGAGCCGCTGATGGGAAGGCGGCTCGCCTTCTCCCCTCATCATCCACCGGGACCAACGTCGGATCCGGAAAGCAAGGATGCACCTATGGATGCAAAGAAGATCGGAATGATCGCGCTGGCGGTCGTCGGCATTGCCGCCGCCGGCTTCTCCTTCAAGCAGTTCTTCATGAACGAGGCGCCGGTTGCTGGCGCTGACCAGGCTGCTGCAATGCGAGCCTCGAAGACGAAGCTTCTACAAGAAGGAACCGCTGGCGGCACTAGCGGCGGAACCAGCACGGGTATGGGCGGCGGCAACCGGCCAGGCATGGGCAGGCCGGGTATGGGCGGACCAGGTGGTAACGGTCCCCGCTAAGTTGGAAGCTGGAGGGCGGGGATAGACTCTCCGCCCTCTTCAACATCGCCCGCCTAACCGTGAACATCCCTCTGCAACTTACGTCCCTCCTTGCGAGGGACGGTCTTGATTGACTATCCGGCTCAATTCGTGAACTCAACTCGGGTCGTTGTGACAGCGCTGTCCGCGGTTCTGGGCGTGACGTGCCTCAGTGCCGCTGGCTGGTGGGGTATCTATGGCTCCGCCAAAGTTACGCCCGTCCCACCCGCGCCCTCCGATGAAGGTCAGGAAAAGCCACTTCGGACCGAGTATCTTCAGGCGCTCATAGCGCGACGGCCGAACCACTGGCAAGCCCGTGTGGTTCTCGCGTCACAGCTTGCAGGAGAGGGCCAGCACCAGGCGTCGGTGCGGCTGCTGAGCGAAGCCGCCCGCCATCGGCCCAAGGACAGCGGCATCCTGCGCGCTCTCGCTTACTCTGCTGAAGCGGCGGGGCTGATGGATGAGCAGCTCCGCGCCTGGACCCGCCTCGCGCAGAACTACCCCTACGACGCGGAAGCCCGGATGCGTTTGGCCGACCTCTACCGGCAAGTCGGCCTGTTGGACCTCGCGGTTCGCGCCTCCGAGGACTCTCTGCGCCTAGCGCCCAAGGATCCGGATGCACTCCGGACCCGTGCGGTACTGGAGTTTGCCATAGGCAACTACCGGTCTGCGGCCAACCGAGCCACTGCCCTGCTCCAAGCGAGCCCCGGAAGCCCGGTGGGCTACGGCATCCGCAGCGCGTCTCATCGAGAACTTGGGAAGTGGGACCAGGCCCGGCGGGACGCCGAAGCAGCGATCCGTGCCGCCCCCGGCGACTTCCAATCCCGGTCCGATCTCGCCCGCCTCTTTCTGGATCAGCCACTGCCACAGCCCCAACAGGCGCTCCGGGTCCTGGGCGAGGCCCCCCCGCAAACGGCGCAGGAAGCCCGCCACTGGCACTACTGGCGGGGGATCGCGCTCCATCGTGCGGGCCGGACGGCCGAAGCTCTCGCCGAACTGGAGCCGATCGGTACGCAGGCACCTGACTTCGAGCAGGTCGCTCTCCACCTGAGCCAGATGCACTTGCAAGGCGGAGATTCGGAGCAGAGCCGGAAGTGGGCGCTGACCTATGAGGACCTCCTGGCTAGGCGCAGCGCATTGCGGTCGGCGACACTGGCCGTTCGGAAGGAGCCCCAGTCGGCAGCGCGGCATGTGGCGGTCGCTCGGGCCGCCTTATCGGTTGGGGAGCGGACCCGCGCCCTATTCGAAACTCGGATTGCCGTGCGGCTGCAGCCAAAGAGCGGGGAGGCCCTCGAACTCCTGAAGCAGCTGGAATCGGGAGGTAAGTCGTGAACGGGAGAGGCTTCCATTCCCGATGGCATGATCCGCGCTGGTGGATTGCCTCGGTCGCCCTTGTCGGCACCATCCTTTCCGGCTGCCTTGACACTCGCAAGGAGCCCGCGTCTCCTGCAGAACTGGTCCCGGCGGCCGCAAAGGGCGCGCTCCAGTTCGCCGACATCACTCGCGAGAGCGGCGTCACCTTCCGTCACGACCGCGCCTCCAGCGGCCGCAAGTACTTCGTGGAGACGATGGGCGCGGGCGTGGCCATGATCGACTACGACGGGGACGGGCTGCTCGACCTCTTCTTCCCGAACGGCGCTCCCCTTCCTGGGTATCAGCCAAAAGCACCGATGCGACCGGCGCTCTACCGCAACCTAGGTGCCGGATGGAACGGACCGCGCTTCCAGGACGTGACCGAAGGCTCCGGTCTGGAAGCGGCGATGTACGGCATGGGGTGCGCTGTTGGCGACTTTGACCGAGATGGCAGGGACGACCTCTACGTCACCGCCGTGTTGGGCCCGAGCCGGCTTTTCCGCAATCTGGGAGCCACGGACGCTAAGCCCCGCTTCCAGGACGTGACCCAGACTGCGGGGGTTGCCAACCAGGGGCGCTTCGGGACCAGCGCCGCATGGCTGGACTATGACCTGGACGGCGACCTGGACCTTTACGTCTGCAACTACGTCCGATACCGGACGGTGGCGGATGACCTGCCCTGTTACTTCAAGGATGGCGTCCGCTCCTACTGCATCCCCTTCGCCTACGAAGCGGAGCCGAACCGGCTCTACCGAAACGAAGGCGGTGGGAAGTTCACCGACGTAAGCAAGCAGGCCGGCGTGGATCGTCCGGCGGGAAAGTCGCTGGGCGTGTCCGTGGCCGACTTCGACCGTGATGGCTGGCCGGACCTCTTCATCGCCAACGACACTACTCCCACGCAGCTCTTTCGGAACAACAAGGACGGCACCTTCAGCGAGATCGCCGCTGCGCAGGGCATTGCCTACGGGATGGCGGGCGCCGCCAAAGCTGGAATGGGCATCGACGTGGCGGACGACGCCAACAATGGCCGCCTCTCCGTAGTGATGGGCAACTTCTCGGCGGAGATGGTCGGGTACTACCAGATAGACGAAGCGGGTTTCTTCACCGAGCGGAGTGTGGAGGTGGGACTGGGCGAACCGAGCCGCTCATTCCTCACCTTCGGCACGCTCTTCCTGGACGCAGATAACGATGGCTGGAAGGATCTGCTGCTAGCCAACGGCCATGTCCAGGACAACGTTGCCGACTCCTACACAGGGGTCACCTACCAGCAGCGTCCCCTGCTCTACCGGAATCGAGGCGTGAGTAGCCGTGGTATCCAGTATGAAGAGATCGGCACCCGCGCCGGGGATGGGATGAAGATTGAGATCGTGGCGAGGAGCGCGGCGAGGGGTGACCTGGACAACGATGGCCGCATTGACCTGGTGTTAACGGAGAACAACGGCCCGGCACGTATTCTCCGGAACACGGGCGAAGGGCTGGGCAATTGGCTGCGGGTGCGGCTGCGCGGGACGAAGTCCAACCCGAACGGATATGGAAGCAAGCTGATTCTCACCATCGGCGCAGTTCGGCAAACAGTGGAGCAGAGCAGCGGCGGCAGCTACCTGAGCCAGAACGACCAGCGGGTCCATTTCGGCCTGGGGGCGGCTCGGAAGGCAGATCGCCTCGAGATCCGCTGGCCCAGTGGCATCGTGGACCAGCTTGCGGAAGTGGACGGCAACCGGGAGATCACCGTGACCGAAGGGAAGGGAGCCAATCCGTGACCACCGTGACCACCACGCCCACGGAGATTCCAGTCGGGAGGCGACGACGTTCCTTCCCCGGCCTCCGGCCATTGCTGCTGGTGGCGACGCTGATTGCTGCTATCGCCGCCTACGCGTTGTCGGGTGAAATGCGCGCCCGGATGGGGGAAAGAGTTTGGCTCCATCGGTTGGACGTCGGTTGGGCAGAGGAACTGCAGAAGGAGGCGCTGGAGCGCCGAAAGCTCCGCGCTGATCTCCGAACTGAACTACGGAAGCTGGTCCAAGACCCCGAGGCAGTTGAGCCAACCCTTCGGGCCGCCGCCTGCTACGGGCAGCTCGGTGAGTATGACGACGCGCTCTTCCTGCTGCGCGAAGCGGAGCGATTGAGTCCCCAGGACCCGCAGGTCTACCGTGCCCAGTTCGAGGTCTACATTTCCCAGGGGAAGTATGACCGCTGCATTGAGGTGGTAGAGCGAGGCTTGGAGGTGGCTCCGGACGACCTGGAGTTGAACCTGCAGCGCGTTGACCTGGACGCCATTCTAGGTTGGGCACAGGAAGCGCGGCCCCGGATCACCCGGCTGCTATCGCGCCACGGCGACAAGGAGGCTCGGGTCCATCTGATGGCCGCCCTCCTGGCCAAGCAGATTGCGGATGCCCGGAGTTCCGAACAGCACCTCCAGGAGGCCCTGCGTCTGGATCCCAAGAATCACCGCATCTACGCGCTGCTCTCTGGGCTGGACAGCGAGCTAGGGCGCAAGGATGCCTCGTCCAAACACATCCGCCTCGCGCTGGAACTCAACCCCAAGAATGCGGACTACTGGATCCACCTGGCGGAGTTGCAGCGGCTGGGTGCCGGGTCGCCGGAGCAACGGTTCAAGGAAGCGGAGAAGAGCTACCGTCGGGCGCTGGAGCTGAGCCCCACAATGGTCGCCGCCCGGCATGGGATGGCAGTCTGCATGATTGAACAGGGGCAGGGTCCGGAGGGTCAGGCGATCTTGGAGCAGATCCTCAAGAGCAATCCCTATCTGCCGTTACCACTCTTGGACCTAGGCAATCTGTACGTCCGGCAAGGTCGGCGCCAGGAAGGCCAGGAATTGCTGAACCGCTACCAGGAGGGAATGGAGCAGAACAGCGAACTGAAAGGCCGTAGTCTCCGCGCTGCGATGTTGCCGAAAGACGCCTCCGCGTTCAGCTCCATGGGCGAGCTCCACCTCCGCACCGGCGCGCCCGAGAAAGCAATCGTCTTCTTTCGCCGGGCACTCCGCCTCAATCCCAAGGACAACGCCGTGCGGCAGTCGCTGGCGCAATCGCTGGTGCTGGCTGACCGGGGACCGGAAATCCCGGAGGTCACTGCCCGGCCCTAACCTGCGTTCGAGGTCGACCTCTTACGGGACTGAGCTTCGCGCCGGTCGCAGCCGCAGCGCCCTCGTCACCTCGGCGGTCCAATCGGACTTCATCTCCGGCTGCGACACGAAGCGCACTTTGCCGTCAGCATCGCAGGCCCAGACGATAGGGAGGCGGGTCGGTGACTTACCTGGTGGCCGCATAAGCCGGAGATAGGCTCCCTCCTCGTCATGGACCAGGCGGATACCCCGCTGCATCCCGAAAGTTCCGGCGTGATGACCCCACACAGCCTCGGAGGTAGTAGAGACGAACCCGACGCTGTCGAAGCCCTCTCCCATCCGCTTGTGGAACTCCTGCAGTTGGAAGAACTGCTGCGCACACTCCAGGCAACCGCAAGCCACCACAAAGAGGGTCGGCTTCTTTCCCAGTGGCGGGACGGCGAACGGCTTGTCCCGGAAGTCGACCCCCTTCATCCGGGGCGCGTTCGACCCCACACGCAGCGGCTCCCGGGCAATGAACGCCGTCAGCTCCGCATCCTCAAGTCGGACCGCTGCCGACCCCGGATCCCGCTGCGCCTCCGGGATCAGCTGCTCCAGGGAAATCTGCGGTGGTTGGCTAGTCTGAGTCTTCCACACGGCCTCCAGCAGCGCCGCGGAGACAAGTAGGACCGTTCCCCAGATTACCCAGACCCCCAGCCTTCCGCGTGACTTCATCCTCCTCATCTCCTCCCCTACGCCCCATCGCGATCCCAATGCTCGGCCAAAGTGACGGGAGGATGGATTGCATCTCCAGAGCACCTTGAGGCGTGGATCCTGTGAAAATGACCTTGACCGTGGCTCCTATAGCCGTGGCGGAGAGCACGCGCAGGCCGTTTACTACTGGATCCCCGAAGGGCACGGATACCTCGCGCGGTGCGAGTACCGTCGAGGATGACGGCCGGTCGGGTGCGGCGAAGCAGCGTACCTCCAATGGTTTCTTGGATGTGGGTGCCGGTACGGCGTGGCAGATTCTGGACCTCAACCAGGGGATGCCTACGCGCTTGATCCCAACTGCCACCATCCCAACGTGGGAGCTTGAGCCGGGTTAGGTATGATGATCCACCACACATCATGTGCCTCACCACCCACGAAATTCCTGTGCCGTCCTGCCCCAGGCGCCGACCGGCTTTGGTGAGGCGCTCTCAGGCTTACTGTCCGCCATCGACCACCTGAAGTTTGATCGACGAGGTGCGGTCAATCCAAGCATCCGAAGCCGGAGTCTCACACGGTCGATCCGGGCAAGGAGAATCTGGAGGGCCGGATCAGCACCTGACGGTCTTGCGCTTCTTGCCGAGGGTGCCGCGGCTCCGGACCTTCTCAATGTACTCCGGTGCGAAGGGGACGACGCAGGCGGTGTTGCCCATGTCCACCGTCACCGGGCCGATGCGTGAGCCTGATGCGACGGCTTGATCCGTGAGGTCGCGGACGTAGGAGCCGAGGGCGATGACGTAGGAGTTCATCGCATAGCGGACCAGGTTCGGCTGCTGGTGGAGGGTCCCTTCCACGCGCTGAAGAAGGCGTGCGAGTTCGGGGAGATCAAGCTGGGCATCGTTCCGGACAGCGACAAGGCTGGCGAGGGTCATCCAGCCGGTCTGGGCCGTGGTCTCGTCCTCCGACTCGATCCATTCGAGGGCGAGTTCGCGGCCGTGGGGGCTTTCGGCGGCGACCCACGCTACGGTGCAGGCTGCGATGGCGCAGCAGTTGCTGGTAGCAAGCCAGAGCCGGAGATCGCTGGGGGTCATCTTCGCTTCGTCGGCGATGAGGCCGGCGAGGTACTGCGCATCGTAAATGCCGGTGGCGAACAGGTCGAGGGCGAGCTGGTAATCCTTCTTGATCCGCCTGCGGATCTTCTGCAGCTCCGAAATCTTGACGCCAAGGATCGGCTCCGAGGCCCCGTGGTTCAGCATGACCTTCTTGTAGGAGGCAAGGGCCAGCGGCTCCAGTTCTTGCACGATCTCCGCAGCAGTCATTAGCGTTCCTCCTAGACCCATCTGTAATGGGGGCCTTAACGGCGCTTGCTGATGATCACGCTGTACAGGTAGGCGGTAGGCGCAAAGGTCGAAGTCCTCGACGTACCCGGCTTGTATCTCCCCGCTTCGCTGCCGCTCGTTGCCAGGAGCCGGAAGCTCATGCCGGCCGGCGCCGTTGAGAACTCGGCATACTCCCGCGACTCGATCTCACTCCTCACGATTTCCTTCAGCTTGCCATAGCGCCGCTCTACCTTACTTACAAGCATGCCGGGACGGACCCCTGCCGACGTGGCAAATCCGGTATCGGTCACCTCGATCAACTCGATCACCGCCCGCTCCCGGATGGGTGCCTGCGGGTCTTCTTCGCCGGCGTACAGGGTCATCATCACCTTCTTGCCCTGCATGACCGCGATCAGAGCGACGCCGTCCCCGTCCGAGGCGCGCTTCAAGGCGTATCCCTTCAGCGCCTTCCTCGCTGCGGCGACCGTCATCCCAATCCGGGCCGCTCCTGCCGACTGCGTCGTGATCAGCCGATTCGGCGCCGGTGCCGCGTTCACCAGCACTGGGTTGGCCAGAGGTAGAAGAACCAAGGCTCCGGCTGCCGCTTGCTTTATCCAGAGTGCATTCATAAGTCGCTACTCGCCTTGCAGTAAGGACACCCGCACCAACTTCGAAATCGGTTGCGGTTTGAAGGGCGGAATCAGGCTGCCTGAAACTCAGGCACACCTATGGAGCGTAGTGGAACACCGCACACCATTCGCTCATGTGCTTGTAGATCCTCACCCGGAACCGTGCCGTTCCAGGGAGTTCATGGATGAACTCAAGTTGTGAGCGCTCCTTCAGCAACTGTGCTTGCGGCTCTGTGAGGAGCTCGAAGATCAGCCGCTCTATGTCTTTGCGCGTGATAGGCCGGTAGGGAGTAAGGCGAGGAGAACACCGTGGTTCATCCACAGAGATGATTGGAGGCCCACCCACGGTCAGGATTACTCCTGATCCCTTCAACTCCACCATCAGGAGGAGGAGGTCGTCCACGTGCACATCTTCGAGAGACTGAAGGCGCGGCTCATCCTCATCGCCGCCCAATCCCGGCCGCGCTGGAGGCAGCCAGGGCGGCGGCGTCCGAACCCCCGACGGGCTCGCAGCGGGACCTTCTTTGGAGGACTCTGGGTACGGCATGGTTGGATGATACCGACTGCCGACGCTTCCACGTATCGCACTGATTGGCTTGACAGGGGCTGGTTGGTGGCAGGGTCTCCAAACTCGGACAGAATAACGTGTTGCCTCACGGTGCCGGCGAGCCTTCGTTCCGGCACCCACGCCGCACTGCGGCTGATGGAGACTTTCACATGCTGACGCGTGCGCACCGCTTCATTCCTTTCGTTCTGGTGCCTGCTGCCCTTGCTACGGCTGCAGCCTCATTCTCCCCCTCGCACGCCATCGCACAGGAGCCTGCAGGAGAGGAAGTCACGCTTGCCTTCAAGTACAAGACCGGGCAGCAGCAACGCTTCCGTGGGGAGGTGAAGTCGGACTTCAGCGTCACGCCCGAGGGAGAAGGCGGCGGAATCGGGCCGATCCCTATCAGCGCGAAGATGAACTTCACGGCGCTGGAGAAGGTGGCCGGTACGCGGCAGGGCACCGGGACGCTCTCGGTCAGCGTGCCGCTGCTGAACCTGACCACCAACGTCTTCGGCACCGAGATCGCCATCACGAGTAGCGGGGGCAAAGTGACCACCCTGGTGAACGGGCAACCCGCACAGGCCGGCGCGGCGATGCCAGGGATGGACCCGAGCATGCTGAAGTCCATGAGCGCGCCGACCACCTTGAAGCGTGACGCTCGCGGTGCGACTATAGGTGATCTGGGTGGGTTGTCCGTCTTTGCCGGCGCGACCATGGGCATCCTGGAACTGCCGGACAAGCCAGTCAAGAAGGGCGACTCCTGGGAGACGGTCCGCAAGCAGAAGCTGGCGCTGCCGGGTCCCCTGGCCGCCGCCGCTGGCGGCGTGCCGGAAATGGAGATGAAGTTCACTCACACCCTCAAGAACCTGGAGACGAAGGCCGGAAAGCTTTTCGCCATCATTGAATCGTCTGGGGCGGTCCAGGCTGGCGGGGTGCCTGGGGCTGCGGGAGCACCTGGGGCGAATCCCGCCACCGGCGCGGCAGGCTTCCAGCAGGACATGACGGGCACCACCCGGTTCGACGTGGCGCGGGGCTCTGTGGTTGGCGGGCGGTTCACCGTGACCTTCGGGAGTAAGGTGAACGTACCGACTCCGATGAACGGAGGGGCCGCAGCCCCCGTGGGCGGCGGAATGCGGATCGATGGTAACGTCGAGACAACGCTCAACGAGATCACGACCGCTACCACCCCCGCGAAGAAGAAGCCGGCCACGCGCAAGAGGAAGTAGGTCGAATCTTGGCCCAGGAGCGGGGAACCCTCGTTCGGATGGTGCACAGGGAATGAGAGTGCCAGCGGAAGCTGGCACTTGTCTATGGACCGGCACCCTGGACGAAACACAAGCGGAGGTCAGCGATTTGGATACGCAACATTGGGTTCTTTGGGACGGGGCATGTGGATTCTGAAGGCGATCTGTCGCCTGGGTCAGGCGACGTGATACTCACGGACAGTTCCGGATAACGCCTTATCAGGATGCCCCCTCGCCGCCCATGTCTCCGGAGCTGTACGTTGCGTGCGACGAGGCCGTCCACGTGGTGTGCTCCGACGGCAGCGTGCTGCGCGCCGCGCGAGCTTGCCTCTTCATTCTGGAGCGACTGGGTTGGGGCTGGTTCGCCCGGATGCTGTCGCTGCAGCCCATTCTCTGGGTGCTCGAAGCGGCTTACGTCTTTGTGGCCCGCAATCGCCTCTTCTTCTCTCGCTTCTTGTTCACCCACGAGTAACGGCTTTAGAGGCGCGGGATTCCCAATCGGCTGATCGGTTACAGCTACGCTTGCCGAGCTGGTCCTCGGGTAGCTTGTGTTCGCTACCGCCCGGAACTCGAAATCCGAAACTCGCAATCCGAAACTCGCAATCCGAAATTGGCTAGATTCCTTCGCCGGAGAGGCCGGTGACGGGCTTTAGGACCACGCCGTGGAAGTAGGGCGTGTTCAGGCTGTCGAGCCGCAAATCCGTCCTAGGGGCCTGACCCGGCTCCTGTCCGAAGACCTTCAGGTCAGCCAGGCCGGTGGCGGTCACGAGGGCGCGGAGCTCGGGCAGGGAGTAGGCCCGGTATCGGGCAGTCGGGAGGACGCGCCGCTCGCCAGTGGGCAGAATGCAGCTGATGCGGCTGGTCACCGTGCCGGAGTCGAACTCGAACTCGTAGCGGCTGATGATGTCCACACCTTCCACGCTCCGGTGCTCCACGCGGGTCCGCTGGCACCAGTAGTAGGGATTGCAAACTCCGAAGAGCAGCCGACCTCCCGGCTTCAGTGCGGACGCCACCACGCGAAGGATCTCGGCATTGTCCAGGTCGCTGTAGGTGCCGAAGTCGAGAATGAGCGCTGCGTCGTAGACCCCTCGTTCACGAAGCGAACGGGGATGGGTCTGCCGGAACTCGACCTCAACCTTCCGGTGGGCCGCAGCTCGCGC
>JANPLG010000278.1:0-3418 GCA_031426395.1 Actinomycetes bacterium
CACGGTCAGCGGCTCGATGTAGACCCGGTCCGCGATCTCGGTGTCGGTCATGATCGTGGCGGGATTGCTGTTGATGAGGACGACTTCGCAGCCTTCCTCTCGGAGGGACTGGCAGGCCTGCGTACCGGCGTAGTCGAACTCCGCAGCCTGTCCGATGATGATCGGCCCGGAGCCGATCACCATTACTTTGTTGATTGAGGGGTCTTTAGGCATAACTTTGCGTGTTCTCTTGAAACTAGAAACTAGGTAGCTGGCAGTGAGCCGGCAAGAATGAAGGCTCCGATGATCCCGTCGCCCAGGAACATTTCCACCGTCGCCAAGTCCAGCGTGGCGTAATCGCTTTGTAGCGGGTCCATGACGGTGATCGACTGGTCATCCAGCCCGCAGACGACAACCGCATGCGCGAGAGGATGGGGGCCAACTTGTCCCAAGAGGAGCGACATGATGACCGGGCGGTCATCGGCCAGTGCTTCCGAAACCAGCCTGCGATCCCACTTCGAAAGCACTTCCACATCCCATTCCGCATCCGAAAGCGCTTGCAAGGCAACTTCCTGGCAAGCCCCAAAGCGACCGACCTCGCACAGGTCAATCAGATCGTCCAGATCCACTTCGTAGCCGTGGTAGGTCAGGACCGACCAAATGCAGGCGGGCAGACACGTGGTGGCATTAGGCTGCCTGATGGTTGGAACTGCCAGCAAGAAAGGTGGACTCCAGAGATTGGCGGGTTGACGATTCTTCCGGGACGAGTTCGCCTAGCTGGTCGAAACAAAGTGACCCGATGCACACTGCGTCAAAGCTAAAGAGATCAACTTTCCATTTGCCAGCCTCGAGGCGAGGCTCGGACACAGCGATGGCCTCCCCAAGCTTCTGCGCACAGTGACGAAGCGCCCTCGACTGGATCGCCCTTGCGCTTGGCACCGGGCGAAACTCGACGATCACTGGGTCCCCGGGATTGATACCCGCCGCCTCCAGCGACTCCCGAGGGACAACCAGCCCGTTCTCCATCGCGTTGAGGATTGCTGTTGCCATCCTTTGCTCACTCCTTCTACATCCCGCCGGCCCGGTGGGGTGGCCAAATCCGATACTGCGCGTGCCCTATAAAACGGTCCCGCTTCAGCGGACCCCAAGCGTGGCTGTCATTGCTGTTGTTGCGGTTGTCACCCATCATGAAGTACTCATCGTCGCCCAGCTTCTTGGGGCCGTAGGCGTAGGCCGCCGACTCCATTACATACGGCTCCTGGATCGGCCGCCCATTGATGCGGACGTGGCCCTTCTCAAGCGCCAGCACCTTCCCGAACACCATAGCCAGGCGCGGCTCACCGTTCACCATGAAGAGCCGCCCTTCCATCTCGCCCCCGAACTGGTCCAGGGTGCGGCTCTCTATGTACCCGCTGGCATCCTCCAGCACCTTCTTGCCCGCCACCTTGACGACGTATTGGTCCGCACTCCAGTGTGGCATCTCTCCAACCGCGATCACTATCAACGGCTCTCCCAAGTCCATTGGAAGCGCCGCGCTATCTTGCTCAGCTCGTGCTGCGTTCCACTGCTGCTGGTCCATGGAGATGCCCCCGCTTTCCTGCGACAGGGTGAAGGCCACCTTTCCATCCGCGAGGAGGCGACTTGGCACCACCTCCACCGTCTCGCCGGGCCGGCCAATCACGCGCTTGACGAATTCACTCTCATTTGGGGAAGCCTCGGGGGGAGCTCTGAAGACCCATATCTCGCCCCGACCCGGCGATCTCCCCCGCGACAGGAGCCACTCCACACGGAACTTGTCAGGGTCCTCGCCATTCACACCGGGTCCCCGCAGGGAGGGTTCCATTGATCCGGAGGGCATCAGGAAGGTCCGGTAGCCGATCACCTGATGGCTCATGATGGGCAGTGCTACCAATCCTGCTATGGCGAAGAGAATACCCCAGAACTTGATCCGCCTCTGCTTACGAAACACCGCTGGCGGATCCAGGCTTTCAGCAATCATCTCGTCCTCCCGGTATCAACCCCTTGAAGATTGTGTCCGGGTCTAGATTTCAAGGTGACGGGTTGGTTACCCCTTCCTCGGTTCCCTTACAGGAAGCCCACGCGTTCCGTGGGCCAGTACCGAAGCCATGCCCTCCCTATCAGGGATCGCCTCCGCAATGGACCCCACTTGTGACTGTCCTCGCTCTGATTGCGGTTGTCGCCGAGGACCCAGAACTCATCGGCTCCCAGCTTGCGCGGCTTCATGGAGTAGGTGATGAGCGAGTGGGAGTAAGGCTCGCTGATCGCCTGACCGTTCACCCGCAACTCGCCCTTCTCCACGGCCACCTTCTCGCCCGGCAGCCCGACCACCCGCTTCACGAGCACCGCTCCGGCCCCATTTGCCGGATTGGGGTTGTAGAAAACCCAGATCTCGCCGCGCTTGGGGCCTGACTTGAGCGCGAAGTGGACATCCGCGCGGAACTGGTCGCCGCGCAGCAGGGTGGGTTCCATGGAGCCGGTCGGGACCCAGTAGGGGTTGGTGGCGGAGAGGAAGATGGCAATCGCCGCAGCCAGAGCGGAGCCACCGAGGAGGGTGGCCCACTGCATCCATTGGCCGCGGCGTGAGCGACGCCGACGGCGCTTGGGCTTCTCGTAGGGGCTGGGTGAGTACCGGTCCATCCGAAGTTACCGCCCCTCCATCGCCGCCACGAAGCGGTTGAAGAGGTAGCTGCTATCGCGCGGGCCGGGATTTGCCTCTGGATGGTACTGGATGGTGAACACGGGCAGCTCCCGATGCCGGAGACCTTCCACGGTGCCGTCGTTGAGATTGACGTGCGACACTTCCAGCCCGCTTCCTTCCAGACCTGCCGGGTCGATGCTGTACCCATGGTTCTGGCTGGTGATGTAGACGCGATCGGTCTCCAACTCCTTGACCGGGTGGTTGCCGCCCCGGTGCCCGAAGCGCAGCTTGAAAGTCCCCGCCCCAAACGCCTTGCCCACGATCTGGTTTCCGAGACAGATCCCAAAGGTGGGGGTGCCGCTGTGGATCAGCTTCCGTGCGGTGGCCACCACATCCGCCAGGTGCTCCGGATCTCCGGGACCGGGGCTGAAGGCGATGCCGTCCGGCCTCCGTTCCAGGATCTCCTCCGCACTGGCCGTGCAGGGATAGACCGTGGTCCGCACCCCTTCAGCAGCAAGGGCACGAAGAATGTTGTACTTCACGCCGCAGTCCAGCAGGCTTACATCGAGCACGCGGCCATCCGGCCGGGCCGCCGTGGCTTCCCAGGTGTACGGCTCCGGCGTGGTCACCTGCCGGACGAAATTGATGGCGGCGTAGTTGGGCGAACTTCGGAGGTGCTCCAATGCTCCGGCGGCGTCATGCTCCGTGGTGACGACCCCCATCATCACGCCGCTCTCGCGCAGCCGGCGGGTCAAGGCGCGCGTGTCGATCCCCTGGATG
>JANPLG010000279.1:0-2370 GCA_031426395.1 Actinomycetes bacterium
ACTTTAAAGATGCGGGGGCGCAGCCGCAGGTTGGCTCCCGCAGCGCCAGAGTTTTACTTAAGGCTATTTAGTTAAGAGCGTTGACGAAGAGTGAGGTCACCGATAGACTCATTCCATCGAACCGTTCGCCGGCCTAGAGACCATTCTCCCGTGAGCCAATCTTCCATCGTGCAGCCAGTGCTGCTCAGCAAGATCAACGAGCGGGCCGTGCTGCGTACGCTTCAGGCGCAGGGCCCCCTCTCGCGGGCGGAGGTTGCGCGGCACAGCGGCATCAGCGCGCCAACCGCCTCCAAGGCCGTCGAGTCGCTCCTTCGCGCGGGGCTGCTGGAAGAGGGCGATGCCCCTGAGTTCGGTCGCGGTCGCCCCGCCCGCAAGCTGCGGCTGGCGAGTGAGACGGCGCAGGTCCTGGGCCTGGTGATCGATGCGGATCGCTGCCGCCTCGTCTCCGCCGGGCTCGACGGCCGCCTCCACGAGGGTCGCGAACTCCGGTTCGCCACCCCGGAGAGCTATGGGGAACTCGTGGGCCGCGCCGCCGAGCACGCACGCCAGCTCATGAAAGGCAGCAACGCCGCCACGCTCGGGTTGGCAGTGAGCATTCCGGGGCTGATCGACTACCGTCAGCAGCGCGGCGTCCTCTCGCCCAATCTTCCTTTCACCAACGGCCACTCACCCAGCAAGGACCTTGCTGATCGCCTTGGAGTGCCCTGCCTCATGGTCCAGGAGTCCCACGCGCTTTGCCTGGCGGAGCGCCAGTATGGGGATGCTCGCGGCATGGACGACTTCGCGATGGTCGATGTCAGCACCGGCATCGGCCTCGGTGTGATGAGCGGCGGGCGGCTCCTTACCGGTCACAGTGGCCTAGCCGGCGAGATCGGGCACATCACGGTCGACCTGCATGGCCGGACCTGCGGCTGCGGCAACCGCGGCTGCCTGGAAACGGTAGCCAGCGACTCCGCCGTGGCGTGGTCGCTCTCCCAGCGCCTCAACGAACGGCTGGGACTCGACGAACTGCTCTCCAGGATGCAGGACGGCTCGCTCGATGCCTCGGAAGAGCTCGATCGTGCATGCCGCTACCTCTCCATCGGGCTGGCGGCGGTCATCAACCTCTTCAACCCATCCACCGTCTTCGTTCATGGGCAGATGTTCCAGGCCGACCCCGGCCTCTTCGCCTGCCTGGTGACGGAAACCCAGAAGCGGGCGCTTCCCCCGTCCTTTGCCGACTGTCGCATCATCCAGGCGCAGGGCAGCAAGCGACAGGGAGCCGTGGCGGCGATCATCGAGCATCTGACCAACTCGCGGGTGCCGGAGTTGGAAGGCAAGTCGGCGCGACCGCAGCCGGTGCCTGTGGTACCCCGCAAGGCGGTGACGCGTCGGGCTGCCGTTGGGGTTGGCTAGAGGTGTTCTGCCGGCAGGCTTTCCGTTGAGCTTGCCGCCGAGTTCCCAAAACATCTGGTTGGCAGGTGCACCGTAGATGTCCTGGTGCGTAGAAGCACATGGACCTCCGCTCCCGGAGGTCAGAGTGAGGTTGTGAATGGCCGGATCTGCTCCAAAGAAGCTCACGGGAATTGAGCGACGCTTCCTCGCTCCCGCCCTCGGCGCGGCGCTGCTGGCGGCACCGCTGGTGATGGCGGTCACCACCCCCGCCGTCGGCGACGATGCCGCGAAGGCACCCAAGGCTGCCGCGCCCGCCACCGCCGTCGCTCCGGCAGCGACCGAAGGCATCAAGCTGTTCGAGAGCCAGGTCGCCGCCATCCTCAAGGAAGAGTGCGCCGCGTGCCACGGTGGTGACAAGCCGCAGGGCGGGCTGAGCGTCACCACCCGGGCCGCGCTACTGAAGGGCGGTACAAGCGGCAAGAGCCTCGACCTCGCCAAGCCGGAAGCCAGCCTCTTCATCCAGGCCATCAACTACCATGGCCGCCGCATGCCGCCCAAGGGCAAGATGGCACCGGCGAAGATCGCCGCCCTCACGCGCTGGGTGCAACTCGGTGCCCCGTGGCCCGAAGGGAAGCTCGCCAGTCTGGAGCCGGAAGCGCACCACGGTCCGCCGCCGGTCAACGCCGCGAATATGAAGTTTTGGTCCTACCAGCCAGTGCGCCGGCCCGCTATCCCGGTCGTAAAGGACACCCAATGGGCCAAGTCCCCGATGGACGCCTTCATCCTCAAAAAGCTGGAAGCGAAGGGCCTCAGGCCCAACCCCTCTGTGGATCGCACCAGCCTGATCCGCCGCGCCTATTACGATCTCATCGGCCTTCCTCCCACCCCGGAGCAGGTCAAGGCGTTCATGGATGACCGCTCCCCCAGGGCGTGGGAGAAGGTGATCGATGAACTGCTCGCCAGTCCGCACTACGGAGAGAAGTGGGGCCGGCACTG
>JANPLG010000280.1:0-4270 GCA_031426395.1 Actinomycetes bacterium
CGCCTCCGTTCCGAGGCTCTGGTTGTAGGCGATCTGGTCACGGACCATCATGTTGTGGCCGGCCAGGGTCGCCTGCGTTTCACTGATCAGCGACGCCAGGCGAGGATCCGTGACCGAAGTGTGGCTCTGCTTGAAGTAGGCGACCTGCTGCTCGTTGTTGCCGCTGGCCCAGTCCGCCCATTGCGCTGAAGCGATCCGCTCCCGATTGACGTTCATGGTGACGTCCGGAAGCATGGTGTTCGTCTGGCGGTAGAGCTGCCGAGCCCGGCTGGCCAGGATCAGGTGCTCCGTCATCATCCGCCCGAACATCTCCGCCGTCTGCGGATCCTTTTCCCGATAGACATCCAGGTGCGTGCCCAGGACATCCGCCGAGAGCATATGGCGGGCGTAGACGTCTGTGAGTGCGCCCTGATCGGCCGTGTTGAGGGTTGACCAGTTGTCGGCCATTGCGTCCATCTCGCAGACGCACGTTCCGTCGTCCATCCTGACGGTCATCTCGCGGCGGTAGTTGCCTCGCATCTCGCCGTCGCGCATCATTCCCCGGTCTTTGGAGCCCTTGTGGCCCTTATCGCCGGGACGGTAAGTTCCATGCTCCGACTGAACGGTGGAATGCTCCTGCAGCCCCGTGTTGCCGGGTTGGTGCTTGGTTGGCTGCCCAAGCTGCGTGCTCTGCGCCAGGACGGTGCTTGCGAGTGTGGCGCTGATGCCGGCCGCGGCCAGCGAGAATAAGTGTCTGCGCATCGTTGCCCTGCTCCTCTAACTTCATTGCAAGAAAGCCCCTGGTCATCCGCCATCGTTTGGCGGATGTTGAGCGAATTCTTGCGAGAGCGTTGGGCTACGGTTGTAGCCGAGGCGAGATTACCCGAAGCGCAGTAGGGCAAAACGCAGCGCCCGGACGGTCGTAGGGCGTGCGATGACCGGGCGTTCAATTGCGGATTTCGGATTTCGGAATGCGGATTAGGGATGCGGATTGGCTAGAGGCGAGAGATTGAATGTCTCACTATCGCTTCATCTCTCCATCGTAGGATCCGTCCGACGGGGGAAGGCGCGCTAGCCTTTCATTGCGATGGCCAGCATCTGCTCCTGGTTGCGGATGTAGAGGATGCCGTTGGAGAGCACCGGGCTGGTCCAGCACGGTCCCTTCAGCGGCGACTTCCACCGCGCCCGCTCTACGAAATCGGCGGGGGAGGCATCTGCAAGAACCACTTCGCCCCGCTCACTCAGGACGATGAGCTGGCCGTCCGCGATGAAGAGTGTGCCGCGTCCGAAGCCGGGCCGGTCCCACTTCATCGCACCCGTGGCCCAGTCGAGGCAGGTGAGGCGGTTGTCGTTGTAGCCGTAGAGGTGCCCCTCGTGCAGGATGGAGCCGGTGAACCAGTTCTGCATCGCCTTGGTGGCATATGTCTCCTTGACCGTGCCGCCCGGCTCAAGCTTCACCAACGCGGCACCGTGCCCGTAGTTGGAGGAGATAAAGAGCTGACCATCCTTGTAGATGGGAGTTGCGACGTTGAGGTCGAAGGCGGTCTTCCAGTCATAGCGCCAAAGCACCTTGCCGTCGGAGGGGGTGAGGCCCACGAGGCCACGCCCCGTGAAGTGGATGAGTTGCGGCTTTCCCTCGTGTTCCACCAAAATCGGGGTGCTGTATCCGAGGACATCGCTCTCGCCCTTCCAGAGGACGGAGCCGTCCTTCTTGCTCAGTGCCGCCAGAGAGGTGTTGGCACCGCCGGGGTGGATGTAAAGCGTGTCGCCGGAGATGAAGGGCGAGTGAGTGTAGCCGAGGTCGGGTGCCTTGCCGTCCGTCATCTCCTTGAGGTCCTTGCGCCACACCAGCTTCCCATCCGCCGCATTCAGGCAGAGAAGGATCCCGGTGGTCCCCAGCGTGTAGACGCGGTCGCCATCGACAGTCGGAGTGGAGCGGGGGCCGCTCTTGAACCGCTGATCGAGGTTGGGGTACGCGTCGTAATCGCAGGCGTAGCGGTACTCCCAGAGTGGCACGCCGCTCTTCGGGTCGAGGCAGAGGACCAGTTCTTCCTTCTGGTCCTCGGACATCGTGTACAGCTTCCCGCGAGCGATGGAAGGCTGCGACCATCCGCCCGGGATCGGCCGGTCCCAGAGCACCTTCGGACCTTCGGCGGGGAAGGTGCGGATGAGACCCTTCTCCGTGGAGACATTATCCCGGCGCGGGCCACGCCAATGGGGCCAATCCTCCGCTGCAGCGCTCAGTCCGCTCCCGACGAAGAGCATCGCCGCGAGGAGGCAGGCGGAGTGGCGAGGGGTGCGACGGGGTAGCATGGCGAGTCTCCTGGATATGCTCTTGACGGGGCCTGCCAGCAAACCCAATCTCTGCTTCAGTCATACATTCCCCCAGGCTCCTGGTGGGGCGTGACCGCGCTCATAAGGTAGATTGGGGCAAGTGAAGTAGGCTCCCTCCGCACACGGAAAAACCCGTTATTCTCGCTCGGCAACTCCGCTGCGAAGCGGCCTAACCTATGCCGGGGTCCAACCACGCCCATCTGGCACCGTGGACCCTTGGGTGGACGTTTCCTTAAACCCCACGCGGTGTGCGGGCGCCGGGACGCCACGCTCGCGTCAGTGTCTAGCTGGCCCCCCGAAAGGGACGAATCCCCCGCCCGAGACGACCGCCATCTACTCTACCGATGGTTGCGGAGGCGAGGTCGAGAACCTCGCGGCGGGGTATGCTACTGCGCGGATACACATCCCGGTGAGCCTCCAAGTAAGTTCGATTCAAATCAGCCGTCTACACAGTGCGGATTCAGTAAACTCTGGGCCGACTTCAGCCGTCCATGCATTTATAGACCCGCACTTCGGGAGATTCCGAACTTGCATCGATTCCTCATCTTTCCTGTCCTGACTCTCGTCGCGGCGCTCTCACCGGCGGTAGCCGCCGACCCCGTGCCCGCGCCGATCCTGGCGCCAGCCGGCGAGCCGGTCGCTATCCAGGCACTTCCAGAGAGTGCGGAGGTCTCGCTGAAGGACAGCCGTGGAAGCAGGGTGGCGATCCGGGTACCGCTTGCCCTTCACCGGCCGGCCAACCGCTTCCGTCTTTACGGTATGCGGCCTTTGACGCTGTGGGACGCGGGCCGTCGCCGCGACCTCTACCGAGACGCCTTCCTGGAAATGGCGACCCAGAGCGGGCTGAAAGCGCCGGTTACCACCTGGGACACGCTCTCCCGTCAGCTCGATTGGCTCACGGGACCGAGGGGCGGCGGCGTTCCCGGCGCGACCGTTCTGCCGCGCGACCCCGGCAAGGAGATCGGCGAACTGGCTCGGAGGCTCGCGGTCCAGCCGAACTACGGGAACCTGCAAGCGCTTGGCAAGGCAGTGGGCGACTCCGCGGCTAACGCGGGCACAGAGGCGGTCCTCGGGCAGGCGCGAGAGCCGGTAGTGACCGCGCTGCAGCTTCGGGCGCTGGCTACGGACCAAGCCGAGCAGCGGCTCCTTCGCCTCGGCGCAATCCTCGTAGACGGAGAGCCGCGCGGCATCGATCCAGCGATGCGGGAAGGATACACGCTGGCGCGCCAGGAGTTTGCTGAGGTCCGGCAGGGGCTTTGGCCGGCCGTGGGGTCGCAGGTCAAGAAGAGCGGCGGAAAGCTTCTCTTCAGCGCCGCCAAGAACCTGGTGCTCTCCCGGCTGGGATGGTGGGCGCTCTTTGGAGAGTTGGGCTGGCAGGGCGCTGAAGCCTCGCTCAACGCCGAGTATCACGGCCAGTACAGCGTCGTGATCGCGACGGCCATGCACCGCCTCTCGGATGCGCGAATTGCCCGCAGACCGGAGGATGCGTCGCTGCCGCTCTACTGCGAGTATGCGCTCACCTACCGACTAACCGAAGCGCTCAAAAGCGGCCAGATGTTCGGCCTGAGTCCGGCCGGTGGGCGCGCTCCCGGGGACTGGCAGATCCGGTGGAGTACCCGATTAGGCGAACTCAAGGCTGCCCTCAGCGCGGGGTAGCCGTCTGCTAGGGCGAGCGGGGGGGCGGCCAATCGTCATCCGCCTCATCGTACAGCCGCTTCTCCTCCAGCCACACCTCAGCGGGACTCTCGCCGACCACCTCAAACTCCTCCCCCCAGCGCGGATCCCACTGAATCACCTGACCGGGCAGGTCCGCCTTGATCCCCCACTGCTCGCCAATGCCGTTGTCCCCGAAGAAGAGGCATTTCGCCATCAACTCATGTGGGAACTCGTCCCGCTCACGCAGGAAGCAGTTATTGCGGACCAGGGAGCTCGCGTTCGGGTCCTCACTGTTGATCGG
>JANPLG010000281.1:0-2979 GCA_031426395.1 Actinomycetes bacterium
TATCGCTACTCCACAGTCGCGGAGTTACTTCTTCTTCCGAACGTCCTTGGCCAGCTCCTCGACCGCCTTCAGGAGCTGACGATCCTTGCCGGTCTGCACGTCCTCCGGGGTGTTCTCCACGTAGAAGTCCGGTGGGCAGCCGTTGTTCTCCATGTTGATGCCGTCCAGGGTGTAGGCACCCACCCCTGGAATGCGCAGCGGGCTGCCATCGATGAGCGTGGTGCCGCCCGTGCCGATGCACCCCCCGAAGGTCGGTACGCCGACGATCTTGCCGAGCTTGAGCGTCTTGAAGCCCCACGGGAATGCTTCGGCATTACTGAAGCTCGACTCATTGATGAGGACAATCATCGGGCGGTTGAACGCCTTGAGCGGCGCGGTGCTCTTGGCCGGGTCCCCGCGCAGGGTGCGGAAGGACCAGATCTTGTCCTGAAGCACGTTCAGGATCTCGTCCGCGATGCTGCCGCCGCCGTTGAAGCGGAGATCGAGCACCAGCCCTTCCTTCTCCTGAAGATCACCGAAGGCCGCACGGCGGAACTTCTCCAGGTTGGCGTCATCCATCACCTGCAGATGGAGGTAGCCGAGCTTGCCTTCGGAGAGGGTGGTTGTCGACTTCTCCCGCTCACTGGTCCACCGGTCATACTCCAGGGCCTTGTAGGCGGCCTGCGTGATGGGCCGGATACGGACGGTCCGCGCACCTTCTTCCTTCGGCTCACCATTCACCAGCAGCTCAAGCCGCCGGCTGCCCTTTTCCGCCAGCATCCGGTAGAGCTGCTCGTTGGTGGCAAACGACTGGCCGTCCACCTTGAGCAGATACTCGCCGGCCTTCAGGCGGCTGCCCTCGCGGTCCGCCGGTCCCTTCGGCATCACGAAGCCGATCTTGACGCCGGGTCCCGAATGGCTCCCGTCCAGCGCAAACCCAAGCGACGGCGTGGCCGGTCCCGCGCCGTCCTCGCGAGGCGGCGTGAGGCCGGTGTGGGAGGCGTTCAGCTCACCCAGCACCAGCGAGAAGAGGGCGTAGAAGTCAGTTTTATCCGTAATGTACGGGACCACCGGGCGGTAGATCTCGCGCACCTTGTTCCAGTCCGCGCCGTGCATCTTCTCTTCGTAGAAGCTGTCGCGCATCTTGCGCCACGCCTCATCGAACATCTGCGTCATCTCGGCGCGGGTGTCGAGGTCCATCCGGGCGCTGAACGGCCATGACGCCGCTGCTGCTGGGCCGGCAGCAGCGGCAGCCAGAGGAAGCGAGCGCAGGCTGCCGCCACTGGTGACGTAGACCAGGCGGCTGCCGTCTGGTGCCATGTCCAGTCCCAACACCGGCTCGCCGGCCTGGGTGATGCGCTGCGCCGGGGCGGGAGCGCCCACGCTCGACCGCCAGAAGTCCATCCGGCCAAGCTGCGTCATCGGGTAGATGACGGACCGGCCGTCCGGGCTCACCGCGTAGCCACGGATGTCCGTTTCGGCGCGGGTCACCTGCCGGGCGCGAAGGTGGATGCCGTCCAGGTCGATCTTGACTTCAGCGGGCTTCGCGTCGGCCGGCTTCGGAGCCGCCGCTCCGGCCTCAGGCTCCTCGGGTTGGCGCGCGGGATCGAGGAGCGGCAGCGCCCAGACGTTGCCGATCTCGCCCCGGTCCGAGATGAAGAAGAGCGTCTTGCCGTCCTGGGACCAGAGCGGCTGGAAGTTGAACATCGGATAGCGGGTGATGTTCACCGGCTTGCCACCCGTGCCCGTGGCATCCACGCTGACCAGGAAGACGTCCGACACCTGGCCGGCGGAGTGGGCCTTGCGCCGGTCAAAGGCGATCCAACGCGAGTCGGGCGACCAGGCGACATTGGTGATGTTCGGGTCGCGGGTCAGCACCTTCGTTTCGCCGCCTTCCGCAGGCATCAGGCAGAGTTCCTGCCCCGCCCAGCCGCGCACGAAGGCGAGCCACTTGCCGTCCGGCGAAAGGTGCGGCTTGCTCTCCGCGAGGTCGGCGGTCTGCGAGAGCGGCTTGGTCTGCTTCGACTTGAGGTCCGCGATGTACAGGTCCGGGTTACCGGTGCGGTCCGAGGTGAAAGTGAGCTTGCCGCTATCCGCGCTCCAGGTGACATCCTCTTCGCGCTGCGGGGTCTCCGTCACGCGGGTCAGCTCACCGCCGGTGGCGGGCTGCACCCAGACTTCACCGTGGATCACCAGGGCGAGCTGACGGCCATTCGGGGAGAAGGCGAGCTCCTGCACGTCCGACGTGTAGGTTTCCCGGCGCACCGTGTTGCTGCGGTCATCGCTCGGCGCGAAGACCTTGATCTCGGTCGGCTCCGAGGTGCGGCCTCCGCTCAGGGTCATCGTCCAAAGTCCGAAGTTCCGCTCGAAGACGACTCGTTCGCCGGCCTTGCTATAGGAGGGGTAGAAAAGGTTGCCGTCCGTAAAGCGGGTGAGCTGGGTCGCTTTGCTGCTGTCAGTCTCCCGCCGCCAGAGATTGGCCTCACCGGACTTGTCGCTCACGTAGTGGATCGACTTCCCGTCTGGCGTGAAGCTGGCCCACCGCTCGTTCTCCGGTTCCTTCACCAGCCACTTGCCCGGCCCCGCAGTCGCGCCGGTGGCGGGGTAGGCGATGAGGTTGCTGTTCCCACTTCCACGATAGTGCTTCCGCGTCCAGGAACCGCCCCGGGTGCAGGCCACCCAGGTGCCGTCGGGAGAGTAGGCCGCGTTTGCCAGAGGGACGTCATCGGCCGCCACCAGCCGGGACACGCCGGAGTCAGCCTTCACCGCAAAGATGCTTATGGTGCGCGTGGTCTCCCGGTTGCTGGCGAAGAGCACTTCCTTACCATCCGGTGACCAGCCGCTCACCAGGTCGTCCGCGCTGTGCTGCGTCAACTGGCGGGGACGGCCACCCCCGGCCGACATCAGCCAGACATCGTAGTTGCCTTCCCGCTTGGAGGAGAAGGCGAGCCACCTGCCATCCGGTGACCAGGCGGGGAGCTGGTCGTGCGCCTCGTGGAG
>JANPLG010000282.1:0-10506 GCA_031426395.1 Actinomycetes bacterium
CGCTGCTGCTCGCTGCGCAGCAGTCTGTCCACCTCAACCGGACCACGGAGCTGAAGGTCCTCCAGTTCTGCCTCGATGGTCGCGACATCTCCACCCTGGAGCGCACGAAGGAGCCGGTCACCTTCAGCTTCGCCACGCAACTCCGCCGGCTATTGGCAGATGCACGGCCTTTCCGGTTCGAGCATCCTGTCCTGCCGTACACGCGCGTTGGCGACGATTGCAGCGGGTTCCCGCAAGCGGTGCGCGACGCGCTCTTCGATTGCCGCCAGGCCGTCTCCTCAGAGGATCGGCGACGCTGGACGCAGTTCCATCAGCACGCAGGCTCGCTCCGCAACGAGCTGGGCGATGGCGGCTGGGATACTGCGTTCAACCGCGCCGCCAACCGCGCCGATATCCTCTACCTTCGAGGTGAGGAAGCGATCAGCCTGGAGAGGATGAGTTCCGGGGTCTGCCGGATGGCCTACCTACTGGCGGAACTGGTGCTGGCCCGGGAAGGCTTCGTCTGCATGGAAGAGCCGGAGTGGCGTCTCTCGCCAGAGATGCAAGTGCGGCTGATGCACCTTGCCAAGCGGGTGCTTCGTTCGGCGCTGGGTCCGCGTCAGCTTCTCATCGCGACCCATAGCCCTGCCATCGCCGCCAATGGTAACGCCTTCCACGTCAGCCTCCGCGACGGTCTACCAACCGTTGAGCGGAAACCGTGGGACCTATCGGCGGAGTTTGGCATCCAGCCGCTGCTGCTTGCGGGAGAAGCCCAGGACAATTCTGGCATCAACCGCCTCATCGGCTTGGTGGAGCAGCTTGCCGAACTTGACCCCGACGCGATCATGGTGGATGACGAACTCGAGGGGGCGGGTGTGCGGGTCGCTGCCTGATCCCTGCTGAATGAGTGTTTGGCGACCAGGGCCCCGCAGGCCGGGCGCTCCGTCGCCGCCTCGCCCCCGTGCCAGTTGCCCTTCGGGCAGACAGGACACCCTGTGGTGCCGGGCCAGCCCCATCGAAGGCTCGGGCCGTCGGCGACCGGCACGATCACCTTCTCGCCGGACGATTCCTTCACCGAGGACGGGGCGGCCAGAGACGGCCCGCCCTACAGTGTTCGGCGGGGTGGATACCGCTGGGCAAGACGGATGCCGTGCCGGAAACGGTTCCTTAGGGCGGGCGCTCTGCCGCCGACTCGCCCACGCACCGGTTGCCGTCCGGCCAGACTTATCACCCCCTGCGCTGTCGGTACCGGCGGTATCGCCCGCCCTACAGCGGATGGCGGGCGATACCGTCTCATCAATTGGATCGCATTGGGAGAATCGACAATCAATCGGCTGGTTGGAAACTTACCGTCAGACCATCTGTCTCTTCACCCATGTCCGTCCGAGACGAAGAGCAACTCATCGAACTTCTGCGCGAACGGGATACGCGGGCATCCCGACGTAGGCGACCGCACCGACTGGAGAAGGAAGCCTACGCGCAGGTTGGTGTAGGTTACTGCGTGACGCTGTGCGCGCGTCAGCACGGCACCCCGTTCGCAGACGCCGAGCTGGCCGAAGTCGTGTTTGTATCCCTCCTGCATCTGCGCAGCACCGGTGAGTGGCTGATTCACGCGTACTGCCTGATGCCGGATCACCTTCACCTCGTCGTATCGCTTTGCCCAGGCGAGAACGACGAGGAGCCTCAAAGCGTATTGCGGTCACTGATCGCCCGCTTCCGCAGCTTCACCACCCGGCAGTCATGGAGTCATGGAATGAAGGGACCACTCTGGCAACGGGATTTCTATGACCACGTGGCTCGAAACCCTGCCGACCTAGAGGCACAGTGTCATTACGCTCTGGAGAACCCAGTGCGGAAAGGGCTCGTGGAAGATTGGCGGGATTATCCCTGGTCAGGAAGCCCTGAACCATGGTGACGGCCGGTATGTGAAGCCTCGGGTGTTACATGCGCACCGCTTCACGCGGATGGCACCGCCAGCGGGTGCGGCCGGGGCCGGCCCGCCCTACAGCGTTTGGCCGGCCGAATACCCAGGGACGAGACCGCTACCGTACCGGAAACGGACCCGTAGGGCGGGCGCTCCGTCGCCGCCCCGCCTCCGCGCCGGTTGCCCTTCGGCCAGACGGAGCACCCTGTGGTGACGGAACCGTCAACAATTCACCGAAGGCGTACGCGGCCGCAGGCCGGCACGAATACCTTTTCGCTGGACGGTTTCTCCCCCGGGAACGGAGCGGCCAGGGACGGCCTGCCCTACAGCCGGTTGGCCGGATGGATACCGTTGGGCGAGACGGATGCCGTGCCGGTGACGGGACGGTGACGCCCAAGAATCGGTTGGCGCGGCTGGATTCGGTTTCCAAAGCGGGTGCCGTCCTGCCTATCTACCGGCGAAGAGGCCAGTCAACATCGCTTCACCAGGATCCTATTGGCAATGATACGATACGTCGATGAATCTATCCGATAAATGAATGGCACATTATCACTTGCGCAGGTTGAATCTAACCAGTATATTCTTCCAGGAGGACGATATACATGAACCGTGATCCAGAGATCCTTGTGACCGAACTGAGCCGTTACCGTTCCGAGCGACTCGCCGCCGTCGACAACCTCTCGCGCTGTGACGTGATGATCTATGTCTTGGAAGAACTGCTTGCCTCTATCCAGCAACCTACAGAGCGAGATGATCGAGAGGGCCAGAGGTACGACCCGCAAGCTCCCCTGCAGCCCAAGCCGCCGAGCGTTCGTTCTCTAGTGCGAAAGTACGTCGCGTCTACGCCGAGCTTCAGTCCTGCGGATGTAGTGAGCGCAGTGCTGGAACTCCGACCAGACGCAAACCACGGCACCATTCGTGCCCAGTTTGCCTTCGCTGTTAAGGAAGGGTTAGCGCACAAGACAGGTCCAGCACAGTATGCAGCTGGCGCGGCGACCGCAGGCTAGCTAGTTCCTCATCCAAGAAAGGATGCCCGATATGTCCGCGCGATACGGATTCCCATTGGACCGCTGGAACGTTGCCGTTGAGGAGGTGCGACAGATACTCGTCGAAGTCGCGCGCCGCCAAGGCACCATCACTTACTCAGATTTGGTGGCTCGGTTGAAGTCGATTCGACTGCAGCCCGACTCCTATGCGCTATCGAAACTGCTTGAGAATGTGGCGCGGCGCGAGGACAAGGCCGGGTCACCGCTACTCACGGTGCTCGTAGTCCACAAGACGGGCGATCTGCGACCGGGAAAGGGCTATTCCGAACTCGCAAAGGCCCTTGGGCGAGACACAGACGACCTGGATTCGAGTTGGATCGCGGAACTGAAGGCATGCTGGGAGTGGTGGGGAGTCCACTCGGTCCGGCAAAGACCGCGTCGAGCTAAGGAAGCCTCAAACCAAATGCCATCGGATGCCGTCTCTGGATGAGACAGGCAGAGGGAATTCTCCATTGCCGTCCAGCACAGGATGGTAAGCCGAGATCCTAGGGGTTGAGGGATGCCCTTCCTCAACCCCTGCTCCCCAGCCCTCATCCGCGCAGCCATTACTTCGGTCGGCGCAACGCCCAATCCCCGCGATACTCGCGCTTGATGAGCTGTTCCCACTCGCCCTTCTTCGCGTTCTTGACGCGCAGCTTCTTCGAGTCCCACTCGATTTCGCGGCCCAGGCGGTAGGCCACGTTCCCGAGGTGAACCGTCTCCGTCAGCGCCCCGCTGTAGTCGAAGTTGCAGGTGGTTGGCCCGCCGTTCTTGATGGCGTTCACCCACTCCTGGTGGTGCCCCACGGAGTCCGGGATGGTGGGAGAGGGCCGCTGGAAGTCGCGGAACTGCTCTTCCGGCAGCAGTTTGTGGTTGCTGTAGTCCGCCAGGATCTGCCCCTTCTCGCCGTGGAACAGCACGCCGTTCCTCATGCCGAGCTGCCGCACCTTGCCATCCGCGTCCTTGGGGCCGGCGATGCCGTGGTACCATGTGAGGTGGACCGGCGGGAGGCCGTCCCGCTTGCGATAATGGAAGTCGACCTGCATGCTCTTCGGCACGGTGTTGTCTGCGTTTTCCAGCGGCGTGCCAACGGCAGCCACCCGCTCCGGATGACGGAGGTCGAGCGCCCAGTGCGGCAGGTCCATGAAGTGACACGCCATGTCGGCCAGCACTCCCCCACCGAACTCCCACCACCACCGCCAGTTGAACGGTACCACACCGGAGTCGAACGGCCGGTAGGGCGCGGGGCCGAGCCACATCTCGTAATCCAGCGTTGACGGCTGGGTGCCCTGTGCGACCCGCTTACCGGGTGATGCCTCCTTCTCGCACCAGACCTCCACACGCTTTACCGGTCCGATGGCGCCGCCCTGCACCAATTCGACCACGCGCCGGTAGTTGTTGCCGGAGTGGATCTGGGTGCCCATCTGCGTCACGCGCTTCTGCTTCGCCGCCACTTCCGCCATCACCCGCGTCTCGTGGACGGTGTGGCCCAGCGGCTTCTCGCAGTAGACATGCTTCCCGGTCTCCAATGCCCAGACCGTGGGAATGGCGTGCCAGTGGTCAGGGGTGCAGACGGCCACAGCATCGATGTCGTTGCGGTCCAGCACGCGGCGGAAGTCCTGGACAACCTCCGCCTTGGGGAACCGCTGTGCGGCGGGCGCGACTCGGGCGGTATCGACATCACACAGCATCACGATCTCCTCATTGGCGAGACCGTTCCAGGTGTAGGCGCCCTGCCCGCCCACCCCAATGATGCCGATGCGCAACCGGTCCTGGGCAAAGACCGCGCGTGACCGTAGCGTTCCTGCCGCGCCGGCTGCCAGCGCTCCAAAGAGAAAAATGCGGCGATTTAGGGGGTGAGACATCGAGTCGTGGCTCCAGCAAAAGGTGGGATGGTGGTGGGCGGACTTGGGGGATCAGCGAGATGACTGCAGCGACGCGCGATCCACGGTTGACTTCGTGTACATTCGTGTTTCGCGGGTCACCCCAGGATACCTGCCTGACCCAGGCGCTCCGAGCGCACGCCCTCTCACCTGAACCCCGCAGCCGGAAACATGGATTTAACACGCTCGATACTTTGACTTAACGACAAGGAAGCAAGAGCGTAACTCGTCCGCTCTACACTTACCCCAAGCAGGCAGGGCGAGAGGGCCTTATCCAATTGGGTGGCCCCCTGCAGGCGACACGGGAGGTGGGTATGTCGTTGACGCATGTGATTGAGCGGGCGCGCCAGGGGGACCACAGCGCCCGGGAGCAGGTTTCCAGCATGCTCCGGGACCGCGTTGTCCGGACGGCGGGCCACTACGCCAGCCTGACCGGGATGGATCGCGACGATCTCCAGCAGGAGATGTGGCTAGGGATGATGATGGGACTGCAGCAGGTGGACACCACCATTGGCGATCCCCTGTGCTACCTCTTCCTGCGCGGGAAGTGGCGCCTCCTGGAGGCGATCCGACGTTCTCAGCGAGAGCGCGCCGAGTCGCTGGACGACGGCTTTGTGCTGGCGGACCGCACCAACTTCGAGGACGACGTCTACAGCCGGTGGATGGCCGTTCAACTGGGCAGCCGACTGCGTGGACCGCAGCGGGCCATTCTGAACGGACTGCTGCAGGGCTTTCAACAGGAAGAGATGGCGGGACGCTTGGGCTGCACTGCGGCCAACGTCTCCTACCACGTCCGAAAGATCCGCGAGGGGTTCCGCACCCTGGCCGCCGAGAACTAGAGCTGTCAACCGTCTCGCTGGCGGCACTCTCACCGACCAAGCGACACTTCTTCCGTCCGGGCCTGCGTTGTCCCGTGGCGGTCCCCCTCAACGACGAACCTCTCTCAAATCATCGCATCTGCGATCCCAAGCAATGATGCTCCGATTTCGGCTTCGCCACGGCGGACACCGGTCCACCTGAAGCCGGCCAAATCCGGGGGCAACACGGCCACCCCGGGAACGCGAGCGGCGGATTCCGCTCAAACCCCAAATAGGAGATACCACTCTATGGCAACCAAGTGGCTCTACTCCGCAGTCGCCGCGCTGGCCTTCACCGCCACGCCGGTCCTTGCGGTCGAGATGACCCCGGAAGCCCCTCTGGCGGACACGCCGGAAGTCCAGCAGCCGGCCCAGCCGGAGGCGGCTGAGACCACCACGCCCGCCCCCCAGGCGGAGACCGCAGCCCCGCAGGCAGCCGCCCAGGGAGTCCAGCTTGCTCAGGGCGGCACGGCCCCCGGTGGCACGGCTCCGGGCGCAACGGAGAAGACGGAGCCCGCTCCAGCGGCCCCCAAGTTCACTTATGGTGGAAGCGTCGACTTCTACTGGATGAACAACTTCAACAACCCGTTCGGCAACCGCAACCTGTTCCGCGCCTTCGATGTGGTGGACCAGGACGGCATCAACCTCGGCCTGATTGATGTCTGGGCGCAGTATGCCCGCGACCCGATCGGGGCGCGCGTTGACCTGAACTTCGGTCCCACCTCCCGCCTCTTCAACGCGGCGGAGCCCTCTAACAGCGATGGTTGGGACATTGTTCAGCAGGCCTTCGTCAGCGCCAACCTGACGAAGAGCGGAAAGACGTACATTGACCTGGGTAAGTGGGTCAGCACCGCCGGAATCGAAGTGGCGGAGCCGAAGGACAACTGGCTCTACAGCCGCTCGTTCCAGTACAACCTGGTCCAACCGTTCTTCCACCTCGGTGGTCGCGTGTGGCACTACTTCAATGACACCGACTACGTGGTCGGCGGTGTCCATCGCGGTTACAACGCGGTGAGCTCGCCCAATCACGATCCCGGATTCTTCATTACCGGAAGCAAGATGCTGAGCCCGAAGCTGACGGTCACCGGAAGCTACTACGGCGGTGAGGAAGCTCCGGTCGCGACGGTGGGCAAGAGCTACCGCAGCCTGGTTGACGTCATCCTGGCGTACAGCCCGGGCGGACGGCTGGCCTACAACCTCAACCTGGACGCGGCGATTCAGGACGACGCCAATGTCTTCTCGTTCTCGCTCCAGGGCAAGTACGCGCTGAACGCCCGGCAGTATCTGGCGTCCCGCGTGGAGTACAACGTGGACGATGGCTTCATCGGCACGGACATCGGCTCCTTCACGCTGGGCTTCACGCACATGTTCAACAAGTACGCGCAGGCCCGCGCTGAGTTCCGCTACGACTGGGCGGATGGCGATGTCTTCCAGGCTGACCGCGTGAACCGGTTCACGTCAAACCAGCCAACATTCCTGATCTCCACGATCTTCAACTACAACTAGTAGCGTGTCAAGGATGTTCTGACAGGATGAAAGGGAGAGTGGGGGAATGGGTGAATGGGAGACATCAAAGCCGGAGCCTCTCCCATTCACCCTCTCTCCCATTCTCCCATTCCGCTAGGAGAGCGCAATCCTGTCTTGACGAACTACTAGCTTACCGTCGGTAGCAATGCCGTGTGCTTGATTCGGGGGGTGCGGCGTTGGTTTCAGGCCGCACCCCTCGTTGCGTCAGGGCCGAGAAGGCAGACAGTAATCAAGCTGCGATTTCTCCTTTAAGTATTGGCGGGCCGCCGCTAAAGGAGATTCAGCTAGTGTATGTAGTTTCGACACTATCCCCCGGTCAGCGCTGATCGGCATGGACACAGACGTCCCCAACTCGCCGATATCCGGGTCCTTCGAGGCCCGGGGTCAAGCTTTGGAGAGCGACAATGCTGCAACCGTCCCGTCTGGCGCGAGCTGGCCTCTTTCCCCTGATCACCGCGTGCCTCCTGGCACTCTCCGCCTTTGCAGGCACTCCTGCGTCAGCGCAAGAAGGTCCCCCTTCTACCCCTCCGGGTGTCTCGGCTCCCAGCGAAACCCCCGGTGCCGCACCCACCACCACAGCGGTGTTGCCGACACCCGCCCCGCCCGCCCTCGACAAGGGGGATACCGGCTTCTTGCTGGCATGTTCGGCGCTGGTGCTCTTCATGACCCCCGGCCTTGCTCTCTTCTACGGCGGCATGGTCCGACGGAAGAACGTCCTCGGCACCCTGATGCAGAGCTTCATCGCAATGGGAGTGGTCACTGTCCTCTGGGTGGTTATTGGCTACAGCCTGGCCTTCGCTCCTGGAACCCTGGCCATTGGGGACATCAAGCTGATTGGTGGCCTTCAATGGATGGGGCTGAGCGGCGTGGCGGCAGACGCTGCCAGTGACCTCTACGCGAAGACGGTCCCCCATCAGCTCTTCATGGTCTACCAGATGATGTTCGCCATCATCACGCCGGCCCTGATCAGCGGCGCCTTCGCGGAGCGCAAGAAGTTCAGCGCCTACCTCGTCTTCATCGCGCTTTGGTCCCTGCTGGTCTACTGCCCCATTGCCCACTGGGTCTGGAGCAGTGAAGGCTGGCTCTTCAACAAGGGCGCCCTCGACTTCGCCGGTGGCACCGTGGTTCACATCAGCTCTGGCGTGACCGCTCTGGTGGCCTGCGTGATGATCGGAAAGCGCAAGGGCCCCGGTGAGGAGATGCGCCCGCACAACCTGACCATGACCCTGATTGGCACCGGTATCCTCTGGTTCGGTTGGTTCGGCTTCAACGGTGGCTCCGCTCTCGCAGCGGACGGCAACGCGGTCCGGGCCTTCGTGAACACGCACGTTGCCGCAGGCGTCGCGATGATGGCCTGGGTTTTCATTGAGTGGGCGCATCGCCAGAAGCCGACCGCGCTGGGTGCCGCCTCGGGTGCCGTGGCGGGACTGGTGGGGATCACCCCGGCCGCCGGCTACGTGGACGTGATGGGCGCGATTGCAATCGGTGCCGTCACGGGCGGGATCTGCTATGCCGCCGTCATGTTCAAGAGCAAGCTGGGCTACGACGACAGTCTCGACACCTTTGGCGTCCACGGCGTGGGCGGAACGGTGGGCGCGGTGATGACGGGGCTCTTCGCTACCGCCGCCGCAACGTCGCTCAACCCTAACGCCAAGGCGGGAATCTTTGCCGGGGGCACCCTGGAGCAATTGGGGCCGCAAGTGCTGGGCGTGGTCGTGACCGTCGTCTACGCGGCCGTGGTGGGCGGCATTCTGCTCTTCATCGTCGACAAGATCTTCGGACTTCGCATGCGGGCGAAGGATGAGGAGATGGGCATGGACGTGGCGCTCCACGGTGAAGAAGGCTACGTGTTCTAGGGTTTTCCGCGCGGTCCGATGTTAGAAGTAGTCCGTCGGACAGCGCGACCTACCGCTTATCAAGTTTTCAAGACCAAAGGAACCAGGAATGACCAAGGTAGAGATCGTGATCCGACCCGAGAAGTTGGAAGAGCTGCAGAGCCAGCTCGAAGAGATGGGCCTGACCGGGATGACCGCCATGGAAGTGCGCGGTGCCGGACGCCAGGCAGGCTATGTGGAGCGCTACCGAGGCACAGAGTACAAGGTCCGCCTCCTCCCCAAGATCAAGGTGGAGCTGGTGGTCCCGGATCCCATTGTTGAAGATGTGGTGGCCACCATCCGCAAGGCTTGCACCACCGGCGAAGTGGGCGACGGCAAGATCTTCCTCTGGAAAATGGATGACGCCGTCCGCATCCGCACCGGAGAGCGCGGCAACGACGCGCTCTAACGGGCTATCCAGAACCTTCTGACGAATGCGAATGGGAGCACGGAAGAGCGAGTGGGAGGCAGGCTGACCCCAGCCGGTTTCCAGATCACGCTCATCCGAGTTCCCATTCGCTTTTGATTTATCGGACCCGAGTTATCGGGCCTTCTATTGCATTCCGTAGATTCGATTGAGCTACTCCATGGTTAAGATTGAAGCAGTCATCCGCCCCGATAAGCTTGGCGAGGTGAAGACCGCGCTCGATGAAATCGGCGTGATTGGACTCACCGTAACCGAAGTGCGCGGCGCCGGCCAGCAACGCGGCTACGTCCACCGCTATCGGGGCGCGGAGTATGTGGTCAATCTGATGGACAAGATCAAGCTGGAGATCATCATCCCGGACGAACTGCAGGAAGCGGTGGTGGAAGCGATCTGCGCGGCAGCCCGCACCGGCGAGGTGGGTGACGGCAAGATCTTCGTCCTGCCCGTAATCGACGCCGTCCGCGTGCGGACTGGTGAGCGCGGCGAAACCGCCGTGAAGTAGACCGAGCCGGAACGCTGGCACCTCACGGGCTTCGCGTCCTGGGAATTACCGTGTCGAGGTCGCTATTCTCATAGAGGGCCCTTTCGTGCCCCAATCGGGAACTGCCATGACCTCCGCAAACACCTCCGCCGATCCCGCACCCCGCCAATCCATCGACCGAGCAGCCCTCGGCACGCTGGCCGGCGCCGTCCCCGCCCAACCCGCCGAGGTGTTGGTGGTGGACGACATGGCGACCGTGCGGCTGATGCTCTCGCAGTACGTCCGGCAACTGGGGCACAACGTGACGGTTGCGTCTCACGGTACCGAGGCGTTGGCCGCTCTCCGCACGCGCCCATTCGACCTAGTCCTCCTTGACGTGATGATGCCCGAAATGGACGGGCACGCGGTCCTAGAGACGATCAAGAGTGATCCGAGCCTGAGGGATATCCCGGTGGTCATGGTCTCCGGCGTGGAAGAGGTGGAGAGCGTGGTCCGGTGCATCGAGCAGGGTGCCGAAGACTACCTGGCG
>JANPLG010000283.1:0-3965 GCA_031426395.1 Actinomycetes bacterium
CCGGCGCCCGACTTCCCCACTGCGGCTTGCGAAGTAATCAACCAGTGCCTGCTCCTGATGGTAGGCGGGCCGGTTATTTTCCGCCACATCGCGGTAGGCGTCCAGTCCAACCTGGTACGCCTCCAGCACCAGGTCCATCCAGAACCGCTGCTCTGCCGTGACTTCCGCCGGAGTCTCCACGGCCAGCACGGAGCGCCGGCAGCATGAGTTCAGCCCATCCCGCTTCGGGGCCACGCCCAGGTGGACCCAGTCGCCGCGGCCGATGGGGCGGTTCTGCGCCTTGCCGATGAGGGTCCGGTTCGCCTCGTTCGCGCCGACCATCACGTCCCAGCCCATCTCCTCTGCGCCCAGCTCCCGCGCCACGAAGTAGGCCCAGGCGGCGACCTGCGTCTCCAGCATTCCGGGCCGGAGCACCGCCAGCATCACGCGCACCATGGCGTCGGCGATGGTGTTCGCGTCCCGGATGAGGCGCATCTCATCGTCCGACTTCTCATACCGGATGCGGTAGTAGAGCTCCTGGGCGTCGATCACGTTCTCCCGGCCGAAGAGCCCTTCCAGGTAACGTACCACGCCGTCCGGCACCACCTGTCGCGGCGTGAGGAGGGCGATGCGGTCCACGGGTCCGCCCGCCGCCGCCTCGATCACCTCTTCCAGCCGCTCCGCCTCGATGGGGTACTTCTCGTCGGCAAGCTGTAGCAGCACCACCTTGTGGACTGCGGCGCCGGCTCGAGGCGCCAGTTGCTCCGCGATGTAGCCGCCCTCCAGCCCTGCCACGATGTGGAATCCACGCGGCCCGATGACGCCTGCCACCTGCTCGATGGAGATGTTGGTGTTGCCGCCCAGGTAGGGCACATCGCCATCGTAATGCTCATCGCTGAAGACGAAGCCTGCCGTGAAGCCGCGAGCTTTCAGCGCCTCGGCCACCGTCTGCTGGCGTCGCCGGAACTCCTCGGTGGAGATGCCGAAGAACTTGTCGACCGTTGGCGTCTGCTCCAGGATCCGTTCCACCTTGCCGAACTCCTCGCGCAGCTCCGACAGCCGCGCCGCTCCGATTCCCCGCGTGACATCCGGCTTTCCTGCTGACATGAGGCTCCTCCCCTGGCATCGTTCACCGTAACCATGACACCGTGGTCCCAAGACCCTTCGCAAGACTTCGGCGGCAAGGTAGGTCTTTCAGCCAGGAGCCGAGTAGTTACTGGGGGCCACAGCATGGAACTCCGGCGTCCTACCCGCACTAACTTCGGGCGAGTCGGATCCGCACTCGCTCCAAGCCAACCCGCATTCCCAATCCGCAATCCGCACTCCGAAATCCGCAATTGAAAAGGTGTCTCAAGATGAAGTTTGGAATGAACCTCCTCCTCTGGACGGCGGGAGTGACCGAAGAGCACTTCCCGCTGCTCGCCCAGATCAAGGCGCTCGGCTTCGATGGCGTGGAGCTCCCGCTCTTCGACGCGAGCGACGACGGGCTGCGGTTGGTGCGCCGGGAGCTGACGAACCTGGGCCTGGCAGCGACGGCGGTCACCGTCTCCCCGGCGGAGGCGAACCCGATCAGCGACGATCCTACCGTCCGCCGCGCCGCCGTGGACTACCTCAAGCAGCGCATCGACTGGTGCCACTTGGTGGGGGCGGAGCTTCTCTGCGGCCCCTTCCATTCTGCCCTGGGCGTGCGGACTGGGTGCGGTCGCACGGAGGGTGAATGGGCCTGGTGCCTGGAGGTTCAGCGCGAGGCGGCGATCTACGCACGGCAGGCGGGAGTGAAGCTCTCCGTGGAGCCGCTCAACCGCTTCGAGGTGTACCTGCTCAACACGGCGGCGGACGCCAACCGGCTGGTGGGGGAGGTCGGCGTGGAGGGCTACGGCTATCTCTACGACAGCTTCCACGCGCATATTGAGGAGAAGAACGTCACTGCCGCCATCACGGACAACTTCGCGGGAATCAACCACGTCCACATCTCCGAGAATGACCGCGGCATCCCCGGCACGGGTCAGGTCCACTGGACCGAGACCTTCTCAGCCCTCCGCCGCAACGGCTACGACGGATGGCTGACCATTGAGGCGTTCGGCCGGGCCCTGCCGGAGCTTGCGGCGGCCACCTGCATCTGGCGTGACCTCTTCCAATCCGAGGCAGACGTTGCCAGCCAAGGGATCGAGTTCATGCGGTCGATGTGGGCGGCGGCGGAGTAGGGGGTGAGGCTTGGTTTGGAAGCCCCGGGCGACCGCTTGCCGGGAGGGCGTTGTGGACCGAGGTTGGCCCCCCGGCCCCCAATTCTGGGGGAGAAGCCGGTCGGCCCAAGTTGGACCGCGCAGCCAGTGGAGATCCGTCGCCCGCGACAAACGCGTTGAACTGGCAAGGAACAACGCACAGGAGTGACCGCCTGATGAAGTGGACGTCGGACTGGCAGTTCCGCTGCCCGGGGTGCGGTCGGACCAAGCGGCTGGAGGAGGTGGGCGGTACTCGCGTTGGGGCGTCCCGAGGGAAGTGGACCTTTGGGCGCTGCTCCCACTGTCGGCGCTGGCGCTGGATCATCATTGAGCCAGTCCCGGACCCGGTGCCCACGGACCCTCCCGCTTCGGGCTGAGTCTGGCATCCGCATCCGGGGAATTGCACCCGTCAAGTAGCCTATTTCTGCGGGCCAGAGGTCTACCTGGTCGCTAGCATCCGGGAGGCGGCGGTCCTCAAGGGCGGAGGGCCGCTCTGATTCCGGAGGATGTCACGAACAGAGGTGTGTGAAGCGGGCGCTGGACGTCGCCGCAGCCGGAGGCACAACATCAACCCAGAAAGCTAAAAGCGCCACCCTTTGGTTGCCCAGAGGGTGGCGCCGATCAGGGCTAACCCCCGATCCACTGGTGCTATTATCACCAGAGATGCAAGCCTTAGCTATATCCTCTTGAAAACAACAACAACCGGTTGTGATCTGGAGTTGCGCTAGGTTGCTGCAAGCTCGGCGGCAGTCATCTCCACACACGCCCGTCGGTGGGCAGTAACTGCCTCGTCAAGGTCTCCAAGAGGGAAGACCTTGATCCCAAACTTGCCATAGTTGCCATCTGACCGGTGGTAGATGCGAGAGCTCAGCAGGTCCCAGTATGGCGGATTTGCAGTGCAGCCCGACCGAATCCACTCGTAGACCTCCCTCGCTACCAGGTCTGCGAGTTCGGATGGGTAGCTGTGCGACTTGGGGCTGAAGCGACAGCCTGACTCTATCCAGCTCTGGAACACCCCTTCAGGCACAAACTGTGTCCCGTGCAGCATAAGGTCGCAGTAAGCTGCCTGATGCTCGGCATCTTCTCTCTTCCCGATGCTCTCCAGGTGTACTCTACCGATTCGGCGGTCTCCTCCTCTGTCGCTCTCGGTCGCGAGGCAGTCGACATACCGTTCAAGGAGGAGATTGATAGCCAGGTCGTAGACGCTGCTCGGAAGATATGGATCTTTGTCCGTGTCGAGGTAGAGGCGTTTGAAGTCACTCTTGATGATGCCGGCACCGAACACCTTGAACGGAGTCTGCTCGACGAGGCTGCGCATCGCGAGGTCAAACTCTCTTTGCCGGGTGGTGTTCCGTCGCAGTTCAAAGATTCCCTGCCGCCGTCGCATGTGAGGTTCGTGGAACGTAACGTCAATTCGACCGAAGAACTCGAGCTTGATCTCGTTGGCTCGACCTACATACGCCTGGACATCGCTCTCACGCATCGAGACCCCGCCTAGCGCGAAGATCGGCTGATCGGAGCCCATCGCGGAGGTGCCAGACTCATCCAAGAACAGGCAATCGATCTCGCGACCTTCGAGAAGGGGGTGACCAGTACTGCGAGTGGTGATCCTCGCGGCAACGTGACCTGATGACTTGTCCAACCACTCCTTCGATTTAACTCTGAGGGCCGTTGCAAGCCGCATCGCCTCTTGATCGGGTTCCCCACACCGCCTGAGCATTCGGGCGAGGCACTCCGCGATCCTGGCAGCTTCCGCCACTTGAG
>JANPLG010000284.1:0-11145 GCA_031426395.1 Actinomycetes bacterium
CGCGCCGCGCCGCCCGCGCCTAGGACCACGGCCCGCGCCCCGGGCAACTCGAAACCCGCCTCAACCACGCTGCGGATAAAGCCCTTGCCATCTGTGTTCTCGCCAAGCAGCGAGCCATCTTGCTGCCGCACAACCGTATTCACCGCGCCGATCTTCTGCGCCGTAGGAGTGATCGCATCCAGATGCTCCATCACTGCGATCTTATGCGGGATCGTGCAGTTCGCCCCCGCGAAGTTCATCGCGCGCATTCCGCGCACGGCATCCGGCAGGCGGGCCGGCGGAACCTCGAGGGTGACGTAGCGCCACTGCAGCCCCAGCGACGCGAAGGCCTGCTCCTGCATGTACTGCGTCGGGTTTTCGGCCACCGGCTGGCCGAAGAGGGCGATGATCTCGGAAAGGAACGTGGTCGGTGCTGGCATGGGGTATTGCGGACGGAACTACCTGTGCGGGTTCAGGTAGGAAAGAACGAGGGGAATTGGCTAACTCAGTCTGGCATCCGTTTCGCCCGCCGGAGCGGAATGCCCTGCCGGACGCTCCCGGCCCCGCTTTCCCTGCTGGAAGGTCCGATGAAGAACCGCCCTCTTCGCTTCGCGCTCCAATCTTTGCCCCTGCTGCTTGTCGCCGCCACCCTGTCTGCCTGCGGTGGCAGCGGCCAGGCACCCGCCACCAACGGGTCCACGGGCCCGGCGCCCGCTGCAAGTGGCAAGCGCGTCGGCGTCGCGCTCTCCTCAATGAACCACAACTTCTTCCTCGGCATGCGCCAGGGCGTGGACGAAGAACTCCAGCGCCAGGGCTACCAGGCCGACTTCCAGGACGCGGACAACAGCGCCAGCGCCCAACAGCAGCAGGTGGACCAGCTCATCCAGAAGGGCGTGAGCGCCATCGTGATGGTGCCGGTGGATGCGCAGCAGGCGGTCAACGCGGTCAAAGCCGCCAACGACGCCAAGATCCCGATCTTCTGCATCGACCGCCGCATTACCGCTGAAGGTGCGACCGTTGCCTGCACCATTGAGACGGACAACGTGGCGATGGGCGAGATGGCGGCGCGACACGGGCTGGAACTCCTCTGCCGTCGCCAGAACCTTGACCCTACGAAGCCGGGCGATGTCAAGAAGCTGAGGTCGAAGGTCGTCCACCTCTGGGGAATGGAAGCCGCATCCTCCGCGCAGGACCGCGCCAAGGGCTTCGACAAGGTCTTCAATGCCACATCCACGCCGGGGGTGAGCATCCTCAAGGCGGTCGGCGACTTCAATGCCAAGAAGAGCCAGGAAGTACTGGCGCCGATGCTGACCGCCAACCAGGACATCGCCCTCCTCTTCTGCCACAACGACGACAACGCGATCGGCGCGCTCAACGCCGTTTTGGACGTGAGGAAGGGCCGCGAGAAGGCGGATGATCCGAAGAGGATCGTGATCGTGGGAATGGACGGCAACCGCGCCGCCATCGAAGCCATCCGCAAGGGCGACATCGAGGCTACCGTCTCCCAGGAACCGATCGAGATGGGTAACGAGACCGTCCGCCAGGTGAAGACCGTGCTGGACGGCGGTCAGCCCGCACAGCCCTACATCGCCATCCGGCACCACCTGGTCACCCAAAAGCAGGCCACGGAGAAGCAGGGCGAGCTCTGGAGTGATCTCCTGAAGGGTGGCCAGTGAGCGCGGTCTGCATCCATTGTGGCTGACACTTCGTACTTCGCGTACGAGGCGGGCGAAATGGGGTTTTGGCGAGAGTCGTGAGTATAGGAGCCTGGAAGCCCTCACGGCACGGGGCCGAGTTTCACTCACGACCTCACCACACCCGCATTCTAGTCGCATTCGAGGACGCTGGGAAGAAGTCTGAAACGGGCGAGAGCAGGTTGAACTGGTGCTGGCAGAAGATGGTTCCCCATCGCACCAGCATCTGCTCGTCATCCTCGCCCGGTAATCTTCGTGCGAAGTGGCCGTGATTTGCGGGGATCCAGGCACGCACGTTCAGCACCGGGGAATCAACGCCGGAGTGCAAGGTTACCGATGGCCGGGCTCAACAGCGGAGTCAGGTTGAGCCCGGTAGTCGGTGAGGATTGGGAGTTACGGAATGACGGAAGTGAAGGGCCAGTCGCCAGGTGGCAAGGCGGCAAGAGTAGTCCGGGTCTACCCGCGAACAGGGGATGTGGTTGATCTGTGGATCTGCCCTCCAGGCACTCCTTCACAGGGAGCGGGAAGCGATGCGGGTTGGGCCATTGTCTCGTTGAGCCGAGCCGACCTGCTTAAGGCGCTCGATGGTCTGCCGGGTGAAGGATGGTAGTAGGTACCGTTTCCGACAAGCCCGCTAACCGGCGGGCGTTCCCGGTCCCCGGAACGCAGCTTGGGCTGGGGCTGGTCATCCTGGCACTGGTGGTCCTTTTCGCGATGAAGGACCCCCGCTTCGTTTCCCCGGGCACGGTGGCGCTGGTGTTCAAGTACCACAGCCCGCTGGCGGTGCTGGCGCTGGGGCTGACGCTGGTGATCCTGACTGGCGGGATCGACCTGAGCGTCGGCTTCCTGATGATGCTGCTGATGTTCGTGATGGCGGTGCTGGCACGGCAGGGCCTGTCACCGGCACTCGCGTTGCTGGCAGGGGCCGCTTCCGCCGCCGTGATTGGTGGCGTGGTCGGTTCGGGTGTCAGCTATGCCCGCATCCCACCCTTCATCCTGACGTTGGCGGTGATGACGCTGGCCTACGGTGCCACGCTCCTGCTCTCCGGCAACCAGTCGGTGACCAACCTGCCGGAGGCGCTGACCTGGCTGGGTGGAACGCAGATCCCGGTCGGCCCGCTTAGCTTTCCGCTGATGCTGCCCCTGGTGGTCGGACTCTACGTGGCCACGGCGGTGATCCTTCGTCGCACCCGCTATGGCCGGTATCTTTACGCCCTCGGTTCCAACCGGGAAGCTGCCCGGTTGAACGGGGTGCCGGTCCGCCAGATCGAGATCTCCGTCTACGTGGTGATGGCGCTTTGCTGCTGGCTAGCGGCATGGATGCAGCTCGGCATCAATCGCACCGCTGACCCCAAGGTCGCCCTTTCGGACAGCCTGGAGCTGAGCGCTATCGCAATGGTCGTGATTGGCGGAACGAGCCTGGTGGGTGGAACGGGCGGAGTTGGGGGCACGGCCCTCGGGTTCGCGCTGCTCTCCGTGCTGGCCGTGGGGCTGCCCTACATCGGTGGGCAGTTTGGCGACGTGAGTTGGCGCAAGCTGGTGCAGGGCGCCGTCATCGCCGTTGGAGCGGTGCTCGACGCTTGGCAGCGGGGACGCACCCAAAAGCACTGACGGTAGCCGGGGTCACCGCTGCGGAGGGAAAGCGAGATCGAAGGTGCCGTGGCTCGGGTCAAGGTTCGGGCTGTAGTACGGGTCCGGGTGGCGAAACCGAGGCCATCGCGACCTGAATGCCTTTCGTTCCGCAGGAGTAACTGTCCGATCGAGCGCGTGCCTTGGCAAGGCCGCCGTCGCTCGGAACCGGGGGCGGGGCGCGCAGACCACCCGTTGGCCTGCTTCCCAAAGACGCAGGCAGAGATCCACGTCGTAGAGGGCCGGGAACTCGTCGCTGGCATAGCCGCCGAGTCGCAAGAAGGTACTGCGACGAATCAGCAGGGCCGATCCGTCGACAGCGCTCCACTCGGCGGCAAGTCGGTCCCGGCACATATAGCCGACGTCACCCGGCGGCAGACCTGCGAAGGCGCCCACTGCGACCCGAGCACTTGCCGATCCCACGATGCCCGAGGCGTGCGTGCTCCCATCCGCGCGCACCAGTCGCGCCCCGACGGCGCCCACTCCCGTTTGAATCGCGTGCCCCAGCATCCCTCGCAGAGCACCTGGGTCCGGCCACAAACCCGCACGCAGCATCAGGACCCAGCCATCCTCGGCTCGCTCCACGGCGTCATTCATGGCGCGCGGCTCCCAGCGCGGCAGCGACACGGCTTGCATGAACGGGTAGTCGAGCGCCGCAAGGAGCGCCGGACTGATGCCGTCCGAAATGACGGTGACAGTTGGCAATGCGCCAGCATCCGCATTCCCCTCGCGGTGGGCGGGGAGGCCGAACTGGGTGTGGAAGTACTCTCCAGGGACGTGGGTCACGATGCCTGGAGTGCCGCGCCGTTGAAGCGCGTCCTCAATGGCCCGCTGACCCGCGTTGAGGGCGTAGTCCTTCGCATCCAGTCCGGCGGCCGTTGAGCCGGGTAGCACGCGCCAGTGGTAGAGCACACGTGGGATGTGTCGGACGCGGCCTGGCGAGAGCCGCTCGGCGGCGCGGAGCAGCAGGTCCCAGTCCTGGCTACCCTCCAGGCCAACCCGCATCCCACCCAGTTCCCGAACCAGCGCGGTACGGTAAACGGCCAGGTGGGTGACGTAGTTCTGTCCAAGCAGGAGTGTGGGCGACCAGTCCGGCTTAAAGTGCGGCAGGTGCCTGCGGTTCTGCTCGTCGACCTTGTCCTCGTCACTGTAGATGAGATCGAGGGCGGGGTCCTTCACTAGCGCGCGAGCGACCTCGTACAGCGCGTTCTCGGCGAACAGATCGTCATGGTCGAGGAAGGCGACGTGCGCTCCACTGGCCATCTCCAGCGCGGAGTTGGTGGCCGCCGAGATGTGCCCGTTGCATTCACGGAACCGCACTCTGATCCGCTCATCGCTCTGCACGGCTTCTTCGAGGATGATCCGGACGTGGGATGCGGTTGATGCATCGTCCGCGATGCAGAGTTCCCAGTGCGGGTAAAGCTGCGCGCGCACCGACTCAATCGCTTCGCGCAGCCAGCGCTCCGGTGGGTTGTAAACCGGCATGACCACCGAAAGCAGTGGAGGCGCGGACATTTCAGCGACCGCCGACCGGATCCGAGCACGATCGGATCCAGTCAAGGTGTCGTAGCGGCGGACCCAGAGGCCGTAGGGATCGCCGCCGGATGCCAGGTGCAGCCACGCCTTCCGCAGCGCAGGCGCAAGGCCCCCGGCCGCAGCTCTCCGAAGGAGCTTTCGGGCGAGGGGGAAGGGGCTCATCCACCGTTCTCCGGCTCGTCCATCGCACGGCAGAGGTCTATCCCGAGCTTCCAGACATCCCGTGCCGTCCCCCATCGCCCGGTAACGAGATGCGACAGGGTGCGAGCGACCGCACGGGAAAAGCACGCCGATCGCACTCCTAGCGCGCCGGCAATGCCGTACCACTTGGTGAAGAACCGGTAGCGATCACGCCAGAGTTGGCGCTCCTTCCAGGGCGCGGTATCCACGCTGGCGCTGCCGTGATGGATCACGCGCGGCTCCGGCACGTAGCCGAGCTTCCAGCCGGCCAAACGGAGCCGGCGGCACCAATCGACGTCGTTGTAGAAGAGGAAGAGCGCGGAGTCCATCTCCCCGGTCTGAAGATAGGCTTCTCGCCGCATCAGGAGGCAGGTGGTCTGGCTGGTGAGCACTTCCTGCTCCTTGCGGAAACTGAACGACGGGAGGAGCCAATTCTTGAACGGGGGCGCGCCGGGAAGCATCAGGTGAAGCCCCGAGTCGCGCAGCCACGCCATGGGCAGCGTGTGCTCCGGCCCCAGCGTATGCTGCGGCGCCCCGTCCGGGCCGATGTTGCAGGGAGTTACGGCACCCCACTCAGCATGGGCTTCCAGATGGCGCACCAGTCCGGAAAGGGTGTCTGGGAGGAGCTCCGCGTCAGAGTTGAGCCAGCAGCGATACTGGCCGCGGGCATCCGAAAGGCCGAGGTTGTTCGCCTCTGCGTAGCCGACATTTCGGGGCAGGCGCTGCCAGCGTACTTCCGGGAACTGCACTCTGACCCCGGAAAGGTCTTCCGGCGAGGCGTTATCGACGACCACCGCGTCCCAGTTGACGCCTTCGGACCGGCGCAGGCTTTCCAGGCAGCGCTCCAGAAGGTCGGCTCGATTGTACGCGGGGATCACGACGGAAACACGCGGTGTCGAGGCCAGGCTCACAGCGGTGGACGGCCGGCATCGGGGCGCGGAACCGGTGTCACAGCTCCTTCACCGCAACTTCGATGCCGATGCGCCGGATCACGGCCGCCACGCGCTCGCACTCCGTCTTGTCCGCATGGTGGACCACGGAGCGGCCAAGGTGATCGACTTCCCATGTCTCAAGCTGCGCCTCCTCGACGGTGCAGCCTGTGGCCTCGATCAGGATGCCCACGACCTCGTCATAGGTGTTCGTTTCGTTGTCGTAGACGACGACAATCCACTCCTGATAGTCCTCGCCCAGGCGGTCGAGGAGTTCGGGGCGCGGTGCCTCAATGGTCTTCTGGGCAACTGCTCGCATCGGGTTGGTGACTGCTGTAAGACGTAAATCGCGATGAGTAAGTGTAGCGCAGCGGTTCAATCGGCTTCGATCAATCGGCTTCGATCAAGGGATCGATGCGCGCCCGGTCCTCAGCGCTTAGGGCGGCGAACTGGAGACGGCAGTCCCGGCCTTCCTGGGTAAGCCGCGTCATCTCGCCGGTGATCACGCGGCCCTGGAGGTGGAGGGTGAAGCGAAGGCGGATGTCCTCCGGGACCTCGTTCTCCATGTAGGCCTCCACGCCGGTCTCGGTGAAGCGGGTGATCCGTCCCGCCACGGCACTCTCCGGAAGGTAAAGCGTTAGACGCTGGTCGTTGTAGCCGGATGAGCGTCTCACGCAGCGTTTCCCCCCACGGTGAACCCGGTCCACCAGGAGTCAACCCCTCGCGTGAACCGCAGGCTCGGTCGTTATAACGCGGCGGCTCGCCAAACCGGCAGCAATCGGAGTGGACGGGTGCCAACCGCATCTGATTACTTTCGTACTGAGATCTACGATGGATCGATTGGCAGGGATTCTATCCAGTTACCCCCCGGGGGGGGGATAGAGACAGAGACACTCACATCAATCCGGCGTGGGAGGCTTGAGCTAGCTGCTTACACGCTTGGAACAGCAGCACCTGATCCTCTAACGCTTCTAAGCCTCAGCCTGTCCAGAAGAGTCAGCGGGTGATGCCGGAGGGCAGGCGGTACTCGGGTGCTGAGACGGGTTCGGGCCGACGCTGCCGTTCGCGGTTGAGCGAGGCCGTGACGAGCCACGCACCGAACAGGATGGTGGCAAGGACGGCGGTCACCGGGCCAGCGTATTCAAGGGGCGAGAAGGTGCGTCGGGACATGGCGTTACTGTAGACCTGAATGCGCGCGGTCCGCGCCACCAACGGTAGCGCGGACCTTCGGTGCTTATCTATTGTGGGCGAAGACTGCCGTCTAAACCACGTTGCGGCGGTTCGTCTCGGGCCTTCGGTCCTGGCGGATCGGTTTCAGGGTAACGACATTCTCCGGCTCATAGTCCAGCAGCTTGAGCCAGTCTTCCTGGGTATCGCCCTTGGGGAAGATCTCGTTCTCGCGATACTCCAACTGGGCCGCCTTCTTCAGGTCGTCCAGGTTGATCCCCTGATCGTGATCCCCGGTGGCGATGGCCCGCTTGATGGCGAAGTCCTTCGCCCGCTCCACCACGCTCTTCAGCAGCGCGCCGGAAAGAAGATCCTTCCAGTAGAGACGCTCCACGCTTCCGTTCCGCAGGTGGACCTCCAGGAACTCCGTATCCTCGTTGCGGCGGAAGAGGAACTGCAGTGCCCCATCGACCAGTGCCTCGCGCGCACTCTCAGCGGTGCTGTGCTCTGCAATCACGGCCGGGTCCAGCGGAATGCCGGCGTGGATGTAGATGGCGAGAATCTCGCGCGAACCCTTCTTGTCGGGGCGGTTGACCTTCACTTTGCGGTCGATACGCTCCGGCCGAAGGATGGCGGGGTCGATGTAGTCCGGCCGGTTGCTGGTAAGCATCACCACCACGTTGTCCAACCCAACGAGTCCGTCCATCTCGGCGGCGAACTGCGGAACGAGGGTGTTGGCGATGTTCATGTAGCGACCGCTGCTGCGGGTGCGGAGTAGGGACTCCGCCTCATCGATAAAGATGAAGACGAGACGCCCCTCCTTCGCCTTCTGCCGTGCCTGCGCAAAGATCTCGCGGACCATGCGCTCACTCTCGCCGAGCCACATGTTCAGGATCTTGGGGCCGTTGATGAACATGAAGTACTCCTTCACGTCGTGCCCCACGCGCTCCGAGTACTCCCGGGTCAGGTTGTAGGCGGTCGCCTTGCCGATCAGGGTCTTGCCGCAGCCGGGAGGGCCGAAGAGGAGAATGCCCTTAAGCGGCTTCTTCTCGAACCGGGCATAGAGCTCCGGGTAGAGGAGCGGGTGCTCGATGGCGTCCCGGATGACACGGATGGCTTCTTCCTGGCCGCCGACCCTCTCCCAAGGGATCTCCGGCACGTCTTCCAGGTAAAAGTCCCGGACCTCCTGCTGCGGAAAGTGCTCCAGCGCGACACGGAAGTTGGGGTCGACACGGACCTCGTCGCCCGTCTTCAAGGCGATACCCTCGAGGGCGCCGGCGCGGCGGAGGATGCGCGTGCTCTGCCCTGCGGAGTCCATAGATACTCGCAGCCGGTCCTCTCCCAGGACATCGCTGATCTTCACCACCGAGCCGTTGGGCCAGTAGCCGAGATCTCCGACGATGGCGTACGCCTCGTTCAGCTTCACGCGGGTGCCGACGCTGAGGTCGGGGTTCTCCAGCTTGGGGTCGACCGCGCAGATGAACTCCGTATCGCCCATAGCGACGGAAGGGTTGCCGTCAGGCGCTTCGCCCAGGAAGGTCCCCACCCGGTTCGCGGGCGATGTGAGTTTCTGGTAGGCCTCGTCATACTCGCCCAGGAGGCGCTGCGCTTCCTCGGACTGCTGCTCATCCAACTCTAGCTGATGGCGAAGCAGCAGGAGATGGTTGACGACCTTGGTGTCCTGGCTGGGCACGATGGAGAGGAGCCGATCCACCAGGGTGACGGCGCGGAAGCTAGCGTCGCCACCCCGGGGGCCGGGATTGGGTTCGCCCCGGCGCTCGGAGCGGTCTTGCGGAGTCAATTCGTCTCGGTTCGGCACGGGATGCCCTCAGGGTGCGAAAGGTTGTTTGCCGGTTAGCGGCAGCGGTAACGCATTATAACCGCCGATTTGCGCATGTGATCCCGGGGGTTGGGGGTTGGGGCAGAAGCGAAGGCCAGAGGGTGTGCTTCTCTTACACGCCCGGCCCTGAAGGACGCGGACTGTCTTTTTGGAAAGCCGGCTGAAGCCGACTGATGCCACGGAGGGTACAGCGAAACCGTCTGGCGGGTTGGGAGTTCTCGGACGGGCGAGTTAGTCCCATCCAAGGTGACCGCTTCGGCGGTGAGTAGAGGTCAGAACTCAGGAACCGTGAGGACTCAGCTACAAAAGCCGCGGTGCTTGGCACCGCGGCTTTCGTTTGCTTCCAGCGTCATCCGGAGGTTGCGCCGGAAGGGCTAATCCGTGGCGTGCTTGAGGAGGGCGTATTCCACGCTGTCCGCCAAAGCGAGCCAGGAGGCTTCGATGACGTTTGTTGAGACGCCGATGGTGCTCCAACTCCCCTCTTCGTCCGCGCTCTCTACCAGGACGCGCACGCGAGCCGCAGTGCCTTCCGCCGCGTCCACCACGCGCACCTTGTAGTCGGTAAGTCGCACCTGGGACAACGCGGGGTAAAAGTGGAGGAGGGCCTTCCGCAGCGCGCCGTCCAGCGCGTTCACCGGACCGTCTCCCTCGGCTACGGTGAGGCGCTGCTCGCCTCCCACTGAGACCTTGAGAGTCGCTTCGGTGATGGGTTCCTGGTCGTGGCCGCGGCGTTCCGTGATGACGCGGAAGCTGATGAGGTCGAAGGCGCGCTGATGGGCACCGGTTTCCTTCTTCACGAGCAACTCGAAGGAGGCTTCCGCGCCTTCGAAGACCCAGCCTTCGTTCTCCAGGCGGGCGACCTTCTCCAGGATGCGGCGAGTCTCCGGTGAGCGCTTGTCGAGGCCAAGGCCCATGTCCTCTGCCTTCCAGACGACGGTGCTTCCCCCGGAAAGCTCCGAGACGAGGATGCGGCGCCGATTGCCGACCAGCGCAGGCTCGATGTGCTCACAGGCGCGGGGGTTCTTGCGAACAGCATCGGCATGGGTGCCGGCCTTGTGAGCGAAGGCGGAGCGACCAATGAACGGTCGCTGCTCGTCAGGCGGCATATTCGCCAGTTCGTCTACAAAGGCGGAGAGCTCCGAGAGATGCGCCAGGCGATCTGGACGGACGCACTCCAGTCCCATCTTGAGTTGAAGGATCGGGATGATGGAGCAGAGGCTGGAGTTGCCGGTACGCTCACCAAAGCCATTGATGGTGCCCTGGACGTGGGTCGCCCCACCCCGGATGCCGGCGATGGCGGCGGCGACTCCCAACTCGCAGTCGTTGTGGGTGTGGATGCCGACCGGGACGCCCAGATCCCGCTTGATCGAAGAAACGATCGCCTCGATCTCCCAGGGCATCGTCCCACCATTGGTGTCGCAGGGGACGAGCATGTCAGCCCCCGCGTCCCGCGCGGCGCGGAAGCAGGAGAGGGCGTATTCGGGGTCGTCCTTGTAGCCGTCGAAGAAGTGCTCGCCGTCGTAGATGACTTCCACGCCGCGCGACTTGAGGTAGCCGACCGTATCCGCGATCATCGCCAGGTTCTCTTCCGGCGTGACGTTGATTACCTCTCGGACGTGGAGCAGCCAGCTCTTGCCGAAGATGGTCACCACCGGGGCGCCGCCGTCGACCAACTGCTGGATGAGCGAGTCGTCCGCCGCCCGCATCCCCTTGCGGCGTGTGCTCCCGAAGGCGCAGAGCTTGGCGTTCTTGAGCTTCAACTCACGGGCGGCCTCAAAGAAGGCGATGTCCTTAGGGTTGGAGCCGGGCCAGCCACCCTCAATGTAGTGGACCCCGAACTCGTCGAGACGCTGCGCGATCCGCAGCTTGTCCTGCACGGTGAAGCTGACGCCCTCTCCTTGGGAACCGTCCCGAAGGGTCGTGTCATACAACTGGATCATTTGTTCTAGCCAATCTTTCCGTCACCGGCATTCACCGGATCTGGACGGGGGTCAGCGACCCGCGCCGTCCGTGTCACGCGCGTGCTTCAGCGTCACGCGCTCTCCGTATTCAAAGCAGACCTCGAACTGGTCGAGGACCTTCCGGCCGAGGATGAACTCCTCCCCGAAGGCGACCACATCTACCACAGCAATGGCGACTCCAACGTCAACATCGCCCATCCACGATTGAACGCGGTGCTCGAAGCCGTCCG
>JANPLG010000285.1:0-2481 GCA_031426395.1 Actinomycetes bacterium
GCCGCCACGAACACTACGCCTGCGGCCTGGGCGCGCTGAATGGCTTCTCGCAGGAGCGTGCTGGAGCCGCCGCTTCCCCAACTATTGGAGATAACGCGGGCGCCGTTCTGGACAGCGAAATCGATGCACTGGATCGCCGCCGAGACCGGGCCGCTGCCATTCGCGCCAATGAACTTCATCGGCATGATCTTCACCCGAGGGCTGACACCGATGATGCCGATCCCGTTGTTTCCGACCGCCCCAATCGTTCCCGCGCAGTGGGTGCCGTGGCTCTGGTCGTCCATCGGGTCGGCGTCCATGTTGTAGTAGTCGTAACCGACTATCTTGCCTTGGCCATCCCGAAGGATGTTGTCGCGAAGGTCCGGGTGATTGTAGTCCACCCCCGTATCGACCACGGCCACGGTTATCTGGCTGCTCCCCTGCGTGACATCCCAGGCGCGGCTCGCGTTGATGTCGCAGTCAGGAGTTCCGCCGCCCTGTCCAGTGTTCTCCAGGCCCCAGAGCGCGCTGAAGTCGGGATCGTTGGGCACCGCTGAGAGCGAGATCTCGAAGTCAGGCTCAACGACCCGAATGGCCGGATCGCTTCGAAGTGCTGCAAGTGCCTGAGGTCCGGCCATAGAGCGGGCCTTTCCGTTCGGGACCGCCCGCACTCGTGCGAACCGGCGGCTCTGGAACTGCGGGTCGTTCTCCAGCCCCATCCGCTGTAGGAACTGCAGACGGGTGCGGAGTGGAGCATCGTCGCGGAAGGCGATGAGGAATCCTCTTGGACTTAGCGGGCTCTTTGTGTCGCTGGAGGCAGCGTGGCTCATGCCTGTGCTGCCAGCAATCACCAGGCCGACGCCTGCAAGGGTCAGCCAGACTCTCTTGGATACTTGGCGTGTCATTCGTTCTCTTCCAGTTAGGCTGCGGCTTGCTTGTAAGTCCGCTTGCCATACTAGTTTCGGCGGTCGGGGTGACGCGCTGGAGGGCGGAATGCACCTCAAGCCAAACCGGCGACCGTCCTTTTGATCGATAGGCTCTCCTTGCGGACACGGCTGGATGGCTAGTTCACGATTGATTGGTCAGTTGCTTGATCGGGTGACACGCGGAAAGGTCCCCGATCACACGAATCGGGGACCTTCCTATCGATCAGCGGATGTGATTAGGGCGAGGGGACCAGCTCCAGTCCGGAGAGCTTGCCGTCGCCGCGCACCCCGGTCAGGGTGACCGTGACGAAGCCGCCGCTCGCCTGGACTGGGAAGCTCCGGACCAGCGCCCGGTAGTTGCCCCCCGCCTCGGCGAAGACGTCGAAGTTGGAGAGCACCGTCTGCCCGTTCACCGCCACGTTGAACAGCCGCTGGCCGGGGCCGTTGGCGTAGATCTCCGCGAAGTGCAGCTTCAGCGTGTAGGCCCCCGACTGTGCTCCGTCGGGCGCCGGCAGCCGGTAGGTCACGTTGCCGTACCGTTCCGCCTTGTAGAGCGCCGGGTCCGCCGTCCCCGCGATGCTCTGTCCGGTGGCGTAGGTCCAGCCGCCGGTGAAGAACTGGTCCGCCAGCCACTGGGTGCTGTCCGCCGCGGTGTAGGCCGCGCCGCCGCAGCGCACCCGTAGGGCGGAGGCGGTGGGCGGGGTCACGGGCGCGGTGGGGGTTGCGGAGACGGTGCTGGAGGGCGCGCTCTCGCCGCCGGCGTTGGAGGCGGTCACCTGGTAGAAGTAGGTGGTGCCGTTGGTTACGGCGGTGTCCGCATAGGCCATGGCGGTGAGTCCGCTGGCGACCGCCGTGAAAGGACCCGTGGCATCGGTGCCGCGCTTGAGCGAGTAGGAGGAGGCGCCGGCGGAGGGAGACCAGGAGAGGTCCACGCGCGCGTTGCCCGCCGTCGCCGTCAGGCCCGTCGGAGCGGAGGGCGCCGAAGGGGTGCCGCCGCCACCGCCGCCGCCGCTGGAGAGCAGTTCCAGAGCGGATAGCTTGCCATCCCCCTGGACCTTTGCCAGGGTGACGGTGACGAAGCCGCCGCTCGCCTGGACCGGGAAGCTCCGGACCAGCGCCCGGTAGTTGCCCCCCGCCTCCGCGAAGACGTCGAAGTTGGAGAGCACCGTCTGCCCGTTCACCGCCACGTTGAACCGCCGCTGGCCGGGGCCGTTGGCGTAGATCTCCGCGAAGTGCAGCTTCAGCGTGTGGGCCCCCGACTGTGCTCCGTCGGGCGCCGGCAGCCGGTAGGTCACGTTGCCGTAACGCTCCGACTTGTAGAGGGCCGGGTCCGCCGTCCCCGCGATGCTCTGTCCGGTGGCGTAGGTCCAGCCGCCGGTGAAGAACTGGTCCGCCAGCCACTGGGATCCATCCGCCGCCGTGTAGGCCGCGCCGCCGCAGCGCACCCGTAGGGCGGAGGCGGTGGGCGGGGTCACGGGAGCGGTGGGGGTTGCAGAGACGGTGCTGGAGGGCGCGCTCTCGCCGCCGGCGTTGGTTGCGGTCACCTGGTAGAAGTAGGCGGTGCCGTTGGTTACGG
>JANPLG010000286.1:0-3075 GCA_031426395.1 Actinomycetes bacterium
GGCGGTCAGCGCCAGCAGCAAGCGGAGCGTCGGATCGAACTGCTTCGCCCGGAGCGAGCGTATCGTGAGAACCGTGAGTGCAATCGGGAGCAGAAGGTGAATGCCGATCAGGGTGAGGAGCAGCGTCACCGGTGCCAGGAAGGTGGGTGCCCAGAGGTTAGCGGGCGCCCAGGTGTGGCTACCACGGGTGCCCCGCATCACCAGGGTCGGCTCCGGAAGGTTGCCGTGCCGCATCTCGCCCAGGATGTAGCGGAGGTTGAAGCTGTTGGTGATGCGGTTGTCGACGGCGAAGAGCGAGACGTACATCCGGCCGTAGTTGCGGATCGGCTGCCAGAACATTTGGTAGCTGCGCACGAACTTGTCGACCACCAGCCCGGGATGCTTCTGGACGAAGCGGACGTAGGCCCGCTGGTACTGGTCGCAGAGGACGCGCTGGGCAACAGTGTTCTCACTCCGGTTGGGAGCCCCCAGGGCGGCCACGATGGCGGCGTCCTTTGCAACGACCTCCGCCGGCACGTACTGCTGGAACACCGGGGGATGCCAGTGGACCAGTCCCTCCTGCCGCACCATCTGGATGAACCAGTCGGGATAGCGCTCCGGCTCCGAGAGAATGGTCTCGCGGAGCTGCGGCTCCATCTCAGCGCGGACCAGGCCGATGGTGAAGTTGCCGCCCCCCCACGAGCTGGTGGCCGGCGACGCGGTTCCAAACACCACCAGGTTCTTGAGGCACCACCCGCCGTGAAGGAGCGCCACGGTAAGAAGCGCAGGCAACACGTCTCGGAGCCCGGGCCGCCCCGTGACCATCCACCAGCCAGCCAGCGCTGGGACGATGACGAGAGCATAGGCGGAGCGGGTGAGGGCGAGGAGCGCGCAAAGGACGCCGATGATCCATCCCGCCCGCCGCACGGAGAGGGCTGATGGCACGAAATGGGCTGATGTCCCGGAGACTGGGAAGCGGGAGAAGAGAAATGCGAGGCCAACCACCAGCGTCATCGCCAGCACTTCGTAGAACGACTGGCCGAGATTGTTGTACTCGATGACGATCAGGTCAGGGTGGATGGCGAAGGCTGCGGCTACGGCGAAAGCAACCGCCCTTGAAATGCGGAATGCGGAATGCGGAATGCGGAATTGGGGAGCGGGGTTGACCTGATGCCTTGCGCTTGACTCGCTTTGCAGAGGTGGGTGCGGGCGGGACGCCCGCGCTCCGTGGGGCCGAGTTAGCTGATCCAGGACGAGGAAGAGGCCGACCGTGGCTGTGGCCGACAGGACGGCTTCCAGGATGATCAGCGCCGTCGCGCAGCCGCCAGGCCACCCGAAGACGTGGACGAACGCGCCGAAGATTGCATTGGGAATGGGCGGACTCTGCTGCAGGTAGAGGAGCGAACCCCAGTAGTTGCTCAGGAACGAGGCGGGAGTCAGGTACTGCCAGGTCAGCCACTCCGGGTTGGCCGCCACAAGTGCGTTCAACTCTCCCCAATGGGTGATCAGGAGCAGCGCCCGGTGACCCAGCACCAACAGCGCAAGTGCGGCCACCCACCCTCGCCATCCCTTGTCCCAGCTATCCTGCTTGGGCGCGCTATCTCCGGGAGTCATAGTGGCGAGGGCTGAGCGCCGGCCGAGTGGGTCGCTGCGACATTCCGCGAGCCAATCCGTGTCGCATCCAGCACCCAGCGGGGATAGTAGACTTCGCGCTCGCCGTGCCGCTCCCAGCGCCCTGCTTTCAGGTGCGCGTGGGCGGTCTTGATGACCTCGGGGGAGATGACGGCGCTGTGCAGCACGACGACGCCGACCCCCAGCTCCTTCAGCTCGTCTTCGGCTTGGGCGGGATCGGCATGGGTGCAGGGACGGTCATCCGCGTCGGTGCGGACGCGGGTCGCGAGTTCGTCCAGGAAGGGGAAGCGCTGGTACTGCAGCATCGACTGCCGTGAAAGGCGGGCGATCTGGCCCCCGAGCATCGGGCGATTGTGCGCCGTCTGGTAGTACATCGTCTCGTTCAGGCAGATGCCGTACGCACCGTACCCATCCTGGTTGCCGAAGGGCACATCCATCACGGCGGCACCTGCAGGCAACCAGCTAAGCTTTCGATAGAGGTCCGGGATGGCAGCCGGAGTGGTGCGGAACGGGGCCACCCAGAAGTCGCCGATGACCAGCAGGCCGCAGGCGAGCGCGATGGCGGCGGAAATCCACCCGGGCCGCGCGGCCCCAGACGGGCGACGGTCGAGCCGCTCCTGCAGCCAGTAGACCCCCATCGCCGCGAGGACCGCCAGCATCAGCATCGCCGCGACGATAAGGCGCGTGGGAATCCGCATCTGCCGGAGCATCGGCACGTAGTGGAGCAGGATGAAGGGCAGCCCGGGCGTGACGTGGGCGTCGTCGATGTGCCATCGGCTGAAGACCGGGTCACGCGTGATGTGGAGGGTCGGCCCCAGGGCCAGCAGGAGGAATGCGAGGGCACCCACGACCACGACGCGGGTGGTGAGGTCCCGCCGGCCCCGCCACGCTCCCAACAGGGCAAGCGGCATTACAACCCAGCCGAGGTAGACGACCCCCTCCGCAAGGTTGCCGTGAAACTGCGAGAAGCGCTCCTTCCAGGCCGGATAGGTATCGGCCCAGAGGGGATGAAGCGGGTTGGGGGTCAGGTACCCGGCCACCGGCGCCCCGTACTGGTTGGCGCGGAACCAGGAGTCCTTCGCCTTGAGCTGCGCCACCGTCGCATCCGCCTGCGCACCGATCAGGAAGGGCGCCATCAACAGCACGAAGACCACCACTGCTCCGCCAAGCCGCCAGTGCGCCCCACCGGCCATCAGCCGCCGTCCGTTCAGCACACCTTCCGCCACTACCCAGACCCCACCAAGCGCAAGGGCCGCGATGCCGACGTTGTAGTCCGCCTGGATTTGCAGAACAAGGAGCAGTCCGGCGAGAAGCGGGTGCCGCCAGTGCCGCTCGCGGAGGCAGCGGACCAGTTCCAGCAGGAAGAGCGGCATCCATCCGGTGGCGATGAAGTTGGCATGGCCCAGCCCGTGGGCGGTCATGTAGGAGCAGAAGGCGAATGCTAGCCCCCCGACGAGCGCTGCC
>JANPLG010000287.1:0-11566 GCA_031426395.1 Actinomycetes bacterium
CCTTCGCCGCAGCCCAGGTCGAGCACCCGGCGAGCGCCGCTCTCCCGGAGCGCGGTCAGCACCGCTTGCATCCGCTGCTCGTTCAGGCTGACGCGCCGCTCCACCACGGCCTCTTCCTCGGCCTTCTGCTCCTCGACGCCATCCTCGCCCGGCGCCTCTTCCTCCACCAGACGCGAGAGCGCATCGCGAACCAGACTCCAGCGCCGGCGGAGGTAGCGGCGCGTGATCGCCTCCTTCGCCGGGTGCCCCGCAAGCCAGCCCTCGCCGTGCCGGAGCAGCTTCTCCACCTCGTCCGTGCTCACCCAGTAGTGCTTCTCATCGTCCAGCACGGGGATTAGCACGTAGAGGTGAGAGAGCGTGTCCTGCAGCCGCCCCTCGGTCCGAAGCGTGACCGCGCGATAGCTGCTCTCGCCCAGATCCGGCCGCTCTGGATCAAGCGCCACGGGCTCCGACTCCACGACGTATCCCAGCGGTTCGAAGAGGGAGCGTAGGAACTCTTCCCCACCACGGCAGGGCAGAGTCGAGAGGTGGATCTCCAGCGGGAGCGCCATCTCCGGCAACTCCGGCCGCGCCTTGCAGCGCCCGGAAAGCGCCGTTCCAAACCCCTGGGAAAGCGCCACGCTCAAGAATGACGAGGCCACATAAGGCCGGTCGTTGACGTACTGCTGGAGCAATCCCTCTCCGCCGGAACCCGCCCGGCCCCGGACCAGGGCCACGGGGTCGACATCCAGCAGCAGCGCGGCGGTGCAGCGCTCCTCGGTGGCTTCCGGGTAGAAGACGTGCGCCTTCCCGAAGTTCAGATCGAAGCTCTGCACCTTCTCCGGGTTCTTGTGGAGCAGGTAGCCGAGGTCGGTCGCTGGCGTATGCGTGGTGGAGAGGGTCAGCAACATGGCAAGTGCGATGATAGCAGGTTGTCGCTGCCTGGAATGAAGAACGCAAGAGGACCTCCACACCTTGCATACTCTGACAGGTTGGGCGACACGTAAGATGGGCTGCCCAAGCGGACAGCCCACCTTGCGATCATCGACAAACCCGGTGCCGATACCTACCTGCGGTAGCCGCCCACCGGCAGTGTCACATCCTCGTCCGCATCGTGGTCCTTATGGACCTGTTCAGCATTCTCCAAAAAGGGGAATTGGCGATCCGCGAGATCCATGCTTCCCGCCACCGCGCCCACCGGAGGCACTGAGAAGCCCGCATTCTCGGCCGATACCTGGTGCAGATGCTGCGCATCGTTGCCGAGGGGAGTTCCCGCTGCGAGGTGCCCTTCAGCCGTCGGGCCGGGGCTGGCGCCGTAACGCACCTCCCCACCCGTCCTGCGAAGCGCTTCCAGGAGCACCTCATCACCCAGCGGTGCTTGGACGGTGTCGACACCCACGTAAATCTCGCCTCGATCCACTGCGTCGGCATAGTGCTTGGCGTCAGGCTCATGCAGTCCCGCTCGGGTCAGGGCGCCGGCAAGGCTGCCGGTTGCACCACCGACCAACGCCCCGGAGGCGACGGTCGCCCCGGCCACGCCCAGCACTTCGGCCAATGCTCCCGCGGCGATGAAAGGACCCACGCCCGGGATCATCAGCGCCGCCAGCCCGAAGAGCGCGCCTACGCCTGCGCCCACCCCCAGGCCGGTGAGCGCACCCTTGCCTGCGCCGGAGCCGGAACCGCTGTGCTGCATGTCTGGATCGTCCCGCCTGATGGTCGCGGGCAACCACGGTGATCGCCTCCCGGGGGACGCCAATTTCCATCAGGGTGCGGACGCCCTCGCCGGCGCTGCTGCGATCAAGGTAAGTGGCGCTGATGATGGCCATCGGAACTCTCCTTTGGGTCGAACGCTGGAAGCTATGGGCGGCCTGGCGACCCTGCCATCGGCCATGCCCACTCTTCCACGTTGTTCCCCAGACCAGCGGAGGTTAACCGAAACCTGCGGAGGGCGAGATCTCGAATCCCCCATCGCGGGGCACTCTGCACGTATGAATGGGTGACGATTCACGACCGGCCGAGCGGCTAAACTCGCGGCGACGGAGTTCTCCCCCAGAATTGGGGGCCGGGGGGCGTGGCTGCATACGCGATGCCGTCCTGGTTAGCGGTCGCCCAATCAGACACGAGCGCAACCGCCCGCTCACTCATTCGGGACCGTCAGTGCTTGCGAGACGGCCGGTCGTCATCCTCGCCCAGGAGCCGCTTGAGCCGCTCAATCTCTTCCTGTTCTTTGCGGCTGAGCCGGGAACCCGGCACGCGCTCGCGTGGAGCGGTCTCCCTCGGGGGCTGCTCGCGGAGCAGCGGCGCGGGACGGCGGCGCACCGGCTGCGAAGCGCGGAACCCGATATTCAGGCGGGGCATCTTCCGCACGTAGAAGAAGGCTGCGGCCGGTGCCGCCAGGTAGAAGAACCCGATGATCGGGCCGAACGGGCCGGGGCCACCGTGCGTGAAGAAGAGGATCAGGACGGAGCCAAGCGCCACGTACTTGATCGGCACCGGCAGCACCCCGTAGAGGTTCATCTTCATGTCCGGGTCCAGCGCCGCCCATGCCACTAGCAGCGCCACCGAGGGAACCCACAGCCCGGCCATCATCAGCGGCACTTTGAAAAGGTAGGCCGCCGGAACGAGAGCCAGCGCACCAATGGCAACGAACGCCGCGAACAGCACCGCGAAGTTCCGCCAACCCCACGACCGCTCCAGCGACCCGCCTACCATGTAAAAGAAGAAGCCGCTGAAGATCAGGTTGACGATGTCCAGCACCACCAGAGGGTAAGTCAGCACCGTCCAGGGCATCGGAATGGACCCCGGCGCAATCTGGAAGCCGAGCCACCCCAGCACCGACGCTGGGTTGCGCAGGATGAAGAAGAAAGTCACGAAGACCGCGGTGCAGCCGACCAGCACCGCCCTCACCACCGGCACACTGCCGAGGCTGAATGGCGTCAGGTTGAGCGAGCCCCCTGACCCTTCCGAGCTGTATCCTGATCGCTGCATCCTGCCGCCGCCTTTCGGTGGACCACCGGCAAATCGCCTGCGGCCAGACCGGCTTCGTATGGGGAGAGTATACGGTGCCCCGATGCCCGGAGCAACGCAGCCCGCGTTGGGGCTGAATACCCCACTCCAGTTCTTCTCCCCGCCGCGCCGCTTCAATCCTCCCGTGGCGAACAAGGGGTGTTGCGGTTTGCCCCGAAGAGCGCTTACTGAAGCCTCTCGCAGGAAGTGCAGCGTCATTTCCCAAACTGCCAGGATAGACCGTGCATCTCGCAATGCCGAGAACAGCCACCTTTTCTGACCATCCGCCCCAGCGAGCCTGCTCAAAGCCGGCTGGCGTTCGCCGCAGCACCGTACCAGGACCCACATCGTGAATTCCCGAACTGCCGCTTCTTCCACACTGCCACTCACTCTCACCGCATTGCTGCTGTCAGGCGGAGCGGCTCGACTGGCTGCCCAGGAGAGTCCCGCCGCCTGGAAACCGGCGGCAGCGCCCCTGATGACCCGCTGGGCCAAGGATGTCAGCCCGGATCGCGTTCGACCGGAGTACCCTCGGCCACTGATGGTGCGCAAGGAGTGGCAGAACCTCAACGGCACGTGGGAGTTCGCCTTCGATGACCGCAACGAGGGTCGCGCCGGCGGCTGGCATTCCTCGAGCCGGTCGCTTCCGGACCGCATCCTCGTTCCGTTCACCTATGAGTCGGCGCTCTCCGGCATCGGCAAGGGGAAGGAGATCCATGAGCGGGTCTGGTACCGCCGCGCTTTTACCGTGCCCGCTGGGTGGAACGGCCGCCGCATCCGCCTGAACTTCAACGCCTCGGACTGGGAGACCACCGTCTGGGTCAACGGGAAGGAGCAGGGCGTCCATCGCGGCGGATACGACCCCTTCAGCTTCGACATCACCAACGCGCTCAAGCCCAACGGCCCGCAAGAGGTGGTGGTCGCCGTCTATGATCCCGCCGACCCAGCCCGCGCCGGCCACCAGCCGAAGGGCAAGCAGCTTGGCAGCGAGGGAATCTTCTACACGCGCACCACCGGTATCTGGCAGAACGTCTGGATGGAGCCGATCCACACCGGTGCCCCGGAACTGCTGGACTGGCGCGCCGAAGTGGATCTGAAGGCCGATGTAGGCCAGCTCACCACCGCGATGCTGGTGCGGGACGCTGATGTGGAGACGAAGGTCGACCTCATCGTCTCCCGAGGCGGGAAGGAAGTGAGCCGCCAGAGCTTCGTTCAGAAAACGCCCGCCACCGCCCAGCCTCGCACCGCCTACCTGGCGCCTATCGTGCGGAAGCCGATGCTCTGGTCACCGGAGAGCCCCGCGCTCTACGATGTCACGCTTCGCACCACGCAGCGCGGAGCGGGCGGCTGGACCGTCGTAGATGAGGTGAAAAGCTACTGCGCCTTCCGCCGCTACGAAGTGAAGAACGGCCGCCTGCAACTCAACGGCAAGCCGTACTTCCTGCGCGGCGTGCTCGACCAGGGCTACTGGCCGGACGGCATCATGACCCCGCCCACCGACGCCGCCCTCAAGGCGGATGTCGAGGCGACGAAGCGGTTGGGCTTCAACATGGCCCGCAAGCATGTGAAGGTGGAGGACCCGCGCTGGTACTACTGGTGCGACCGCCTTGGCGTGGCGGTCTGGCAGGATATGCCCTCGTCCCACAACCTCCGAATGCCGGAGGCACGGGAGAACTTCCGCAAGGAGTGGACGGCGGTCGTCAAGACCACGGCGGGCTATCCCTCGGTGCTCCACTGGATCCCGTTCAACGAGAACTGGGGCGATCCGGGTGCGTTCCAGGACGAGATCGTCACCCTCACCCGCAAGCTCGACCCCACCCGGCCGATCACCGATGCCTCCGGCTGGACCCAGCGCGGCCTCACGGACGTGATCGACGCCCACGACTACAGCAACAACCTGCGCGTCCACGGGATCAACCTCACCAATAATTTCGGGGCCAAGCCCAAGGTGGTCGGCGAGTATGGTGGGATCGCGCTCCCGGTAGCGGGGCACACTTGGAGTTCCGGCTGGGGGTATCAGTCGGCGCGCAACCCGGAAGGACTCCTGCGCCGCGTCCGCTACCAGACCAGTCAGCTCTTCGAGGCACCCAACCTCTCCGGCTTCGTCTACACGCAGCTCACGGACGTGGAGCAGGAGTTGAACGGCCTGCTCACCTACGACCGCCTCCCCAAGGCGGACCTGAAGTCGATCAGCGCCATCTTCACCGGCGCTGACCGCTCCACCGAGGAGATCGCTGGCGGCTTCATCAAGGACTGGCTCGTCCTCGGGCCGCTGCCCTCCGGTGCGGACATCCGCAGCGCCATCAATGACCCGGCTGGCCAGACGGTGATGGACCGCCTGCTGGAACTCCCGCACCTGACGGACGAGGCCGCCCTCAACCCGAAGGAAGGCGATGCCGTGCGCGTGGGCGGCACCGCTCACCGCTGGAAGCGCGTCCGCCTGGACAGCGACAGCGCCGACTTCCACAAGCTCTTCGGCGGTCAGACGAACAACGCCGTGGTCTACTGCGTCGCCCGCCTCAGCAGCGCGCGAGACTACCGCAACGCTGCCCTCCTCTTCGGCTCCGATGACGCCGCCCGCGTCTGGCTCAACGGGAAACTGGTCCACCACATCGCCCAGGTGCGCGGCGTCAACGCGGACCAGGACATCATCCCCGGCCTCAACCTCACCCGGGGTGAGAACCTGATGGTCGTCAAGGTGGTCCAGGGCATCGGCGGCTGGGGCCTGACAGCGCGCTTCGAGGACGCCAAGGGAAGCATCATCCCCGCAACCTCCGGCCCATAGTTAGGTCAGCGGCCGAAGATAGGCTCAAAGGTTATCGACATGGCAAGCAGACGTTCCTGGACTCGCGACGAGCTTGTCATGGCGATGTGCCTTTACTGCAGAATACCCTTCGGTCAACTACACCATACGAACGCTCAAATCGTTGAATTGGCGGCTGCTCTTGGTCGAACGCCGAGCAGCGTCTCGATGAAGCTTTGCAACTTCGCGTCGCTTGACCCAACCCTTCAAGCTCGCGGAATCAAGGGCCTCACCGGAGCAAGTGCCGCCGATCGTAGTGTTTGGTCAGAGTTCCATGCCAATTGGGGCGATCACGCTTTCGAGGGCGAACGGCTTATAGCCCACGTCTTGGGACGGCCGCTGGCATCAAGCGATGAAGCACCATTCCCCGAAGGTAAAGACCGAGAAGCGCTGGTCAAGCAGCGTATCAACCAACGCTTCTTTCGAAGCTCGGTGTTGACGGCCTACCACGGACGTTGCTGCATCACTGGGCTCGAGGTTGCTGAACTCCTCGTCGCGAGCCACGTTGTGCCTTGGTCGGTCGACACCTTCAACCGGGCTAATCCTGCCAACGGTCTCTGCTTGAACGCCCTACATGACAAGGCCTTCGACCGAGGACTCTTCTCGATCAATGACGATCACAGGGTCATTTTGTCGCCCCGGATAGCTCGTTCGGAAGATACGAGCCCTCGGAACTGGCTGATGCAAACGGCGGGAAGCAAGATCCGGATGCCAGAGCGATTTGCTCCCGATACCAATTTCATCCGATGGCACCGAGAGAATGTCTTCCAATCGAGTTGACTACGTGAGCCTGACTTGAGCGGCTGAGTCAACATCCGGATACGCGCTAGACTGACATTAAAGCTGGTCCTGCGGTCCGCAAGAACTCAGGCGGCTTCCTGGTAGGGGGTGCTGGGTCACGACCTGTACATTCCTCTCCACGCGGCAACGTCCCGCTCGAACGCCGCAATCTCCTCCGCCGAGGTGAGCGCGCCGATCTCCAGGTGATAGGTGCGGCTCTCGCGCGGCTCCAGGTACTGGAGGCGGCCCGCTTCCCGTTCCGCAACGCGACCCATCGGAAGACAGTTTGCCGGCTCCATGCCGACCACGTAGTTCCGCTGACCAGTCATCTTCCACTGCGTGTAGTAGGGCAGCTCGTTCCGATTGAAGCGGACGTAGACGCCGAAGCCAAGCTCTCGGTTGATGACCGCAGTCCCGGTGTTGCCCTCCGCATCGGTTCCAAGGTCATGGAAGTAGACCTTCTCATGGTAGTCGCGCACCGGGCCGTCGAGGCGCGTGGCGAAGGCTTCTCCGTCACGGGCGGCCTCATCCCGCGGCGTGACCGCCAGAGACGGTGCGAGTAGCTCGGAACCCTCCTCAACCGCCGGCCAGCCGATGTTGATGTGGTAGAGCAGCATGTGCTCCACCCGGTCGAAGCCGGCGTTCTCCACCGTATCGGTCACGGAGATGGCGTTGCTGCCCAGGCGGGTTCGGATCTCCCGGTGAAGCACCATGCTCTCTCCGAAGACGAGGCCTTCCTGGCACTTGCCCTTCACCCAGATCTCGTAGTCATCGCCGTTCCAGGCGGCGTCCGCATGGACGTTGCGGGCGGGTGAATGGGAGATGCGGCCATGGAGCCCCAGGTCGCGCGGACCGAGGCGGCGAGTTCCGGCCTCCGGGTCATGGCAGGGTGCGCCAGCCCAGTTGAGGCCGCAGGTCGTCATCAGGCCGCCATAGAAGGTGCGCAGCCAGCCTGCCCCATCCGGCTCGAAGTAAGCAGGATGCGCATCCTCGGTCATCGACCGCCAGCTCATCGGCCGACCGGCCCACTCGGCGTGAGCAATGTCCAGGCCACGGTCCAGCAGCAACGTGAAGGCAAGTCCAGTCCCGGACCGAACCTCGGCAGCGCGGACGCCCCGCTCCCTGCCATCCGCCAGCTCAACGGAGCGGACCCCCGCCACCTGCAGTAGGTCGCCGGTGCGCTGCTCCAGCTCGTCCCGGCTCCAATCCCTACCCCACAACCGTGCCATGTCGTGCTCCAGAATCCTGAAAGAGTTGCCGGATCAGGGTTCAGTCTAGAACCCGGTCCTGCCTTCCTTGATCCGGAACATCATCCGCAACCATGACGGCTGCCCAACCCCCATCTCCCAACCCCCGCGCCCTAGCCGCCCAGGGCTTGCCGGATGGATGCGAGACGCTGGCGCTCCACGGGGTCGGTCGCGCTGCGGCGGGCGGCGATTCTGAGGGCGCGCTGACGCTCCGCCTTGCTCGGCTTCAGCGTGAGCAGGTAGCGGACGATGGTGGGATAGCCGCTGCCGGCAGCCCAGATGAGCGCCGTATCGCCCTTGGGCCAGATGGCAGCGTGCGGGTTCGCGCCCTTCTCAATGAGGGTCCGCGTGATGGCCAGGCGCTCCGCTTCCTTCCGGGGCTTGCCATCCGGGGCCACCATCACGAAGTGGATGGCGGTGAGATTCGTGCCGCCGACCGTCGCATTCGGATCCGCACCTGCCTTGAGCAGCCAGCGGACCTTGTCCAGCCGCCCCGCGCCCGCAGCCCCCAGGAGCTCCGAGTTGAGGTCCCGGGGCTTCGGCTTGACGGGATAGAGCCGCTCCCAAAGAGCGATCCCTCCGAGCGCCGAGGCGCTTAGCAACGCTGCGATGAGTAAGAAGAGCCGCATGGTTGAGTGGCAGGCCGTGGCACAGTGACCGTCCGATTATGGGGAGAATGGCGACCCTCCTCAGGGCAACTCTGGAAGCATCCGCTCGGACGCACTGCTTCTGCCCAGAACCGTTAAGGCCGGCGCTGATGAGGGTGGGGATAGAGTTTGAGGAGCAGCCGGAAGTGCGCGATCCCGGCCCAGAGCGGAGAGCGAGATGCGGGGACCGAATCTGATGCGGCGGACTTCTTTTGTGGCGCTTCCGAGCGCGCTCTGTGTTGCGGGCGTCGTGGCCGCCGTGGCCGGTTGGCGAGGCCCCGCAATGGCTCCGGTGGAAGCCGAAGGAATGGAGAGCACCCCGCTGGTGACTGGCCGCAACATCACGCCGGCCGGACGTCAGACCGAGGTCGGCAGCTTCCCCTCTGCGATGGCCCTCAGCCCCGACGGCCGATTCCTGGTGGTCACCAACACCGGGGAGCGCCAGTACCTCACCGTCCTGAGCACACCGGACGGCGGGAAGGTCTCCCAGCTTGGATTCAACCGCGAACTCACGGGAGGAACTGGCGGTCGCAAGGAGGGCCTCTACTACGGCCTCGCCTTTGGGCCGAAGACGGCAGACGGCACCCTTCTCTACGCTTCCCGAGGGTCCGAGGATCGGGTGGGTGTGCTGACGCTGGCGGATGACGGCAAGCTTAAGGAGACCGGCCGGTTCCTCGACAACCCTTCAGGCACGGCGGGCGTACCGCTTGGCGTGGCGGGCGTGGCCCTTTCCGCCGATGGCAGCCGGCTCTTTGCCGCCAACAACAACACCGGGCGACACACCGGCCTCAAAGGTCTGGTGAGCGTCTTCGAGACCGGCACCGGTCGCCGCACCCAGCAAATCGAAGCGCCGGGCTATCCCTTCGCGGTCGCCGCCTTGACGCAGGGGCCGGACGCGGACCGCAAGGTTTACGTCAGTAGCGAACGTGATGCCTGCGTTGCGGTGCTGAAGGTCGGCTCCCGGGACGCTGCCGCCACCCTGCCGACCGGCGAACAGCCAATCGGGCTGCTCCTGAACCGCAAGCAGGACCGCCTCTACGTGGCGAACGCGGGCAGCGACACGGTGAGCATCATCGATACACGCTCGGACAAGATCGTACGCACGGTGCTACTCCGTCCCGGAGGCGCGCACGCGCTTCCCGGTGCAACCCCCACCGGCCTCGCCCTCTCCCGAGATGAGAAGCGGCTCTTCGTGACGCTCGCGGACATGAGCGCGGTGGCGGTGGTCGACCTACCCGAAGGCAAGCTGATCGGCTACATCCCGGTCGGTTGGTACCCCACGGCGGTCGCGGTTTCCCCGGATGGCAAGCGGCTCTTCGTAGCCAACGCCAAGGGCGTCAACCGCCGCAACCCCAATCCCACCGCCGACCCGACCAAGGCGAACCGCCAGCAGTACATCCTGAACGTGATCGAAGGGACGGTCAGCACCATCCCGGTCCCCAGCCGCAAGGAACTGGAGCGGCACACGGAGCAGGTCTTGGAGAACAACCAGCTCAAGCCGACCCTGCAGGAAGCGCTCCGAGTGCCGTTCAAGAACCCCGGCATCGAGCACGTATTCTACATCCTGAAGGAGAACCGCACCTACGACCAGGTGCTTGGCGATCTCCCGCAGGGGAACGGCGACCCGAAGCTCTGCCTCTTCCCCCGGCCGGTGACCCCCAACCAGCACGCACTGGCGGAGCGGTTCGCCCTGCTGGACAACCACTACTGCTGCGCCGAGGTCTCCGCTGATGGCTGGAACTGGTCCACCAGTGGCATGGCCTCCGAGTATGTCGTCCGCAACTCCCACTACGGCTACACCGGCCGAACGCGGACCTACGATTACGAAGGAACAAACAACGGCGTGCCAGTGGACCTGCTTGGAATTCCGGACGTGGCGCGCGCCCCGAGCGGCTACCTCTGGGACCACCTGCAGAAGCACAACGTCAGCTTCCGCAACTACGGCTTCTTCATCGACGCGATCCTCACGGACAACGGCCTTGATCAGGCATCGCCGCTGGTGGGCGGGAACAACCCGACGAAGAAGGCGCTCGTCGGCCGCAGCGATTCGAACTTCCTGCAATACGACACCACCTATGCGGACAGCGATGCGTGGGTGCTCCACAACGCGCCCTCGCCGGGTCAACGGAAGACGTTTGGGAAGTTCGGCGCAAAGAGCCGCTTCGAGGCCTGGAAGCGTGAGTTCGACGAGTACGTGAAGAACGGCAACCTGACGCGCTTCCAGTTCCTTCGCGTGCCCCGCGACCACACCTCCGGGACCGCGCCCGGCCAGCACTCGCCGCGCTCCATGGTGGCGGACAACGACTTCGCGGTCGGCCAGATTGTCGAGGCGATCAGCAAGAGCCCCTACTGGAAGAAGAGCGCCATCTTCATCCTGGAGGACGACGCGCAGAATGGCTTCGACCACGTGGACGCGCATCGCTCCATCGGCTTCGTGATCAGCCCCTTTGTCGCGAAGGGAACGCACTACCGCCGCTTCAGCAACACGGACAGCTTCCTACGGACCATGCAGGCCCTGGTGGCCGTTCCGCCGATGGACCAGCTCGTGGCCACCGCCCCCATCCTCGACATCTTCAGCGCCACGCCGGAGAACGCGGAGCCGTACAACGCCATCCTTCCGGAGCGCGCCATCATCGCCGAGGTGAACGGCCGGACGGCCTACCGCGCCCATGACAGCCTGCGGCTGAACTTCAAGCAGGCGGATGCCGTCCCCGATCACGAAATGAACGACATCCTCTGGCACGCCCTCAAGGGCAAGAACACGCCGAAGCCCACCATTCGCTACGGCCTGAAGATCAAGGCGGCGGCGGACGAAGACGACGATTGACCGGACCAACCGTTAGGCGCTGACGATAGGAGCGATCACCGATGCCCAAGGCACCGCCGAAGCTCATCGCCCTTAATCACGATGACTACCACGCGGAGTTCGTGGGCCGGACGAAGGACGGACGCCAGTTCTTCCTGACCACGCCGTTCGTCCCAGCCTTCGACGATGAACCGGGCCGGGAATTCCTGGCGCTCTACGAGTTCGATCCGGCGGGGACCTTACTCAACGCCACCATTGACGACCTCGGGCCCCGCGCCACCATGGACGGCGAAAGACG
>JANPLG010000288.1:0-5088 GCA_031426395.1 Actinomycetes bacterium
CGAAACCTGGTGAGCCGCTATGGGGGCGACAGTACACTCCTTGCTTTGAGCGACGCGGAGCTCGACGGCGCGATGGGCTTCATCGTGCGCGAGGGGGATCGACGCGTCCCCACGGTGGCAGGGCTACTCACTATCGGGCGGGAACAATCGCTGCGGACGCACGTGCCCACCTATGAAGTGGCAGTCCAGGACCTTTCAGGCACCCGTGTCCGCCTCAATGAATTCACTCGCCGGCCGCTGTTGGATGCCTTCGAGCGCCTCTATGAGCAGCACTTCGCCGCGCGTGTAGTCGAGGACGAGTTGCAGGTCGGGATGTTCCGGGTGCCTGTGCCGAACTACGACCGCCGTTCGTTCCGTGAGGGGGTGGTCAATGCGCTGGTTCACCGCGACTACACTCGGCTGGGCGCGGTGCACATACGCTGGGAGGCGGACGGCCTCATCATCAGCAACCCAGGTGGGTTTGTAGAGGGCGTCACGCTCGACAGGCTACTGGTCACCGAGCCTCGCCCGCGGAACCCACTCCTGGCCGACATCATGAAGCGCACGGGTCTGGCCGAGCGCACGGGCCGCGGGGTTGACTTGATCTACCAGGGCCTCCTGCGCTACGGAAGGCCCTCTCCTGATTACAGTCGGAGCGACGCCAGCAACGTGATTCTGCGTCTCCCGCAGGAAGATGCTGACCTGCCTTTCCTCGAACTGATCTTGGAGGAGGAGAAGCGAAGGGACGCAACGATGCCAGTGGACACACTCATAGCCCTGGCGCAGCTTCGTAGAGCAGCGCGCCTCGACGTCAGCGCTATATCGCGTTCGCTCCAGCGCGACGAGACTGAAACACGCGCGCTATTAGGCAGATTGATGGAAGCGGGGCTGGTTCAGGCGCATGGGACGGCGCGAAATCGCGAATACTCCCTGAGCGCGGCGGTGTATCGCCGCCTGGGCCGAGCGGCGGATTACGTGCGTCAGGCAGCGTTCGACGACATTCAGCAGGAGCAGATGGTGCTGCAGTATGTCCAGCAGCACGAGCAAATCACGCGGAAGGACGCGGCTGAGCTGTGCCGCCTGAGCCCTGATCAGGCTAGCCGTCTCTTGCGTCGCCTGGCTGATCAAGGCAAGCTGCAATCGCATGGGGCGGGACGTTCAGCTTCCTACACAGGGCCTTAAACACGCAGAATTCAAGCGCGCGTGATTAGAAATCACGCGCGCTTGAATTAATCACGCGCGTTCTGTTCGTAGAGCACTTCATGGATTCTCTGGACCGCCCGGCATCCAGACGATACGGGTTCCGCCATCGCTAGGCGGACCACCCTCCCTGACCGACGCTTACTGATGTCTGCCACCGCATCGCCCAGCCACGAATCATGCCGAAAGAAAAGTCTCCCACCATCGCCGTCGGGTCCCGCAGCTACCTGCGGATTCCACTTCGCACCCACATCATCCAGCCCGAGGACGACATCGTGGCCGTGGCGAAGCAGTATGCCGCAGGCCAGGCGCAGCCCGGCGACATCGTCTTCGTCAGCGAGAAGGTGGTGGCGATCACCCAGGGTCGCGCGGTGCCCACGGACACCATCAAGGTCGGCTTCCTGGCGAAGCTGCTCTGGCCGCGGGTCCGCCAGGTGAGCTATGGGGTCGGGCTGCGCAACCCCTTCAGCATGCAGTGCGCCATCGATGAGTGCGGGGCGCCCCGGATTCTCACTGCAGCCGTGGTGGCCGCGGTGAGCAAGGCCCTCGGTCGGCGCGGCGATTTCTACCGCATCGCCGGTATCCAGGCGGCCGCCATCGACGCGCCCGGAACCGCTGGGATCGAGCAGTACCGCAACTGCGTCATCAAGGCACCCAAGGACCCGGACCAGGTCGCCCAGAAGATCGCCGACGCCCTGGGGTGCGGGGCGGCCGTGGTGGACGTGAACGACATCGACAGCGCGGTGCTGGGCGTCTCGCGGGGCGTCGACCTGGAAGAGGTTCGGCTCGCCCTCAAGGACAATCCGCTGGGCCAGGGAGCGGAGCAGACACCTTTAGGGATTCTGCGCCCGCAGCCTTCCAACTCGCCCCATTAGGCGCACCGGTGCGAGGGTTGCCAACTCCGGTCGGTGCGGAGCAGTGACGAACTCTCCACACTAGACGGGCCCTTCCGGGCAACATGACACTGGAGAGCAAGCGGGCGTCTCTCTGCTGCGCGACCTTATACACCAAGGTTCATGACCCTCCGACCCTATCCAGATTTCGATCGGCTTCGACAGAGCTTGAACGCCGTTCGGAGACTGGCACAGCCATGGAATGGGCGCGTCTACCGCTTTGTTGAGCCAGAATGGGCAACTCCGGATGACTTGGTCTCAGGGGTCGGCGCAAGAATGGCTGGCGGGCGCTGGAATCCCCCCGACGTCTGCTGCGTGGTGTATGGTGCCCTCAATCCCGAAGTGCCACTCAAGGAGACCATGGCCTACTGCGCCCGGTTCAACCTCTCTCTGCACAAGAAACTTCCGCGACAGCTCGCCGCCATCCAGGTCGAGCTTCAAGGTGTTCTTGACCTTACCCAGAACGCGGTCTTGCAGGCGCTGCAAGTAACGGAAGCACAACTCTGCCACGAGAAATGGTGGGTGAAGCAACTTGCCGGCGACGAATCTTGTACTCAGGCGATTGGACGGGCAGCCTTTGAACTAGGTCTACAGGGCATCCTTGTGCCATGCTCACCCGCTCCCGGAGAGATCAATTTAGTGGCGTTCCCGGATCATCTTGGCTCGGGAGTGCTCAAATCGCCCCCCGACTAGCCAAGTGACTGCGGGAGCTGAGGCATAATGCAAATGTGCTGGCAGATTTGCATTACACCGAGGATAATCTCTAGTATATGAGTCTAGAAGCGACAGCGGGAGGTGTCACATGACCACGGCTCTACTTGAGCGGCCTACCCCGGCCAGGGACGATGGGGCGTTCGTAAGGGAGATCCGGGAGGCACTGGGCCTCTCGCGAAAGGATTTCGCACGCCTTTCCCAGTGCTCCGAGCGAGGGATTGCGGATTGGGAGGCAGGCAAGCCCATCAGCGATCTGGCCAGGCACCAAATGGTGCAGCTGCGCAACCTCCAGCAAGAGCTTTGCAAGGTCTTGGAGCCTGGAACGATCACTTCCTGGCTATTGACCCCTAATGATGGGTTTGATGGCTTGAAGCCGCTTGAGGTAGTGGAACGAGGGGAGACCCACCGCATTTGGCAAATGCTCTTCTGGGTCCTTTCCGGAGTGCCGAGCTAACTGGAAGCGGCGATCCCTGTTAAGGCCGGATGGATGCTAAGCGACCACTCGCGCTTAAGTCGGTCGCAGGCTTAGCGCTTCGCAGCAGCTCACTCCGCAGGCTCGGAGGGGCTCTTCATCGCTTGTAGGGTTTTTGCGACCCCCGCCGTCAGCGACCCGCGCCGCGAGGGAACGGGCTGCCCCACGTGCAACGACTCCAGGGCCGCTCCGGACGCGGTATGCGGCCCTCTCCCGGAGTCCACGGCCATGCCTCGCCCCACCCGCGCTGCCTCGCTTCTCGCCCTCCTGGGCGTCGTCACCCTGGCGACCGCCGCCTCTGCGCAGGAGTGGACCCGCTACCGGGGCCCCAATGGCACCGGCATCAGCGCAGCGACCACCATCCCTGTGACGGTTGGGCCGGCGGACATCAACTGGAAGGCGGCGCTGCCCGGCACCGGCCACTCCTCGCCGGTGGTCTCGGGCAAGAAGCTCTTCGTCACCAGCGCGGAGAAGGAGAAGGGGGTCCGGCACCTCCTCTGCCTCGACACTGCCACCGGCAAGACACTCTGGTCCCGCCAGTACCCCTTCGCGCCCTATCGCACGCACCAGTTCAACAACTTCGCGGCCGGGTCGCCCTGCGTGGACGCGCAGCGGGTCTACACCGTCTGGACCGAATCCGGCAAGGTGACCGCCGTCTGCGTGGACCAGAACGGCAAGGATGTCTGGACCCGCGAGCTGGGCAAGCATGAGTCGCAGCACGGCGGCGCGATCTCCCCGGTCCTGGTGGAGGGAACGCTGATCGTGGCCAATGACCAGGACGGCGAGGGCAGCTTCATCGCCGGCCTCGACCCGCAGACCGGCGCCGTGCGCTGGAAGCGGGCGCGGAACATCGGCAACGCGGCCTCTTATGCGGTCCCCTCCGTCTATACGCCCAAGGGCGGCAAGCCGGAGTTGATCATCCTGGCCAGCTCCCACGGCGTCACCAGCCTCGACCCAATCACCGGCATGGTCAATTGGGAGCAGGCGGGCCTCTTCCAGCAGCGCACGGTCGGCTCCCCGACCATGCACGGCGACCTGATCTTCGCCACTACCGGCAACGGCGCGGGGGACCGCCTGATGGCGGCGGTGCAGGCCGGCAGCAAGGAGAAAGCGCCGGAAGTGAAGTACCGGCTGGGACGTGGAACGTCGTACGTTCCCACGCCGGTCGTGTACAATGGGCTGTTGTTCTTCTGGGGAGACGGCGGCATCGTGGCCTGCCACCGCGCCGGCACCGGAGAACAGCTTTGGCTGGAGCGGGTGGGCGGCAACTTCTTCGGCTCACCCGTCTGCATCAACGGCAAGTTGTACAACGTCAGCGCGCGCGGAGAGCTGGTGGTAATCGACGCAGCCGAGCAGTTCAAGCTCCAGGGCAAGAGCGAACTCGGCGAGGGATCCCACGCCACCCCGGCCGTCTCCGGCGGCGTGCTTTACATTCACACCGAAAGCCAGCTCTTCTCGATTGGCGGGGCGAAGTAGCCGTCCAGATGAATGGGAGAGTGGGGGAATGGGAGAGTGGGGGAGATTGACGGCTCCGCGGCCCGAGCCCTTTCAGACAGAACTTATCAGATAGAGGCTGTGGGACCAGCAGGGGGACGTACGGTGAAGTAGAAGGTGGCGCCTTGATTGATGGCGCCCTCGCCCCAGGCTTTTCCGCCGTGGCGATGGATGATGCGCTGCACCGTGGCCAGCCCAATGCCGGTTCCCGGAAACTCGCGGTCACTGTGAAGCCGTTGAAACGCCCCGAACAGTTTCTGGGAATAGGCCATATCGAAACCCGTGCCGTTGTCTCGCACGTAGAACGGTCCAGCATCCCCCGGAGACGTGCTCCCG
>JANPLG010000289.1:0-7533 GCA_031426395.1 Actinomycetes bacterium
GTGGGATCTTCGTGAAAGGTGAAGAGTGCTTTCGGATGAGAAATGGCGGATCGCCTCCTCCCGGTGCGAGGTAACGAGGAGTTGGCCTTCAGGTTGAAAACTCTGCCTCAGAGTTCTGACAAATAGCCCAACCTCTGAAAGCGAGAGGTGGTTGTCCAGTTCATCCCAAAAGCAAACGACAGGACCATAGGATCTGTTCGCTGCCACGACCATCGCGCAGACAAAGAAGCACTTCTCCCCGTCCGACAGTTCCTTGAACGGCAGTGATAGGAGGGCGCCGTCTTGGACGAAACTCACGGAAAGCGACCGGTAATCTCCGGAAACGACGGGGTTTTTGATGTCACCGATGTCGGGAATAACGCTCTTGAGGAAGTTGATGATGTCCACGTATGCGGCGGGTGAGTGTGCGAGCAGGCCAGCAAACCACTCACCGAAGGCATTGAGGTCGCGATCAGGGAGTAGTGTGTCGCCGTTCGACTCACCAGTCATCAGGGATGGGATGGGCGCTAGGATCAACATCCGTTGAAGCCATTGCTTGAAGACATGAAGGGGGTCTTTGTCGGAGCTCTCCTGGATGATCGGAAGAGCCACCAGGTGCCAATCCACCGAGAATCTTGCCTCGCCCCCGGTCCCCCCAGTCGAGGCCTTGGCGAGAAGAACCTGCGCACGGTCGCGGGAAAAAATGTCACGGCCATCCACGCTCAGCCGTTCCTCAGCGATTCGAACCTCCTTAAAGCCTTCGGGCAACTCGAAGGCAATCTGGTAAGAGAAGACCGTACTGTTGAGCGTGACTTCTATCTCAATGCGGATCGGAACATCGGTGTGATTCCTGGTGAAATCACCTTTCTTAACGAGCTTACCCACCCGGTTCTTACCTCGGGCTATGCTCTGTAGAAGCTCAAGGGCAAAACCTACGGTCGATTTCCCAGCTCCGTTCCTTCCGATTAGAAGAACCGACTGCTTCTGATCGATTGGCAACTCGAAGTTCTCAAGGCACCGGAAGTTATGGATGTAAAGCCGCTTGATCATGATTGGCCGTTCTCGGTTGTTCAAGTCGAAGGATGCACAATGGCTGCTGGAACCATGTGCCCTCGCTGCTTGGCATCACCCTGCGCTGGTGCCGCTGTTGAAACGTGCGACGGCGACTTAAGCGTCTCCTGTGCGAAGATCATCTGCCAGCCGTTGCAGGCGTCGCTCCGCTTCGTCCAGGGTCTCCGGGCGCTTGGGGTAGGCGAAGCGGATCAGGTGCCGACCGTCCGATGATCCGGCGGGGTGGAAGCTGCTGCCTGGAACCACGGCCACGCCATACTCCCGGATCAGGCGCATGGTGAAGGTGACGTCATCCTCGTCCGTGATCCCGCGTATATCGGCGAGGGTGTAGTAGGCGCCTTCCGGCGTGAAGGGCGCGAGTCCCGCCGCGCGGACCATGCCGACCGTCCTGTCGCGGCGCTCCGTGTATCTGCGGACCAACTCCCTGTAGTAATGCTCCGGCAGGCTGAGCGCGGCCACGGCGGCTTCCTGGAGCGGATGGGGGGCGCCCACCGTCAGGAAGTCGTGGACGCGCCGGATGCCGATGCTGATCTCCGCTGGCGCAATGGCCCAGCCGAGCCGCCAGCCGGTGACGCTGAAGGTCTTGCTCGCCCCGCTGATGGTGACCGTGCGCTCCAGCATCCCATCTAGGCTGGCTAGAGAGACGTGCTCACGGCCATCGTATAGGATGTGCTCGTAGATCTCGTCAGTGATGGCCAGGGCGTCGTGCCGCTGGCAGAGCTCCGCGATGGTCTCTAGCTCTAACCGTGAGAAGACATGGCCCGTGGGGTTGTGGGGCGTGTTCACGATCACCGCGCGGGTGCGGGCACTGAACGCCGCCGCCAGCTCCTCCGGGTCGAAGGCCCAGCTTCCCTCCGGGGTCGGGCGGAGCGGGACGTAAACGGGGCGCGCCTGGGAGAGGATGGCGTCCGGGCCATAATTCTCGTAGTAGGGCGTGAAAATCACGACCTCATCACCGGAATTGCAGACCGCCATGAGGGTGGCGATCATCGTCTCGGTGGCGCCGCAGCAGACGGTGACGTTGGCGGCGGGGTCGGCGGGGATGTGGTTGAACTCCTCCGCTCGTCGGCAGATCGCCTCGCGCAGGCGTGGCGTGCCCCAGGTGATGGCGTACTGGTTGTAGCCCTCGCGCAGGGCACGGCAGGCGGCCTCGACCACGTCGGCGGGAGCTTCGAAGTCGGGATATCCCTGAGCGAGGTTCACCCCGCCGTGGATCATGTGGAGGCGGGTCATCTCTCGGATGACGGACTCCTGGAAGGACGCGGCGCGGTCGGAGAGGATGCGGGATAGCGGCATGGCCCCCCATACTACCGCGAGATTGCGGATTTCGGATTGCAGATTTCGAGTTGGGAGCGGGAACGGACCGATCTCTGCGTGACCGGTGCAACCCAGGGGATCGACAGGTGTCGCATTGCTTCAGCCGTACTTCAGGAGTCCTCATGCCGCCCCGCTCCCTTCGTCCCGCCCTCTGGGGGCTTGTCTGCTCGGGAGTGCTGTGCCTGGCCGTAGGTGCCGAGGCGCGGCCAAACTACCCTAAGGAGCTCAGCAAGCAGTACGGGCCGCTCCTGCCGGCGAAGCTCGCCGCCTGCGCGACCTGCCATGCCGAAGCGGGGGATGAGCCGAAGCTGAACGCCGGGATTGGGAAGGCGCACAACCTCTTCGGCGCGCGGCTGATGGCGCTGGCGCGGGAGCTTGCCGATGCCGGGAAGCGGGCCGACCTGCCCTCCCGCCTGGATGCCGCCGCTCGCGAGGATTCGGATGGGGACGGCTCGCCCAACCAGGCAGAGCTGCTGCTGGGGTTCAATCCGGGGCGGAAGGCGGATCGACCTGCGGACGCGGACCGGAAGCGCCTCCCGGCGCTGCTGACCGCGCTCTTCCAGCGCCGCGCCGCCTACGCATGGCGACCGTTCGATCCGGTGAAGGCGCCGCCGGTGCCCCGGTTGAAACGGCCGGATCTCCAGGCATGGGCGCGGAATCCGGTCGATCACTTTGTCGCCGCCGAATGGGAGAAGCGTGGCGTTCGGCCCCGACCCGCCGCCCCGAGGGAGGTGCTGCTGCGACGGGTCTACCTCGATCTCATCGGGCTGCCCCCGACCCGCGAGGAACTGACCGCGTTCCAGGCCGACCGTTCCCCCGACGCCTACGAACGGGTGGTCGACCGCCTCCTCGCCTCCCCCCGCTACGGTGAGCGGTGGGGCCGGCACTGGATGGATGTCTGGCGCTACAGCGATTGGGACGGCTACGGTGAGGAGGTCCGCAACAGCCAGCCGCACATCTGGCGGTGGCGGGATTGGATCATCAACAGCCTGAACGCGGACAAGCCATATGACCGCATGGTCCAGGAGATGCTGGCCGGTGATGAGCTTGCACCCGGGGACCCGGCGGTGCTCCCAGCGACGGGATTCCTGGTCCGCAACTGGTACGTCTTCAGCCGCCACGAGACGCTGACGAAGGTGGTTGAGCACACCTCCAAGGCGTTCCTGGGACTGACGGTCGCCTGCGCCCGGTGCCACGACCACAAGTTCGACGCGGTGAGCCAGGAGGAGTACTTCAAGTTCCGCGCCTTCTTTGAGCCGCAGGAGATCCGCATGGATCGGGTGCCCGGACAGCCGGACCTGAAGAAGGACGGCCTGCCACGCATCTACGACGCGAACGTGAAAGCGGAGACCTTCTTCCTGATCCAGGGGGACGACCGGAAGCCGGACAAAAGCCGGTTGATCCCGCCGGGAGTGCCGTCGCTGCTGACCGGCCCCGCGCTGAAGATTGAACCGGTCCCCGTGCCGCTGACTTCCCATCAGCCGGAGAAGCAGCCGTGGTTGATCCAGGAGACGGTCGCAGCCTTTGATGCCGCAGTGACCCAGGCGCGGACGGCGCTGGAGGCCGCACGGAAGCAGCCGAACGCCGATGCCATCACCGGAGCTGCGCTCTCTTTGGAGATTGCTGAAGCCCGTCGGGTGGCGCTGGTGCGCGTCTTGGAAGTGGAGAAGTTTGAGGACGCCGGCCAAAAGAACTCTGATGCGTGGCGGACCGCAGCTCGAGCCGCGCGGGATGCCCAGCGCAGGCAGGCGCGGTCGGAAGCGCAGCTCGCGACGCACATCCTGAAGCTCCAGGTTGCGAAGCTCTCCACCCCTGCGGCCAACGCGGACGCAGAGAGGAAGCGCGTGACGGATCTCGCAGCCGCCCAGGGCAATCTGTTTAAGGCTCATGAAACGGAGGCCGCAGCACGGGCGGCGGTCGAAGCTCCGCCCGCGGAGAACTACACGCCGCGCAAGATCACCGCCTATCCCGCCGAGAGCAGCGGCCGCCGACTGGCGCTGGCGCGCTGGGTTACCGACGCCCGCAATCCCCTCACGGCGCGGGTGGCGGTGAACCACATCTGGCTGCGGCACTTCGGCAAGGCGCTGGTCCCCAGCGTCTTCGACTTCGGTGCCAACGGTCAGCCACCCACGCACCCGGCGCTGCTGGACTATCTCGCCGCCGGCTTCGCGGGAGTTCCGGGTTCCAATCTTCCAGTTCCCAGTTCCCGGTTCCCGGTTTCCCGTTCAACGTCATCGAAAGTGGTGGAACAGCAAACAGGGAACCGGGAACCGGAAACCCGCCCTTGGGGCATGAAGGCGCTACATCGGCTGATGGTCACCAGCGCGGCGTACCGGATCGATTCCACCTGGGATGCGACCGCTGCGGCCAAGGACCCGGACAACCGCTACTACTGGCGCTTTCCGCCCCGCCGGGCAGAGGCGGAGGTGGTCCGGGATAGCGCCATCCACCTCGCGGGCTTACTCGACCCGGCCACCGGCGGACCGGATCTCGACCCGGTGCAGGGGGAGACGGTCTACCGGCGCAGCGTCTACTTCCGCCACAGCGTGGAGAAGCGGGTGGAGTTCCTCGCCACCTTCGACCAGGCGAACGTGGCGGAGTGCTATGAGCGGGATGTCAGCATCGTCCCGCAGCAGGCCCTCGCTCTGGCGAACAGCCGGCTGGCGCTCACAGCAAGCCGGACGCTGGCGGGGAAACTGTGGAAAGAGCTTGGCGGTCCATCGAAGGCACTAGCGGAACGGGAGTTCATCAGCGCGGCGTTCCTCCAAATCCTCGGTCGCGCGCCCACCTCGGCCGAACGGCTGGAGAGCGAGCGGTTCCTGCGCGAGCAAGGGGCGCTGCTCGCCGATGCAGCGAAGCTGACGCCGTTCGAGCCGGGCCCTTCTGCGGCAGTCCCTCCCTCTGTTGATCCCGCGCAGCGCGCCAGAGAGAGCCTGGTCCACGTCCTCTTCAACCACCACGAGTTCATCACGCTTCGGTAGTTGATTGCGTCCTGTTGGGTTTGCCGGACCCCTAGCCAGGGAAGGTATGGCTGCTCTCAATCGTCGGGCATCGCTTCGTCTCGCGCAGTTGCAGAGCAGGCGATCAAGATGCCTGGCCAACCTTTCAGGACTACTCAATGACCCTCAACACCGCTGCAAGACAACGGAGTCCGCTCATCCGCGCCATCACCGTGCTTGCCGCCACCGCAATTCTCGCGACCGTTGCCGCCTCCCAGGGCGTCCTCGCCGCTAGCCCCAACCAGCTCCGAGGGGTGACGGTGTACGGGGTCACCCGTGCCAACCAACTCATCACCTTTGGGGCACGCCAGCCAAACCGCATCGGTACCCGATTATCGATCACCGGCCTTCGTGACGGCGAAGTCATCCGTGGCATCGACTTCCGCGCCGCCGCTCCGACGTCACTCTTCGCGCTGGGTTCCGTAACGGGCGCCGCAGACCGCCTCTACACCATCGACACCTCCACCGGCGCGGCCACCGCCGTAGCAGGAGGGGTTGACCTGACCCCTGCCCTTACCGGTACCCACTTCGGTTTCGACTTCAACCCGGTGGTCGACCGGATCCGGGTGGTGAGCGACGCGGAAGAGAACCTTCGTTTGCATCCGGATACCGGAGCTTTGGCGGCCACCGATACCGCTCTGGCGTACGCACCAGGGGATGCCAACGCCGGTCGCGTGCCGGATGTCGTTGGCTCGGCCTACTCCAACCCTGATCAGAATTCGCTCACCGGTACTACGCTCTATGGCATCGATACCGTTCGCGACGTGCTGGTGCTCCAGGGCTCCCGCGAGCGAAATCAACCAATGGTTTCTCCCAACACCGGACTACTGACCACGGTGGGGCGGCTGGGGGTGAAGGCGAGCGGCGCGGTAGGGTTTGACATCGTCGGCGACGACTACGGAATGGATAGCACCGCATACGTAGCCCTCGCGGTGATTCAGCAGGGCCAGCGGTCCCGTCTGTATTCGCTCAATCTATATACGGGCCGAGCGCGCTCTGTGGGGCAGCTTGGCATAAAGGATGTGGTCACCAGCATTGCAATCGCATTGCCTGATGCCCAGTAGATCAGGCGCGGATCACAGCGATCGCTGAGCTAAGGGACGCGGCTACCGCTTGGCGGGCAGCCGCGTCCCTTCGACTTTTCAAGCGGCACTAGACAGCCCTGCTTACGCTGCCAACCCTGGCTAGGGTGAGTTGCGGCAGAGGACAGGCATCGGCTGCGGCCGCGAGGAGTCAAACCCTATTGATTAGCGGTCCCGCCTCTGCTACTGTATGCAGGTTGCCCCCTCCCCGGTAATGGGGTCCCCCTACCGGAACCCGCCAACGTGCCCTGACTGGGGTAGGAGACGCGGAGACCGGAGCGGGTGCGGAGCAGTGCCGGGCGAAGTGCCTGGGGCAACCGAGCATCGAGCGATCGAGGCCCTACGGTGAAAGTTCGACCGTCCGTTAAGAAGATGTGCGACGACTGCAAGATCATTCGTCGTGAAGGCGTGGTTCGGGTTATTTGCAAGAAGAACCCGAAGCACAAGCAGCGTCAGGGTTGATTCAACCCCTCGCCGCCCGGATCCGGCTTGCCCAGGGGTGAGCCGGCTCGCGCACTTGGCGTGAGCGGATTCGGCGAGGAGCAAGTTTGAGGAGAAGCGACTAGTGGCACGTATCGCCGGGGTTGACCTGCCACGCGATAAGCGCGTTGAGACCGCGCTCACGTACATCTATGGCGTTGGCCCTGCTACCAGCAAGGAAATCATCGCCAAGACCGGGGTGAACCCGGATATGCGTGTGCGTGAGTTGGCGGAAGGGGACGTCGCAAAGCTGCGCGAGGTCTTGGAGCGCGAATACCGCGTGGAGGGCGACCTGCGTCGCCAGGTCCAGATGAACATTCGCCGTCTGTCGGAGATCGGGTGCTATCGCGGCATCCGTCACCGCCGCGGCCTGCCGGTGCGCGGTCAGCGGACCAAGACCAATGCCCGCACCCGCAAGGGTCCTGCCCGCACGGTCAGCATGAAGAAGAAGAAGGGCAAGTAAACCATGGCCAAGAAGCAAGCTGCCGGGCGCCAAAAGGTTAAGGAAAAGCGCCAGGTTCTGCTGGGCGTGGTTCACGTTCAGTCCACGTTCAACAACACCATCATCACTGTCACGGATCAGAAGGGCGAGGTGCTCTCCTGGG
>JANPLG010000290.1:0-1773 GCA_031426395.1 Actinomycetes bacterium
CGAAATGGGAAATGCAGGGAACCGGCTTTTGAGGGGAGATGGGCAGGGCAGCTGAGGCTCCTGCCGCTTGGCGAAGTGGGGAGTTTTACTCCGGCGATCTGGGGATTCTTGAGCTGGCCTTTATAAGCCCAAACACCGGAAAGTTCAAAGCCTGAGTGAGCAAGCTCGTGGTTCGTGCAGCTCGGCTTCCCACTTCGCGCTCTCCTTGGCGCGGGGATAGGGAGCGGAGCCGTCGGAAGCGCCCCAGAGCTGGAGCGATAGCAGGCCCAGCGGCGTGCCGGCCTCGGTGAGGGCCAGTGCCGAATGGCCCATCAATCCTCCCGTCTTGCCGGAACGATTGAGCTGGCCCAGCCCTTCGATCTGCTCCTGCGCGTAGGTGAAGAAGGTCGTGTCCTGCGCGACGAGCACCACGGGGAACTCGGCGCACCGTTCCGCGGTGGCGGCGTAGTGGCCGGCCAGCAGCCCGTCCACGGAGGTCGCCTCGTCCTTGAAGATGCGGTGCGCAGCCTGCCGGCCCGCGTAACCGCAGGCGGCGGAGAAGGAGCGGTCCGTCTGGGCCGCGAGGCCCGCCGTGATCCGGATCAGGGAGCGGGTCTGCCGCGGATCCCGAAGGAACACCAATGGAGCATCGGCCTACTGCGCGGGGACCGTCGGGATCATGTGCGTGGCGCGCCGCTCAGGTTCCTTGTAGGCTGGGACCAGGTTTCCCCGGTGGTCGCTGGCTATGGTTCTGGGGGCGAATGGCCCAGTCAGGTTCCCGTAGCCCGAAACGGAAACAGGGTCGCCGTTTCCGGCGACCCTGTCGTTCCACTCTGTCAGCTTTGACGCGATGGTTAGGCTGCGCTCTCGTCGCCTTCGCCCTCAACCGTCGGCTCAGGGTCCGGGTCAGCGATCGGTTCGCCGACGGGGTCCGCTGCGGGTTCGGCGGATGCCTCGTCCGGGGCGTCAACCGGGGCTTCATCTGCGGAGTCTTCCTCGGTCGCTTCCGCCACTGGAGCCGTCTCCGCTTCCCCTTCGGTCGCATCGGCTACGGCTTCGTCTGCTGCTTCATCGGATACCACATCGGCGGTTGCAGTCTCTTCCGTTGCCGGAACCTCGTCGCCGACTACTGCGGCCGGCGCTGAGATCTCGCCCTCGCCCGTAGCGGTCTCGACCGTGGTGACTTCTTCACCCACAGTGGCATCAGCGATAGTGGCATCAGCCGCAACCACGTCGCCGGTGGCTTCGGCGGCAGGAGCTTCATCCGCCTGCTGACGGTACTCCTCAAAGAGGTGGCCGAAGAGGTCGCCCAACGTGGTCCGCTCGCCACGGCTGGTGGTCTGCACCCGCTTTTGATAGGTATCGACGACCTGCCGATCCTTCTTCTGCTCCAGCTTGCGGACGCTGAAGACCACGCTTCGCTCCCGCGGGCGGAGGTCGATGACAAGCGCCTCAACTTCCTGACCGATCTGAAGCACTTCCTCGACTGCGGTCACTCGGCGATTCGCCAGTTCGCTGATCGGGATGAAGCCATCGAGGCCTTCCTCTAACTGAACCACGGCACCCTGCGGGATGGAGCCGGTAACCTTCACCGTCACCACGCTGCCGATGGCGTACTTGCGGCGCGCCTCGTCCCACGGATCGGAGGCGAGCTGGCGCATGGAGAGGGAGACGCGGCCGGTCTGCGGATCGACCCGCAACACCTTCACGTCCACCTTCTGCCCCACCTTCAGCACGTCGGAGGGGTGCTCCACGCGCTTCCAGGAGATCTCGCTGACGTGGAGGAGGCCGTCG
>JANPLG010000291.1:0-1620 GCA_031426395.1 Actinomycetes bacterium
GTGAGAGCACGCAGTAGCACGACCTCCACCGACGTAATGGATGGGCGAAGGCAGATCGAATGAATGGGCGGGAGGCAGATTGGATGAGTATGCGACTGGATCGGCGACAGTGCCTGGCGGGAGGCGCCCTGCTGCTTTGCGGGGCCGTCCAAGCGGCGGATGATCACCCGTTCGCGCCATTCGACCGTGAAGTCGAGGCGTTCATGCGGGCGCGGAAGGTGCCGGGCGGCTCCCTGGCGGTGGTGAAGGACCGCCGGCTGGTCTACGCGAAGGGCTACGGATTCGCGGACCCCGCCTCAGGTGAGCGCGTGCGGGCGGAATCGCTCTTCCGCATCGCCAGCATCGCCAAGCCGATCACGGCCGTTGCGGTGATGAAGTTGGTGGAGAAGGGCCGCATGCGGCTGGAGGACCGCGCCATTGAGTTACTCGACTTGAAGCCGCTGCCCGGCGAGCGGATGGAGCCGAAGCTAGCGCGCATCACCGTTCGCCACCTCCTGCACCACACCGGAGGCTGGGACCGCGGGCGCAGCGGCGATCCGATGTTCCAGCCGCGCCGCATCGCCCGTACGGCGGGGGTTCCTGAACCGGCCAGCGCGGAGGCCGTAGTGCGGTACATGCTCGGCCGTCCCCTCGACTTCGATCCAGGCACGGCGGAAGCGTACAGCAACTTCGGCTACTGCGTTCTCGGCCGGATCATCGCCAAGTTGTCGGGCCAATCGTACGAGCAGTTCGTTCGTCACGAGGTCCTGCGCCCTGCCGAAATCACTGGGATGCGCATCGGTTCCTCACTGATGGCCGGCCGCGCGCGCGGAGAGGTGCGATACGCTCAGAGCAAGCCGGAGACCACGGCCAGCGTCTTCCCGCCCCACCATCCTGTCTCATGGCCGGATGGGGGCTTCCACCTGGAGGCGATGGACGCCCACGGCGGCTGGATCGCATCTGCGGTCGACCTCGTCCGCTTCGCAGCGGCCCTGGAAGATCCCCAGCATAGCCCGATTCTGAAGGGGGCCATTCTGGCGCAGTTCCACGAGACACCGGAAGCGCCGGTCGCTCGCAAGGCGGACGGCTCACTGGCGGATAGCTGGACCGGACTCGGCTGGCGGGTCCGGCCGGTTCGAGAGGGCAGGTTCAACTACTGGCACAGCGGCAGCCTGCCGGGGACGAACACCCTTCTGGTGCGGCGGTGGGACGGCCTGACGTGGGCGGCGCTCTTCAACCTACGGTCCGAGGACGAGGCATTGCCGGACGGCGACATCGACCGCGCCCTGCACCGGGCAGCGGCCGAGGTGAAGCAGTGGCCGGATCACAACCTCTTCTCCCGGTTCACCTGACTCCAGCGGCGGTGAGCAGACCGGCGTCGCAAAGACCGCGAACGAAACTCTCCGTATCCGCCAACGCCTGCTCGGGCGGGATGCCGTACGCGCTCACCAGGCAGGCGGCGAGGTCGCTGACGGTGCGCTCCCCGTTCAGGCGCTGCCACAGCATCAGCCCGTTCGCATCCAGCTCAAAGTAGCGGCCGGTATCCAGATCGAGCAGGACGGCGCCCGTTTCGAGTGATTCGCAGAGGACCGAGGGAGCGGCAGTCAGGGACGTGGCGGTCAGAGGGGTGTTTGTCGGGGA
>JANPLG010000292.1:0-6381 GCA_031426395.1 Actinomycetes bacterium
GGCCTCCACGAGGCGCTCGCCAGTCAGGGCGACTCTGTCGACACGGTGAGCATCTACCGGATCCTGGAGACGCTGGAGCAGAACGGGCTGGCGCACCGCGTGGCGTTCAGCGGCGGCTATCTGCCGTGCCGACTGGAGGACCACCCCGGCTGCCATCACCACCTGATCTGCCGGGAGTGCGGCCGCGTGGAAGAGGTCGATTGTCCTGGCATGTCGGAGGTCGAGAAGGAAGCGCAGCTCCAGAGCCGTTACCTGATCGAGCGCCACCTCGTCGAGTTCGTGGGCCTTTGCCCCGAGTGCCAGCCGCCCGCCGCGTGAGTTCCAGACTCGGCAAGCACGCGTCATGGCACCCCCTTCCGGCGTCTCCAAGCGGGCGTAGGTTTACCGGCGGCCTGCTTCCGGTATCACCGACTGTTCCGCGTTCCTTACGCGGACGATGCGTGACGCCTGGAGACCACGGACATGAGTATCGCCAGAGAGCAGCCACGGGCGCGGACAACCAGTCGCGGCCCGCTCCTCGCCGCCCTAGTTTTGGGTTTGCTTCTGCTGGGTGGGTTGGGCTACTGGGCTTGGAGCCGCACCCGGCCCGTGCCGGCGATGGTTGTCCGCAGGGACCTGATCGCCGGAGTACCGGTTACGGGAGACGTGGTAGCACCCCCGGATCAGCGCGCCGACATCATGGCTCCCTACCGTGCTCCCGTTGTCAAGGTCTACACCACCATCGGCGCGAACGTGGACCGCGGTGACACTCTGGTTGAGGTAAACCTGGCCAACGTGCAATCGTACTACGAGCAGGCGCGGGCGAACGTCCGTGCAGCGGAGACCGCCTACGCCAACGCCCAGCGGGAATACGCGGCTTCCATTTCCGCCGCCCAGCGGGAGGTGTCCGCCGCCCGATCCGCGCTCCGAAGTGTTCCGGCCACCACGTCTGGTACCAGCAGCGTCACCACCACACCGGAAGGCGCCACGGTCACCACGACTACCCCGCCGCTGAGCACCGGCCCCGACCCGGCGGCTGCCGAGCGCCTCTCGATGGCGGAAGCGGCGCTTCAGCAGGCCACTAGCACCCGTGACGTGGCGCTGACGCCCTACCGCCAGCAGCTAGAGTCCGCACGGGAAGCGTTCCAGGCCGCGCAGGGAGGCCGCAAGGCTGCCCTCATTCGTTCTCCGATCGCCGGGACCGTGCTGGCGCTCACGGCGCAGCCCGGGACTGAGATCGGAGTAGACCGCAAGGTAGCCGTCGCCACCGTCGTGGACCTGGACGAGCTCCAGCTCCAGGGCGAGTTGAAGCCGCGGTTCGCCGGCCAGGTCAAAGCCGGTATGCCTGTGGAGATGACCTTCACCGAGGTACCGGGCGAGAAGTTCGAGGGGAAGGTTCACTCGCTCATCACGACGCCTGCCAAGCCCCTGGGCAAACCGGGTTACGCCGTGCTGCTGCACATCGAGAACCGTAAGGGCTTGGTGAAGCCAGGTATGAAAGGAACGGCCAGCGTGAAGCTGGGCGAGGTGAAGGATGCACTTGCCGTCCCGGAAGACGCGGTGCAGGAAGACTCAGAGGGGCGACCGTTCATCAACGTGATGCGCAACGGGAACTGGGAGCGCGTCTCGCCGGAGCTCGGCCTGAGCGACGGGCAGTTTGTCGAGGTGAAGAGCGGCCTCAAGGAAGGCGACACCGTCCAGGTGAAGCCGGACCTGCTCTAACCGTCGATCAGCGTCAAGCGCAGCGCACCGTTGGGGTGGGGGAAGCACAAGCATCCTCCGCCCCAATTCACGTACCGCCTGGAACCGCGCGGCGACTACTGCTCGGGCGATTACGGAGACGTCTTGATAGCGCGAAGGCCGAGCTCCACGTAGCGTTCTACGGTGCGGTCCAGAGTGTCCTCTGAGAAGCCGGAGCACCAGGTCAGCATTGCCAGGTGGTATTGGCCTAGGAGGTAGATCCCGGCTTCGGGCGCGGTGGGGACCGCGCGGAACTCGCCGTTTTCCTGGCCTTCCCTCACTATCTCCGCCAGGATTCCGCGCAGGTCCCATACCCCGCGGCCTTCCCGCTCGCTGAAGTTGGTCGCGCTGAGGCCGGCCATGAACAGGCCGCGCACAAACTCCCGCGTGAACTGCGGCTGCCGCGCTAGGATGAGGATCAATTGCAGAATGCGCTGGCTGGGAGTACCTGTCACCTCGCTGGTAGCCACGGCTTCGCGAAGGCGGTGAACCTCCTCATTGATGAAGTCGGAGAGTACGGCTTCCTTATTGTCGAAGTAATTGAAGAAGGTGCCTTTGCCGACTTCAGCGCGCTCGGTGATCTGCTCCACGGTCACATGCTGAAGGCCTCGCTCTGCGAAAAGGGCGATGGCGGCGTGGAAAATCCGCTCACGGTAGCCGTGCGCTCGCTTGGCCCGTCGTTGGTTTGCGCGCGCCGTGCGCTCCTGGCACCCGCCGGCCGATGCGGCTGTCACGGCAGATATGGCCAATGTGCCGGAAATCAAGCCTGCTGCGGTCTCGCGGTCAGCCAATGTGGGTTCCCTCATGCGTCATTGCGGAAGGGGGATTGAAGTCGCTGCGCCACCAGGGAGGCAAGCCCACCCCCGGTGTGCCTGCCTCCATGTGCCTGCTTCCACGTGCCTGCCTCCATGCAGTATCCGGCACATCGCAGCGTAATCCCTTCCACGAGAAAGCCCCAGGCCGAAACGGCCTGGGGCTGATGCGAATCAGGATAAGCAGTGCTGAGAAAGCTTCCGATCCGCTTACTCCAGGAACTCCCGAAGCTTGCGGCTCTTGGAAGGATGCTTGAGCTTCTTGAGCGCCTTCGCTTCGATTTGGCGGATGCGTTCCCGCGTCACTTTGAAGTGGCGGCCCACTTCTTCCAGGGTCCGCGGACTGCCGTCGTCCAGGCCAAAGCGCATACGGATCACTTCCTTCTCGCGGGGCGTCAGCTTGTCGAGCGCGTCTTCCACTTCCCGCCGAAGCAGCGTGTTGGTGGCCGCTTCCGAAGGCGACATGGCATCGTGATCTTCCACGAAGTCTGCTAGGTGGCTGTCCTCCTCCTCGCCAATCGGCGTCTCGAGGGAGAGCGGCTCCGGCGCAATCCGCTGAATCTCGGCAACGCGCTCCGGCGGCAGGTCCATCTCGCGGCCAATCTCTTCAACCGTCGGCTCGCGGCCCAGGCGCTGGGTGAGCTGCCCCTGGGTCTTGATCAGCCGGTTGATGGTCTCGACCATGTGGACCGGGATCCGGATGGTGCGACCCTGATCCGCGATTGCGCGCGTGATCGCCTGCCGAATCCACCACGTGGCGTACGTGCTGAACTTGAAGCCCTTGCGGTAGTCGAACTTCTCCACCGCCCGGATGAGACCAATGTTGCCTTCCTGGATGAGGTCGGGAAACGAGAGCCCACGCCCGCTGTACTTCTTGGCGATGCTCACCACCAGGCGCAAGTTCGCCTGCGTGAGGATATGCTTCGCCGCCATCGCGCCTTCCGGGTCCTGATCCCAGGCCTCTATGCGCTTCGCAAGCGCCATCTCCTGGGGAGAGGTGAGCAGCGGCGTCTTACCGATCTCCCGCAGCCACATCCGCACGGAGTCATCGATGGGGATCCCCTCGACGTTGGAGCTTTCCTCCTCGCGGATCTCCATGTCCTTGAGGATGACATCCTCTGTGGTGGTGGGGCGCGCCTCCGCCCGGGGTTTCAGGCCCTGGACCACCTGGATTCCCTCGCTCTCCGCGAGGCTGAAGATGTCCTCAATCTGATCCGCATCGATTTCGTTCCGGAGCGCCTCGTTGATTTCGTCGTACGTCAACATTCCCTGCCGCTTGCCGCGGTCCAGGAGCTTGGCCACCTCCGGATTGTCTCTGATCGTCGTCTCTACTGGCACGTTGCCACCCCCTTCAACCGTGGCCGTCTCGCTCGCGGACCCGCTGAAGGTTGCCGTTAAGCTCAACTGTTCACGGGAGCGCTCTAATCCTGGCGCTCCGCTGCATCAAATCTATGCCGCATCAACTGGCGGCCCTAAAAAGTCCATGCCGATTCGCCGGTGGACCGGGCAATCGCCAATGGCCATCTTGGTTCTAACAGCCTTCAATCCTCGCGTCGCTTTCGGCCACCCAGCCGGGCGCGAAGGTCTCGCCACTCGAGAAAGCGCGCGTCCTCAGCCGGTATCTCTGCGGCGGTCACCTGTCGATCCAGTTCACGGAGGCGCGCCTCGTCCACGGATCGTTCCAGAAGGTGAAGACACTGCTCCAACCCCTCGTCGGAGAGCGGCGTCTCATCCACAAGCAGATGACTCACCACGCTGGAGAGCGCCGGTTCATTCCGGACTGTTTCCACGCGAGCGTGGATATGAAACGCTGCCGACCCGCCCCTTGTTTCGGCTTCAGCTACGGGTCCGTCCGCATTTCCAAGGACTCCGGCCGCTACCGCCGCCCACTCGGGCGATGCGAAGTGCTGGCAAGTTAATCTCCGTGCAACCGCTTCCGCCCAGCGGTTCTCTGAAAGAGCTGCTCGCAGTACGTATCTCTCCGCCTCCATCCGCCCGTCCTGAACGCGCTTAGTGGCCACCGGTGCCGCTGCAATGCCGCTCTTCGGTTCAAGCCGCAGGAGGCGGTTCACCTCTTGCGCCAGCGATATCATCGCCTGCCGGGCCCGGTGTGGATCGCCCGGATACCATTCGTCCGCCAACTTCTCCAACAGTCGGGTCAGCTTCCCACCGTATTCCTGCACAAGCAGATGGCTGCCGCTCTGGGCGATGATCTGGGCGGCCTTCCGCACGAACGGAAGGCGGTTAGCTTCCTCCGAAAGATTGTAATCGGCGCGGAGCAGGCTCAGTTGATAGTCAAGCAGGGTAGGAGCCCGGTTCAGGAGCGCCCGAAGTGCGTCGGCCCCGTGATTGGCAATGTAGGTGTCCGGGTCCTCGCCTTCCGGTAGATTGGCCACCCGGACGTTCACACCGGCATGTTCGAACATCGCGGAGTTCCGCAGGGCCGCCTGCACCCCGGCGCTGTCCCCGTCGTAGCACATCACCAGGTCGCCGTCGCCCTGAAGGAAGCGCCGCAGGATGCCCACATGCGTTTCCGTGATCGCCGTTCCCAGGCTGGCGACACTATTGGTGATCCCGGCTTGATGAAGAGCAATCAGGTCCATGTACCCCTCCACCGCCACCGCGAACCCGGATGCGGGGATCGCCTTGCGGGCGCGATTCAGTCCGTAAAGCGTCCGACCCTTCTGGAATACTTGCGTCTCACGTGAATTGAGGTACTTCGGGCCGCCCTCCGTACGGAGGGTCCGCCCTCCAAAGGCCACCGGCCTGCTATCAATGTCATAGATGGGGAAGATCACCCGCTCCACGAAGCGGTCACGAAGCCGTCCATGGTCGTTGGTCAGGATCAGGTCCGCCTCCTGTGCATCCTCAAGGCTCACCCTTTCCTTGCGCAGCCACGTGAGCAACGCCTCGTATCCCCCAGGAGCGAACCCAAGCCCGAACTCATCCACTGTCTCCGGAGTGAGCCCCCGCCTGGTGAGGTAATCCTGGATTCCCGGGTTGTCCCGGAGGCGCTGTCGGTAGAAGCGCTCCGCCAGCGCGCAGACATCCAGGAGCCGATCCCGCTTGCCTCGCTGCTCGCTGCTCTCACCCTTCCGCACCCATTCCATCCCCACGCGCTTGGCGAGGAGCTCGCCCGCCTCCTGAAAGCCGATCCCTTCCTTCTCCATGACAAAGGAGAAGCAGTCGCCCGCCTTGCTACAGCCGAAGCACTTCCACACCCCCCGTTCAGGATTGACGTTGAAGCTGGGCGTTTTCTCGCTGTGAAACGGACAGAGACCAATCCAGTTCACCCCGCGCTTGCGCAAAGGGACGTAGGCGGAGATCAACTCCACGAGGTCGGTGCGCTGCTTTACTTCCGAAACGAGTTCTGCCATGGGCCAAAGCGATCCACGAACGGAGACGAACCAACCAGCTAGCTATGCCGTACGCAACAAAAAGCCCGCCCCCCATCCGGCTCGGCGGATGGGGGGCGGGCTTGAAGCCAATCCCTAGTCCGCTAGAGCGATGGTGATCCTGACCACCTTGAGGCTCTCGCGAGTGTCGAAGGTGAACGCGGCGTGGTAGTTCTTGCTGTAGTACGCCTCGTAGAACCGCGCGCCCGGAAGAAGGCGATGCCGCTCCGGGTTGCCGTACACTTCCATCACGCGCGTGAAGCTGGCCCCAAGAGCCACTCCACGCTGGGTTGCGGCCGAGAAAGGCTTCTTCGCCGGCGAGGCCACGGAAATCTGCGCGACGCGGCCATCCTCGTTGATGAGGAACTCAAGGCGAGAGCCGCCCGGACGATTGTAGATCCAGAGGATGGCGGTGCTGTATTCAGGACCCGCTGCCGCGCCGCCGCCAGCACCAG
>JANPLG010000293.1:0-25261 GCA_031426395.1 Actinomycetes bacterium
GTCTGGTGGCTCTCGTCGATAAAGAGGACGAAGTCTTTCGGGAAGTAGTCCAGCAGCGTGTTAGGTGGCGAGCCGGGAGAGCGGCCGTCCATGTGTCGGCTGTAGTTCTCGATGCCGTTGCAATAGCCGACCTCCCGCATCATTTCGAGGTCGTAGAGGGTGCGCTGCTCCAGCCGTTGCGCCTCCAGGAGCTGGCCCTTGGAGCGGAACCACTCCAGCCGCTCCTCCAGCTCCTTCTCAATCGACTTGAGCGCCCGCTCCATGCGCTCATCGCTGGTGACGAAGTGGCTGGCGGGGAAAACGGTGTAGCGCGGCATGGAGCGGATCAGCTCGCCGGTGAGGGGATCGAGGGCATCGATCTTCTCTAGCTCATCGCCGAAGAAGTCGCAGCGGAGGACCACCTCCTCGTCCGCGGGGCAGATCTCCAGCAGGTCGCCCTTCACGCGGAAGTTGCCGCGGGTGGGCGCGGCATCGTTGCGGGTGAACTGGAGGTCGATGAGCTGGCGGAGGAGATCGCGGCGGTTGTACTCCCGGCCGGGGACCAGGGAGATCACCTTCTTGACGTACTCCTCCGGGGAGCCGAGGCCGTAGATGCAGGAGACCGAGGCGACAATGACCACGTCCCGCCGCTCCAGCAGCGCCTGCGTGGCGGCATGGCGGAGGCGGTCGATCTCGTCATTGATGGCGGAGTCCTTCTCGATGTAGGTGTCGGTCGAGGGGATGTAGGCTTCCGGCTGGTAGTAGTCGTAGTAGCTGACGAAGTACTCCACCGCGTTGTGCGGGAAGAACTCCCGGAACTCCGAGCAGAGCTGCGCCGCCAGGGTCTTGTTGTGGGCGATGACCAGGGCCGGCCGCTGCAGTTCCAGGATGACGGCGGCCATGGTGAAGGTCTTGCCGGAGCCGGTGACGCCCAGGAGCGTCTGGCCGGCGTCACCCCGGCGGGCGCCCTCCACCAGGGCGGGGATGGCTTTGACCTGATCGCCCTTGGGCTGGTAGGCGCCGGTTAACTGGAATGCGGAACTCATTTGGATTGCGGATTTCGGATTGGGTGCAGGACGAGTCATTCTAGGCGCGGCGGGGGCGGGCGTCATTGTGCGTTTCGGGGTCTGCCGCATCCCAGGGCATCGCCCAGGGCTGACTTATCACGCCCCTTTGGGGCTGACGTTGAGTGCCTGGATGGGCACCTGGGGCACCCTCACCTTTGATTCCGCGTGCCGGAGGAGGCTCGTCTTGGCATAAGTCGGCCTGCTGGCCGTGGCCGATGGCCCCCCAGCCCCCAATGCTGGGGGAGTGTCGTCATGGTGGGATGCACGGGTTGCCCCACTGGGCGCGGCGCAGTTAGAACTCGATGCCGGTCTCCTCTGATTTGACCGGCACCCATTCACTGGGACCGCCTCAGGAGCGGCCCCTGATCCGCCAATATTTGAGAGTTACGGCCCTGCTACGTCGAGGGCCTCTCTTTGGGCGTGGGGCGGCTGCATGATCCTCAATCGATCCATCCTGGTTGTTGACGACCAGACTTCCATGCGCGCGCAGATGGTGGAGATTCTCCGTCAGTCGCGATACTCCGTGGCGGGGCAGACGAACAACACGGACGACGCGCTGCTCAAGGTGGAGATGCTTTGCCCGGAAGCGGTGATCATGGACGTGAGCCTGCCCGGCTACCTGGACGCCCTGATCGCCATGAAGCGCATTCGCGCCCAGCACCCGGACGTGACCATCTTCGCCACCGGAAGCGCCAGCCAGGCACCGCTACTGATGGAGTCCCTAACCATGGGAGCGGTCGACTTCTTCATGCGGCCCTACCAGCGACGGACGGTGCAGAACTCCCTCCAGCGGAACCTGGGATAGCGCGCATAGCCGACGGTCTGCGACTTTGGGGGTTTGCCTCCGCCTGATTGTCGCATAACGGCTGGGTGCAGGCATTTGGCGCCAGAAGTAGCTCCATCGCTCAGGTGCTGCCGCCGTATGGGAGTGTCCATGCCAATTCAGGACCCGGAGCGGCCCTACAGCCAGCGGGAAGTCAGGAACATGGTGGTCGAGCGTCTCCCCCACGGGAAGCACACCTGGCTGGTCGACCCGGAGGGAAACGACGGCGTTCAGGCCTACGGTTCCCGGCATCTCCCCTCGCAGACGGTCTACCTCTACCACCGACCCAGCCTTGTCAAGCTCCAAGTGCGGTTCACCCCGCGCCGCATCTCGCCCAGCCGGGAGGAAGAGCTCTGGCAGGCGGCAGAGGCCGCACGGCCGCTGCTACGGGCGGCTGGAATCACGTCACGCCGGCAGGCCGGAAACACCCAGGAGACGGAGCGGGATGAGCAGTGGATGGTCACCATCCCGGAGCGCATCTCGGAAAGCGGCTATCAGACGCTGCAAAGCTTCGTAGTCCTCGCAGCCGCCTGCATGGGCGTGGAGCCGCCGGAAGAGGAGTGAATTGGATGACGCACGTACGCCCAGAGCGGAGTGTGCCAACGTCAAGGTTGCTTAACTTCCCCCAGCAAATGGCATAAACTAGGTCCATCCTCGCTTCGTGAATTGCTTCACAACCCGGCCTTAGACGCGCACGCAGCCGTCACCGCCGACAGCACAGCAAGTTCATGGAGTAGAGGCGGGTCCTCCGTTGCGGACGAGGGCCGGAAGGGGAGCCGTACGATGCCGACGATCAACCTGGACGCGAACCTGAAGCCGAAGCTGGGCGGTCTTGCCGCGCGCGCTCATCGCAGCCCGGTGCAGGAGGCGCTGCCGGAGCACTACTTCCAGATCTCCGATGAGGCGCTGGCTCAGCGCATCGACGCTGCCCGAGCGACCCTGGGAGAGCGGCTTGTCATCCTCGGCCACCACTATCAGCGCAACGAGATCATCCGCCACGCCGACTACCAGGGCGACTCCTTCAAGCTGGCTCAGTACGGTGCCAGCCGCCGGGACGCGGAGTTCATCGTCTTCTGCGGCGTCCACTTCATGGCGGAGAGCGCCGACATCCTGGCGGCACCCCACCAGCAGGTGATCCTGCCAAACATGTCCGCCGGCTGCTCCATGGCGGACATGGCGGATATCCACCAGGTGGAGGATTGCTGGGCCACCCTGACGCGGATCATCCCGGAGAAGATTATCCCCGTCACCTACATGAACAGCGCCGCCAACCTCAAGGCGTTCGTGGGGGAGCGGGATGGCGCGGTCTGCACCTCGTCCAACGCGCGCACCGTCCTGGAATGGGCCTTCCAGCGGGGCGAGAAGGTCCTCTTCTTCCCGGATCAGCACCTGGGGCGGAACACCGCACTGCGGATGGGAATCCCGCCCGAGGAGATGGTGGTCTGGGACCCGTGGGAGCTTGGGGGCGGCGCAACCGTGGAGCAGCTTCGTGCTGCAAAGGTGCTCCTCTGGAAGGGGCACTGCTCCGTGCATGCACGGTTTACGGTCGACCAGATCCGCGAGGCCCGCGAGCGGTATCCGGACGTGCGCATCATCGTCCATCCCGAGTGCGAGCGCGCGGTGGTCGATGCGGCGGACGACTTCGGCTCCACGGAGAAGATCCTCAAGGTGATCACGGACGCTCCGGACGGCAGCACCTGGGGCGTGGCCACTGAGATCAACATGGTGAGCCGCCTTGCCCAGCGGTTCCCCAACAAGCGGATCTTCTGCCTCGACCCGGTTGTCTGCCCTTGCAGCACGATGTACCGCATCCACCCCGCCTACCTGCTCTGGGTCCTCGACAACCTCCTGGACGGCCGCGTGAAGAACCGGATCGAAGTCCCGCCCACCATCAAGCAATGGGCGAAGGCCGCCCTTGATCGGATGCTGGAACTGGCCTGACGGGAGACTCGATTGCGGAATGCGGAATGCGGAATGCGGAATGCGGAATGCGGAATGCGGAATGCGGAATGCGGAATGCGGAATGCGGAATGCGGAATGCGGAATCAGCCAGCAATTCGGGCGGATTCCGCTAGCCCAAAGGTGGGTGCGGGCGGGACGCCCGCGCTCCGTGGGGGTGGGCTGCTTGCCTCCCACCAGATCAAAGCAACAGCACGCTCCGCCTATCCCACTACCCCCGCCATCACAACCTGCGAAGCCCTGCATTCTGAATTCTGCATTCTGAATTCCAACCCTGGAGCACCCAATGACCCCCCGCATCGCGCAACTTCCCCTCGTCGCTGGAATCGCCGCGCTCGTGTTGGCGGGTGGGCTTGCGGCGCATGCGGCCGGCTCTGAGGCTTCGCCGCATTGGCCGCAGTTCCGCGGTGCGCGGGCGGAGGGGGTGGCTGAAGGGTACTCCTTGCCGGAGAAGTGGAACGCCGAGGCGGAGGACGGCGCGGCCCTCCAGAACATCCGGTGGAAGACCCCCATTCCGGGACTCGCGCATTCCAGTCCCGTGATCTGGGGCGACAAGCTATTCGTCACCACGGCCATTACGGGCAAGGAGCGGGCCGACCTCAAGGTGGGGCTGTACGGCGACATCAAGCCGGTGGAAGACGACACCGTCCACGAATACAAGGTCTACTGCCTCGACAAGCGCAGCGGCAAGGTACTGTGGGATCGGACGGCGGTGAGGTCGGTCCCCAAGGTGAAGCGCCACACCAAGTCGACCCACGCCAACCCCACGGCCGCGACGGACGGCAAACGGGTGGTGGCCTCCTTCGGTTCCGAGGGGCTGTACTGCTTCGATATGAACGGCAAGCAGCTCTGGAAGGTCGACCTGGGCGTCCTCGACTCCGGCTTCTTCCTGGTGCCTTCGGCGCAATGGGGCTTCGCCAGCTCGCCCATCCTTTGGAAGAACCGCGTCATCGTCCAGTGCGATATCCAGAAGGGCAGCTTCCTCGCCGCGCTGGATGCCGCCACCGGCAAGGAGATCTGGCGCACCGCCCGTGAGGAAACGCCGACCTGGGGCACGCCCACGGTGGTGGAGCATGACAGGCGCGCGCAGATCGTGGTGAACGGCTGGAAGCACATGGGCGCCTACGACGCCGAGTCCGGCCGCGAGCTATGGAAGCTCTCCGGCGGCGGCGACCTGCCGGTCCCCACCCCCGTCTACGGCCACGGGCTGGTCTTCCTCTGCAACGCCCATGGCCGCATGGCCCCGCTCTACGCCATCAAGCCGGACGCCACCGGCACCATCACGCCGAAGCCGGAGGAGACATCCTCCGCCTCCATTCCGTGGTGGACGCCGCGCAACGGAGCCTACATGCAGACCCCGCTGGTCTACGGTGACCACCTCTATAGCTGCACCGACAGCGGCATCCTGAGCTGCTACGAGGCCAAGACCGGCAAGCAGCTCTACCGGGAGCGCCTCGGAACCGGTAAGACCGGCTTCAGCGGCTCGCCGGTTGCGGGTGACGGCAAGCTTTACTTCACCAGCGAGCAGGGCGAGACCTATATCGTGAAGGCCGGTCCAACGTTCCAGGTCACCGCCAGCAACGCTCTCGGCGAGGTTTGCATGGCCACCCCTGCGCTATCTCAGGGAAGCATCTACTTCCGCACCCAGGGGCACGTGGTTGCCGTGGGCGCCCAGAAGGGCGGCGGAGGCGTTACCGGCAAGTAGGGCTTCTCTTACTCTTCCCACCCCACCAATGAACCAGCACCCCTCGCCCGCCCTACTCTGCGAAGTGACTCGTGGAGATCGCATTGAGAGCCGTCACTTTGGCCACGCCGTCATCGTCAACGCGGCGGGCGAGGTCCTCTTTTCCGTCGGCAACCGGGAGCATCCGACCTTCCCGCGCTCTTCGCTCAAGCCGCTCCAGGCCCTGGCGGGGATTGCAGCCGGAACGGCGGACCGGTTTGCGTTCACCCCTGCGGAAATCGCGGTCACCTGCGCCTCCCACGCCGCCGAGCCGCGTCACCGGGAAGCGGTGGCGCGCATCCTGGAAAAGATCGCGGCGGTGGAGGAAGATCTGCGCTGCGGTCCGCACCCCGTCTCGCACCTCCCTTCGCGGGATGAGCTGATCCTCGCCGGTCGGCAGCCGACCCGCATCTACAGCAATTGCTCCGGGAAGCACGCCGGGATGCTGGCCCTGGCGCGGCTGATAGGCGCGCCTCTGGACGGCTACTGGGAGCCGGAGCATCCGGTCCAGCAGGAGGTCCAGCGCGTTCTAGAAGCGACCTCCGATGTCAGCCAGGAAGGCCTGCGATGGGGAATCGACGGCTGCGGCGTGCCGACCTACGAAATGCCGCTCCGCAACCTCGCGCTTGGCTTCGCGCGTCTATGTGCCCCCGAATCGCTTTCCGTCCGTGACGCCGAGGCGGCCACGCATATCACCAACGCCATGAACGCGGAGCCGGAGATGGTCCGCGGCGAGGGCGGCTATGACACCATTCTGATGCGTGCGCTCCCCGGTCTCACCGCCTCCAAAGGCGGTGCCGAGGGATGCCAGTGCATCGGGCTTCCGGGACGCGGGATTGGGATTGCCGTGAAGGTGGAAGATGGCTCGGCCCGCCCACTCGCGCCCGTCACCCTCGCGCTGCTCCAATACCTGGGCGTTCTCCCTGACGAGCTTCCCGCCCCCCTCCAGCCGCTCCTCCGACCCACCATTGAAAACACCCGGGGTGAACCGGTAGGAGCGGTCCGCGCCACTATTTGCGCGTGAGGGTGTCAACCTCAGACATCAGCCCGTTCATTAGGAGAGCCTCATGCCACAGCGAATGCTCCAGCTCTTGGACGAGCTTGATGCCCTTGGCTTCAACAACGACGATTACCGCCTCATTCACCACTGGGGTGAGAAGGCAAGGATCAGCAGCATGGTGTCCCATTGCAACAAGCTGATCGAGAGCGGCGGATCATTCAGAGGCAGTCACAACAACGAATGCGTGAAGCGCCGCCTAGAGTACGTGTTGCGCGCCTATCAGGAAGGTGACCTCTCCCGCCCAGCAAAGCCAGGCGTGTTTCGCGCCCTTTGCCTCGATGCAAAGCGAGTGATTCCCCGGTAGCCCAGCGTCCAACCGGCCCCCCCCAACCCCCAGTCCCCAACTCCCAACCCCCATCCAGGAGTAAGCATTCCGCCGCTCGGGTATGACGCGGGTGCGAGAGCAACTGGAACGGGTCAAGCGAAGCGGATTGGGGATCGGCGATGGAGCTTTCAATTAATTCGTCCCGCGCCAAGCGTGCGGGATATTCGACGGGTGATGTGATCCGCCGGTACGTCCGTCGGCGTTGGAAGGCGCCATTGGTGGCCGTGGGTGCAGCGGGCACTGCCATCATGCTGATGGGCGCGATGCCCTCTCCTTGGAAGGGCAAGCGACCGGTCCTGGCCGTCGGCGGCCCGTCGGTGGGCGTTGTGGAGAGCCTCCGCTCCAAGGGAGTGGGTAGCCCGTGGGCAGGGACGGTGCAGACTGTCGCCGTTAGGCCGGGCACCGTGGTCAAGCAGGGTGACCTGCTCTTCCGCCTCGAAACCGATTCGCTTCGTGCGGACCTGACGACCGCGCGGCTGGCGCGTGGAAGCTTCGAACAGCAGATCCGAGCGCTTGCCGCTGAGCGGGATGTCGCGGCGAGGGAGATCCGGCGCGAGATCGCCACGCTGGAGATGCAGATTCATCAGGCGCTTCAGTCAGCTTTGGCAGTGGTGGAAACACCGGAGGTTGACGAAACCATGCCCGCGGAGTCGGTTGCGGTCGAAGCGCTGCACCTTCAGCTCGCGGAGGCACAAGCGCGTCTACAAGTCATCCGGCAGCAGTGGCATCAGGAGTTCGCCCCGATCCAGCAGGCGGTCCGCGAGTACGACTCCCACATCCGAAGCCTCCAGACGCAGATCAACACCGCTGAGCGCCGAAGTCCCATCGCGGGCGTGGTGACCGCCCTGTATGCGGAGTCTGGGCGTGCGGTCGGCAAGGCGGAGCCGGTGGTGCGCGTGGACAACCCTGCAGGCTATCGGGTCGTCATGCGGGTCAGCAAGCCCGTGAAGGATCGGCTGCCGATTGGCGCCGGCGTCACAACCACGAAGGTGACAACCGAAATGAGGGTGACCACGTCGGCGGCGAAACTGGAGCGGGTGGTTGCCGGCTGGGACAAGGACCTCTTCCGATACTACCTCTGGCTGAAGCCCGCCAACCCGGCCGCGTTGGTGCCGGGCGAGCAGGTGACGGTCCACTTGCCCGAGGCGAGGATCCCGTCCGGTCCCGCGCTGGCCGTAGCTTCCGTGCGGTCGGCCACTCCGTAACTGGTGCTGCACCGACCCGGGTAAGCTATCCGGGTCGGAGCGCGCCCGCGAGCCGTCGCGCCATCAGGCTTAGCTTTTGTGCCTTGGAGAGCGAGGGGCGGCTCGTCAGGACATCGTAGCCCTGCCGCTCGATCAGGGTGAGGATGGCCTCACCGCCGCGAGTGAAGAGCTCAAGGTCGAGGCGGAGCCGACGCGGGACCATGTGGATGAGCGGCAGCCCCTGGCCGAAAAGCTGGCGCGCGCGCTCCACCTCAAACCGCATGAGTTCCCGGAAGTTGGTGTCGAACCGGCGCTCCGCGATCTGGCTCTGCTGGACTCCGAACCGCTCCATGTCCTCCAGCGGAAGGTAGACGCGCCCCTTCTCCCAGTCCACGGTCACGTCCTGCCAGAAGTTCGCTAGCTGCAAGGCGGTGCAGGTTTGGTCGGAGAGGCGTTGGCGCTCCGCATCGCTGTATCCGAAGAGGTAGAGCACCAGCCTGCCGACCGGGTCCGCGCTGCGGGCGCAGTAGTGCATCACGTCTTTGTAAGTGGTGAAACGCTTGATTGTCTGGTCCTGCACGAAGGCGTCGAGCAGGTGGTGGAACGGGTCCGAAGGGATCTCGAAGCGGTCGATGGTCTCCTTGAGCGCCACGAAGACCGGGTGGCGCGCCTCCCCGCGGTAGCAGGCGTCCAGCTCCAGCCGCCACCACTCCAAGGCTTGCACGGCCAGAACGGGGTCCGGGATCTCATCGCCCAAGTCGTCCGACCACCGGCAGTAGGCGTAGACGTTGAACATGTGCGTTCGCAGCTCCCTGGGCAGGAAGCCGGAGACCACCGTGAAGTTCTCGTAATGGGAGCGGGCAATGGTCTCGGTGTACTCCCGCGCCTCGGCCGGTGTGTAGCTCTTCCCTTCGGCGATGCGGTAGTAGGACGGGAGGTACTCGTAGACACTCATGAAGGAAGACTTAAACGAGGAGAGAAAGGGCCGAAGAATGCCCGATCGGGAGATCGGTCGAAGCGGTGACGATCTCTCACTATTATCGGAGACGTGGGGGTATCCCTCTCTTCTCGAGTGCGGGCCAGCCGTCCTCAACCCCGCTTGCGGATCAGCCAATGCAGCTCCCCATTTATCAGGTCGACGCCTTCACCAGCCGTGTCTTCCACGGCAACCCCGCCGCCGTGGTTCCTCTGGAAGCGTGGCTCCCCGATTCGGTCCTCCAGGCCATCGCGGCGGAGAACAACCTGGCGGAGACGGCGTTCTTCATCCCGGTGACCGGGAGTGCACGAATCGACTACCGCCTGCGTTGGTTCACACCGGAGGTCGAGGTCCGGCTCTGCGGCCACGCCACGCTCGCTTCGGCCTACGTCGTCTTCGAGCGGCTGCGGCCCGGCCTCTCGTCGGTCGTGTTCGACTCTCGCAGCGGTTCGCTGACCGTCACCCGGGATGGGGAGCGGCTCACGCTTGACTTTCCCGCGCTGCCTGCAAAGCCCTGCGAGACGCCGATCGCTCTGGCAGAGGGCTTGGGAGCCGTGCCCGCAGCCACCTATCTCGCCCGGGATTACGTGGCGGTCTTCGAGACGGATGACGAGATCCGGGCGCTACGGCCCCGCTTCGACCGCCTCACCTTTGATGAAGCGCTCGGCGTGATAGTCACGGCACCCGGTGCGGATTGCAACTTCGTCTCCAGGTTCTTCGCGCCGGGGGCGGGGATTCCCGAGGACCCGGTGACAGGGTCGGCGCACTGCTCGCTCGTTCCGTACTGGTCAAAGCGCTTGGGCAAGCGGGAGCTGCACGCCCGCCAGATCAGCGCCCGAGGCGGAGAGCTCTGGTGTGAGGAGCGGGGTGAGCGCGTGCGCATCTCCGGTGATTCCGTGCTCTATCTGGAAGGGACCATCCGTCTTCCAGGCATGTGAAGAGGACCCTCTCGAGTGAGAGGGTCCCGTGCTGTTTCCGTGGCTGGTAGCTCCGAGTTATCGGGGACGACCCGCGCCGGGACCGCCAGGTCCACCGCCACCCGGACCACCGCCAGGACCGCCACCGCCAGGACCGCCCCCCCCAGGGCCGCCGCGTCCGCGCATGGAGCCGGCGACGGCATCGAACTGCTTCGCCTGCGCCGGGTTGAGGATCTTCTTGACGGCCGCGTCCGTTGAGTCACGCAGCGCGCCCATTCCTTCGAAGTTACGGCTCTGCATCATGGCGTCGCGCTTGCCCTCGGTCGTCTTGGCGAGCGCCTGCAGCTTGGTCTTTTGATCCGCAGCGAGACCAGAGATCAGCAGAAGCGAGGTGGCAGGGCGAGGGCCGAGGCCGTCGTACTTGGCATACTCCGCCTTCATGCCGTTGAACTGCGTTCGCTGCTCCGGCTTGAGCACGGCCATGGCGTCGGCATCGGCCTTCTTTTGCGCAGCCTGGAATTTGGCGAACATGGCCGGATCAGGCCCTCCGCCGGGACCACCCGGACCGCCAGGGCCTCCGGGACCGCCGCCACCGGGGCGCCCTCCGGAGCCGGGTCCGGGAGTGGGCGTGGGGCGACCACCGCCGGCTCCACCGCCGCCACCTCCGAACATGGCGGTCATGCTCGCGCGCGCCTTGTCACGGATCCCGTCCAGCTTCGTCTTCTGGTCCGCGGTGAGCTTCAGCTTGTCCTGCATGGGGGGCGGCATTCGGAGCAGGCTGAGCCCGCCTCCCATGCGCCCGAAACCGCGTCCGCCTCGCCCGCCGCCGGGGCCACCCGGACCCCCAGGGCCTCCGGGGCCGCCACCGGCGGGGCGCTGCGCCAGGACGGGCGCGGAGAGTCCCAATTGAATCACGGCCGCCGCGAGGGCCACCGCGACCAGGGTATGACGCTTCATGAAAAGAGGTCCTTTCGCACGGGCTGACGGCCTCCTCTCGACGGACGCCCACAAGCCCAGAATTCCACTCTCAATGACGCCAGCGGCCTGTATCGGTTCGCCACAAGTCGGCAAGCGGTTTCGAAGAGGGTTCGCGGTTCAGAGTTCAGGGTTCAGTCGGTGGTGGGCCGCTCGGTTGCGGGACTGAGCATGCCTGACTGAGCGTGATTGCTACGCGCGTGGCGCCTCAGCGTGAGGCGGCGGGAGGGGCTAGGGTTAGGGCCTGATCGAACTGCGTCTGCTGCTCCGGTGCGAGTAGCTTCTTGATAGCCGCCGCAGTCTCCGATTCCAGGGCGCGCATCCGCGTGAGCACCTGCTTCCGTTCGGCCTCCGACTTGGCTCTCGTCACGATCTCCTGCCGTCGCTTGCCCGTTGCCTCGGAAAGCGCCTTGAGTCGGTTCGACTGGTCGGGCGTGATGCGGGTCACGGCCAGGACCCGGTAGGTGGATGCCCCCAGGGACTCAAGGCGCGGGAACTCAGACTGGATCTGGGTCAGCACCTGTCGCTGGGGAAGGGATAGCTGCTTGACTGCCTCACCTTCGGCCTTGAGCCGCGCCGCCTGGGCCTTCACGTACGCCTTGCTGACCCCATCCTGCTCCGTACCCCCGACCTCGATCAGCTTCTGCGTTTCGTCCTGCAATCGCTGCCGGATCGATCCGAGCTTAGCCATCTGCGCGAGAGTGCAGCCCATTCGTCGCAAAGCACCCGGCGGAAGCTGGAGCAAGGAGACGGCGGGAGCGGCGACCGGGGCGACCGGGGCGACCGGTGCGGCAACGGAAGGCTTGGGCGCGATAGGACGGGGTCTTGCGGTCTGCGCATATCCCGGCACCGATGCGCCGAAGAGGAGACCGAATACCAAGCAAAGTCCCGCGGATGATAAGCGTAGGTTCATGGGTTCAGATCAGGTGCCCGGCACTGGCTGGGTGCGGAAGCGGTACCCGACTCCCGGTTCCGTGACGAAGTGTCGCAGATTCCCCGCTTCCGGCTCCAGCTTCCGGCGAAGCTGGCGGATGAAGACGTGCAGGTATTGGGTTTCCCGCGTTGATTCCGGTCCCCAGATTTGCGCCAGGAGTTGCTTGTGGGTCAACGTCTTGTCAGCGTGCAGGACGAAGAGGCGGAGCAGCTCGTACTCGGTGGGGGTGAGGCGGACTTCCTTGCCGTCGACAGTCACTTGCCGCGCGGTGAAGTCGACGCGGAGATCACCACTGGCGAAGACTGCGGACTGGGCGCTCGGCTGCTCAACCTTGCGGCGGAGGACCGCGCGCACCCGGGCCAGCAGTTCCGGCAGACCGAAGGGCTTGGTGACATAGTCATCACCGCCCACGTCCAGCGCCTGGACCTTGCTTCGCTCATCGTCCCGCACCGTCAGGAAGATGATTGGGATGGCGCTCCACTCCCGCAGTCGGCGGGCCACCTGGATGCCTTCCATGTCAGGGAGGCCCAGGTCGAGCAGGATCAGGTCCGGCGGCGATTCGCCCACTGCCACGAGCGCGTCTCCGCCGGAGATCACGTGCTCCACTTCATATTCACGGGCCGTGAGCTGCGTCTTGAGCATCCGGCCAATCTGCGGCTCGTCGTCCACAACCAGGATTCGGATCTTCTTCATGGTTTCGCCTCAGTTGGGGATGGGGGTTGGGCTGGGTTCGCAACGTAGTCTTGGGAAGCCAGATCCACTTCCCCCTCTTCCGAGAGGGGCAGGGAGAGGACGAACTGGACGCCACCGCCCGGCACATGCTCAGCCCAGAGGCGGCCGCCATGCGCCTCGGCAATGCCCCGGCAGATGGGTAGGCCGATGCCGGTTCCGGGGATCCGGCGCGCCGACCGCCCCCGATAGAACTTGTCGAAGACCCGCTCGAATTCATCCGGCATGAGACCGTTGCCATAGTCACGGACCCGAACGCGCACGCTGCCCAGCCCGGTGCTTGCGCTCACATCGACTGGCTGATCCGCCGGGGAATAGTTGAAGGCGTTCTCAATCAGGTTCCGGATGGCGATCTGGAGTTGGTCGTAATCCGCCCGTACTAACGGAAGCTCTTCCGGGAAGTCGAGCCGCACCTGCCGCCCCGCGCGCACCGAGCGCAACGATTCAAGCGCGGACTGGGTCATATCCGCCAGGTCCACCCAGTCATCGCCAAGCTGGGCGTCGCCGCTCTCCATGCGAGCCATGGAGAGCAGGTTGGTCACCCGCCGCTGAAGACGGTCGCACTCTTCCTCAACCAGAGTCAGCGTCTCGCGGACATCGGAGGGATCGTAGGTGATGTCGCCGGCAAGCAGACCGGAGATCGATGCTTTGATGCTTGCCAGGGGGGTTCGCAGGTCGTGGGTTACGTTGGCGGTGAGTTCCAGCTTGTACCGCTCCACCTGGTCCAGGCGGCCCTGCAGTTCCGCCATCTGGCGCTCGTGGCGAGCGGTCGCCTGATCGCGGCGCACAGAATCGGTGACATCGCGGTAGCCGAGCAGCGTCGCTCCGTCGTGGCCCACGGGCGCTGCCCAGGACTCCACCACCCTTCGGGGATAGCGGCGCGTTTCCCATCGCTGGAGTCCGTCTCCGGAGCCTTCAAGGGCGGTGACGAAGGCTGCGAATCGCGCCTGCCACGTCTCCAGCGTCTGTCCCTGAAGATCCTCCGGCAGGGCATTGACCAGTTCCGCCGCCCCAGCGTTCGCCATCAGGATCATGCCGTCTGCGCCCGCCAACAATACCGCATCGGGAATCGCGTTCAGGACTGTTGCGGCATTCGGGCTTTGAAGCGATTCCTTGGCGGCTTCGGTTTCCGGCATGGTCTAGCGGTTTCGGATTTCGGGATTGGACGCGAGCTGACTGAAGGCCGAGTCGCATCGTGCGCGGCTTGAGTGGGTGCGGGCGGGACGCCCGCGCTCCAAGGGACCAGACTCGATCTCTACTCGTCATCCGGAGATACGTTGCCGGGAGTTCCGTGCGCCTCCTTTGTCGGGAGCTTCCCACGCCACGGTCATTGCCTAAGCGCCGTAGAGCCGCAGGAGTTCCGCTTCCGCTTCCGGAGTCCAGTAGTGACCGTCCAGTAGCCGCTCCTTGATGGAGGGATGGCGGTCGGCGAGGTCCGGCACGGTAGTGAGGGGCAGATTCCTGACGTGAGGGTAGATGACGGTCTTTCCTGGGAAGACGCCGTCTCGCACTGCTTCCAGGCCGGCCTTGACAGCTTCGACTCCGCCGACCGCGGCCACGACCATGTCCGTCTGGAGCGAGCCGCTCTCCACTTTCTCCACGATAGCGCGGAGGTCGGACACCTTGCTGCCGCTGGTGCCCCAGAGACGCACCCCGTCGGCGGCAACCCGGCCAAGATCGATCCGGGCGTTGGTTCCGACGGCAACGCCTGCAAAGACGTTCATCCCCCCGCCTGGAGCGAGAAGTTCGTAGGCGTGCTCCACCACGGGCGCGTTCGGAATCACCACTACGATGTCATCGCAGCCGTGGCCGCGGGTCTCACGCTGAACAGCCTCATAGACCTTCGCACCGAGGGAACTGGTATCGAGCAGTGAGAAGCGGATGCCGCGTGAGGCCGCCAAGGGGCCAAATCGTTGCCGCAGTTCATCGAAGCGGGAACCGCCATTCTGAGTGACGATGATCTGGGCCGGGGGATCCGGCAGGGCAAGCGCACGCTGGAGGTGCATCTGCCCAAGCGGCCCACCGGCTCCAATGAACCAAGCGATCCCACCTGCTTTCAACTCGGCAGTGCGGTCCCAGGCGTAGATGTCACCATGGGAGGCGCCTGTGTACCAATGGTCGCGGTAATGCACGCTGCCGATGTCGACGCTGGTAAGGCCGACATCCCCACCGTGCTGGAGGGCGAAGACCCCTCCTGAGCGCAGTAGCTTGGCCAACTGCTCGGCGACCCTGGGCGTGATCTGGCCGTAGATCAGGATGTCATCAAAGCCGTCAGGATGCTCGGCTTGCAGGGCCTGGACCCCGGCCTCGGCCTGATCCCCGTCGCGCAGCCAGGGCTGCCGATTGGCGGAGAGGGTCACCGGCTGGGTGAGCTGCGACACCTCGTCCTGAATCTCCCGAATCTCATCGAATTCCATCAGGACGACGAGCGACCGTCCACCCGCCAGCGGCTTCTTGCGCGGCTTGCAGGCGTAGGCTGCTTCCACGCATGCCCATGGCTCGCACATCGCGGCCTGAGCGTGGCTGATCCCGTGAGCAACCGGGAGCAGGTAGCACCCCTCGTCGCCGTCCAGGATCTCCTTGCCGATCACCTGGTATTGGCTGTAGCCGCCAGGCAAACGATACCCAAAGGCCGTTCCGACCCCGTTGACGTAGACATCCGCCTGGATCAGGAAGCGCTGGCCCGCCTGGAATCGGTCCCCGAGTTCCGCGCCCGCCTGGAGCACGGTCATCGCCGTCTCATGGCCCATGACCACCGGCTCGGCGGCGAGGTCGCGGCCCTGGAGGCGGGGATGATTCTCGCCCAGGTTGAGGATCTTGATGTCGCTGAAGCAGATGCCACAGGCGTCCACGCGCACCAGGAGCTCGCCAGGTCCCGGCTGGGGCACCGGGCGCTCTTGCAGGGAGAGGCTCTCAAGGCCCGCGCCGGTCAACTCCCACTGAAGGTGGGCTGCGGGCAAAGGCGCTGCGGACAATGCGGCCACTGGGAGATCGGTTCCAGACATCACGGGACACCTCGACACGCGGGGGGCGGGAAGCGTCCGCCTGGGAGAAGCCTATCAAAAAAACGGGGAGTCCCGAAGGACTCCCCGCCTTTGCTTGTTCGAGTCCCTAGCACCTTCCCATCAGGGAGAGTAGCCAGAGGCACGAAGCCTTACTTCCAGTCCGTCTTCCAGATCAGGTTGCCGAAGAACGTGTCGCGCTTGCCACCGCCGAAGCGGACCGCGATGTCCTTGTTGGCAGCCCAGGTGCCGCTCAGGGTCCAGAAGTCCTGGCCATCCACCGCGTTGTCCAGGGTGTAATCCGCGGAGAACGAGAGGGCCTGGCTGGCGCGGTAGGTGGCGCCGAAGCGGGCAACGACGGCCTCCGTGCTGGCGGCAAGCTCGGGGTCCGCGGAAGCGTAGCCGACGTTGGCGGTCACGAAGAGGCTGTTGGCCACCTTCTGGTCGAGGGCGAGGAGCACGTCGTAGCGCTGACCCACGTCATCGTAGTTCTGGAAGCGGCCGACCACGGAGATGACCGGGAGGCTGGCCTGTTTGTGCCAGAGCACGATCTTGCCCGTCACGTCGAAGCTGAAAGCATCGTTCTCGCCAACGCCGTCAATGTCGACGTTGGTGTTGAAAAAGCTGGCCGAGACGAGGAACGGGAACTTGACGCCGGTGTTGGCATAGCCCACGCCGACGCCCAGTTGGGTCGAGTCAATGTCACCGCCACCGAACGGGGTGGAGGAGAGACGGAAGAACGGGGAGACGAAGAACCGCTGGGTGGGATCTTCGGTGTTGGACGCCTGTCCGGTGAAGGCATCCGTCGGGCGGGTATCGCCCGGCAGTGCCAGCAGCGGGCGGGCCGTGAACGTGTTCCCGTAGGGTTCCAGGAACGTCGCGTCAGCCTTCGCCGGCTGCGCGACGCCGACCGCCAGCAGAGCTAGCGATGCGGCGAGGAGGGTCTTCTTGAACATTGCTGTAGCCTTTCCTTGCGGAGTCAAGGCCGCCGGTGACCGTGTTGCCCGGTGGCCATCCACCCGGACGCCCTACAGCGGGCTCCGGGAATTCAAAAAAGTCTTGGCGGGCGCTTAAGCACCAACAGCCCTGCCGCTATATTAGCAGCTTGCTTGGCCCCCACTGTCAAGGATATTGTCGGACAGACGCTTGCTGAACGTGAAGAGAGTTCGTTCACAGCAAAGCGGTGGAATCGCAACTTGAAGGGTCGTTGCTGGAACGTCCGGTGGACGGTGCTGAAGGAACCAGGACGGGTTTGGCCAAGGAGCAGGCAACCGGCCCTACACTGGGAGTGGGTTTGGGACCTACACATCCTGAACTCAGCGGGTTCCAGGCACGGACAGTTCAGTTCCCTTCGGTGCGACATTGGCTGGGATCTACTCGGGATTCTCGCGGACGCGAGGAGATGGCGGTCCAGCCAGTGGTGCCTGTCCGGAGAATGACGCGTGGTTTCGGGGCAGCCACTCCGCACTCCGCACTCCGCACTCCGCACTCCGCACTCCGCACTCCGCACTCCGCACTCCGCACTCCGCAATCGATTGACCGGTAGGCGCTTGGGGTAGCACCCGGCTATGGGAATACTCGAGTTGGGCCAGGGGACGGAGCGAGCGTGGGCATTTGCATGGGAGCGTGACCTGGTGGTCTGGCTCTCGCAGCAGGCGTCGCCCCTTTTGGATATGTTGATAGTGCCGATTTCCTTTGTTGGAGAGTGGGGCGCCTGCTGGCTGCTGGTGATGGCCGTGCTCTGGTGGCGGGGCCGCACGCAGCCGCATCTCCGCAGGCTGTCGGTCCGGTTCGCGGGGGCGCTGTTCCTGGGGTCGGTGCTACTGCTTCTGCCGCTCAGGCATCTGGGATCGCGCGACCGACCGCACCAGGTGCTGCCCGTGGCGCAGAAGAGCCTCGCCATCCGGGGGCACAGCTTCCCCTCGGGTCACGCCCACTCAGCCTGGGTAGCGGTGTTTCTGCTCGGTCGCACGCGGCGGCTGCGCCTTGGGCTGGCGCTTTTCGCCGTGGCGATGTGTATCTCCAGGGTCTACTGCGGGATGCATTTCCCCATCGATGTCCTTGTAGGCGGTGCGCTGGGAGCGGCAGTTGGGGCCTTGGTCCTGCACTTTGAACGGCGCGGGGCCTTGGGTCCCACCGATCTGGAGGTGAGAGGCCAGCCCGTGTCCGCGCCAACCTGAAGCGCGTCGCCGCCCGAATCCGTGAGTTAATGTAAGGGACCGATCCGCCTCGCCGCCCCTCACATTCTCGACCGTGGCCACCCGGACTCCCGATAAACTTTCGTCTCGCGCCCGCGGGCTGAGGATGCTCGCCCCGGTGTTGCGGGGTCGGGGGTCCCAGGCACGGCTCCGTTCGCTGGCGGTCCTCCACCAGAGCCTTTCGGGTCGAGAACCCCGCAGCGAGATCGTCCCGTTACTGCACGGAGCAACCGGTTATCCGGAGCGGTTGCTGCACCGCTCGGTGAGGGATCTTTTTCGATCACTTGACTACCCTGCGATGCAGTCGCTCATCGGGGCAGCCACGGGCATGCCGGCGCTGCTGGACCAGGGAGAGGTCTTCGGGCCGGAACTGACCGTGGTGGTCGGCAGCGGCAACATTCCGGGGGCCGCGCTTCCGTCCGTCGTGACGGCGCTCCTGCTCGGCAGCCCGTGCATGGTGAAGACTTCAAGGGTGGAGCCGCACTTTTTCCCGTGGTACCGGAGCCACCTGGCGCGGATCGACCCGGCGCTTGCGGAGGGCCTGATGGTTGCCGCCTGGGATGGGGGCCACGAGCATCAGGAGTCGGCGGCGCTGGAGTCGGCGCTTCTGGCGGAAACGGACGCTCTCATTATGTACGGAGGCAATGCGGCGCTGACTTCGCTGCGCAACCGGCTTCCGGCTCACGCTCGGTTCATCGGGTACGGGCACCGGATCAGCTTCGGTGCTGTCGGCCGGGAGTGGCTGCGGCGTGACCGCATTCGCCAGACGGCCGCGCGGGTAGCGCTGGACGCGGCGCTCTTCGACCAGCAAGGCTGCCTCTCGCCCCAGGCGTTTTACGTGGAGGAGGGGGGTGAAGTGGGCGCTGAGGAGTTCGGTCCGACGCTGGGCGAGGCACTGGCTCGAATCTCAATCGTCCTTCCGCGCCGGCCGCTCTCCCCTGCCGAGACCTACTCCATCCACCTGTACCGCGCCCGGATGGAGATGCGGGCTTTCGGTGGGGAGGGGACGGGGCTCTGGGTCAGCCCTCAGGGGACGGCGTGGACCGTGGCGCTTGACCCGGTCCCTGCGCTGCGTCCCTGTTGCCTCAACCGGACGGTTGTGCTGCATGACATCCCGGCGCTGGAGGAATTGCCGCGCCATCTGGGTGAGGCACGATCCATGCTGATGAGCGCGTCGCTCGGCTGCAGCTCTCTCCGGCGGCAGCAACTCGCCCCGATATTGGGTGCGGCGGGAGTCACGCGCATCTGCCCCTTGGGCTATGCGCAGCGTCCGCGCAGCGCCCACCATCACGATGGAATGGATGCGGCTGCGCTGCTCACGCGTCGGCTGACTCACTTGGATTTCGAATCTCGAATTTCGGATTTCGAGTTGTGAACAAGGCTGGCTTGCGGCCCATGACAACTGAGCGCGGAGCGATGCGGCTATGATTAGGTCCGGGCAAGTTGGGCGGGATGACCCGCGTCTCGCACACGTGGCGAATTGCCTCAACCCGAGGGTTCTGATGAGGCCGAGGTTCCGATGAGTCAGGCGATCCTCCGTATCGCAACGCGGCGCAGCAAACTCGCGCTGGCGCAGAGCGAGTGGGTGAAGGCGCAATTGGAGGAGCTCAACCCCGGCCTCTCCGTGGAACTGCGGGAATACGTCACCCGCGGTGACCAGATCCAGAACGTCCCGCTCTCCCAAGTCGGGGGCAAGGGGCTCTTCACCAAAGAGATTGAGGACGCCCTGCTCTCCGGAGAGGCGGACATCGCCGTCCACAGCCTGAAGGACCTCCCCAGCGAGCTGCCGCCCGGCCTGACCCTCGCCTGCACCCCGCCGCGTGAGGACGCCCGCGATGCGTTGGTGCTTCCCCTCGGGGCAGCGGCTGGGGCCGGACTGGAGACGCTGCGGGCCGGTGCTAGGGTTGGTAGCAGCAGTCTTCGACGCTCGTCCCAGGTTCTGAACGCGCGGCCGGATGTTTTGGTGGAGAGCGTGCGCGGCAATGTCGACACGCGCCTCCGCAAGCTGGACGAAGGTCAGTATGACGCGCTCATCCTGGCAGCAGCAGGCTTGAACCGGCTGGAGCTGGCCCACCGGATATCGCTCCACCTTTCTCCCGAGATCAGCACCCCGGCACCCGGTCAGGGTGCCCTCGGGCTGGAGTGCCGCGCGGACGACGCCGTCACCCAGGACGCCCTCTCCCGCCTGAACGACCGGGCCACGCATCTCTGCGTGGAAGCGGAGCGCAGCCTGCTGGCGGCGGTCGGCGGCGGGTGCTCCACTCCGCTTGGCGCCTACGCCACGTTATACGGTTCCGCCCTGACCCTCACCGCCGTGTTGGCTGTTGCGGACGGGAGCCGAGTGCTGCGGCGGACGGCCACAGGTTCTGCGGAGGACCCGCAGTCGCTTGGGCGAAGCCTGGCGGCGGAGCTTTTGGCCGCCGGTGGACGTGAGATCCTTGGGTTGGACCCGGCCCATTAACCTTGCCGATGGACACTCCGAAGCAACCGACGGCCGAAACCTTGGCATCAATCGGCAAGGTCTACCTGGTGGGGGCAGGGCCGGGTGACCCGGAGTTGCTCACCCTGAAGGGCCGTCGCCTCCTTGCCACGGCTGAAGTGGTGGTCTACGACCGCCTCGCCAGCCCTCGCCTGCTGGAGTGGTGCCGGCCCGATGCCGAGAGGCTCTACGCCGGAAAGGACCCCACGGACGCGGACGAGAGCCACACCCAGGACGAGATCAACGCCTTGCTGGTAGAGCGTGCCCGCGCCGGCAAGGTGGTTTGCCGGCTCAAGGGTGGCGATCCCTTCGTCTTCGGGAGGGGCGGGGAGGAGGCGGAGGTGCTGGTGGCCGCTGGCATCCCCTGGGAGTACGTGCCCGGCGTAAGCTCCGCCATCGCCGTTCCGGGCTTCGCGGGCATCCCGGTGACCCACCGGGGCCTGGGCAGCAGCTTCACGGTGATCACCGCGCATGAGGACCCGTCCAAGGGGCAGACCAGCGTCCGATGGGACCTCTTGGCGCAGGGGACGGACACCCTCGTCATCCTGATGGGGGCGGAGCGACTCGGGCGGGTGGTGGAGCAGCTTCTGGAGCACGGTCGACCACCGGAAACCCCTGCCGCCGTGGTGAGCCGGGGGACATTCCCCGTGCAGCGAGTGGTAGAGGGGACGCTGGCAACCATCGTGGAGCGATGCCGGGAGAGCGGTTGCGCTGCACCGGCGGTGACCGTGATTGGGGAGGTGGCGGCACTGCGGGAGCGGCTGGGCTGGTGGGACCGGCAGCCGCTCTTCGGGAAGCGCATCGTCGTGACCCGCGCACGGGAGCAGGCCTCCGACCTTGCCCGCCTCATTGAAGAGGCCGGGGGCGAGGCCATTTTCAGCCCCACCATCCAGGTGAAGCCGCTGGAGCCGGTGGATCTCTCCTCCATCCTCGGCGTGGATGCGCGTCCATACGACTGGGTCGTCTTCACCAGCGCGAACGGAGTCGCCTCGCTCGCTGGTGCGCTGCGTAATGCGGGAGCGGATCTCCGGCGGCTTGCCGGGGCCAAGCTCGCGGCGATTGGGCCGGGCACGGCGGCGGCCCTGGAAGCGCTCCATCTTTGGGTGGACTTTGTCCCCTCGCGGTTCGTGGCGGAGGGCGTGGTGGAAGAGTTTCCCGAGCCAGTGAACGGAAAGAGGATCCTGATCCCTCGGGCGCGGGAAGCGAGGGAACTGCTCCCGGACACCTGGCGAGCGCAGGGCGCGGATGTTAACGTGGTGCCGGTGTATGAAACGGTAGCCAACCCGGGGAGCGTCGTCGCCATGCGGCATCGCTTGGCTGAGGGCACCCTGGATGCGGTAACGTTCACCGCGTCTTCAACGGTCTCGAATCTGCTGAAGTACGTGGAGCCGGCAGAACTTGCCGGGGTGAAGGTTGCATGCATCGGCCCGGTGACGGAATGCACCGCGCGGCAAGCGGGCCTTCGGGTCGACATCACCGCGCGGGAACATTCCATCCCCGGATTAGTCCACGCATTAAAGCAGTTGTTCAGCCATTAGTCCGTTACAAGGCCCATTAATGTCCCAGTCGATCCCAGAGTCCACGCCCGCCAGGACGGAGCTTGCGTCGCTGCCACGGTGCCTGGCCCGCCTCTCTCTGCAGATCGCCGAAGAACGTGACCCGATCCGGGCCCTCTCGCTACTGATCGCTTCCCTCCGCCGCGAGCTACGCATCGACCGTGCCGGCGTATTCGCGTATGATCGGCAGCGCCAGGTTCTGGAGCATCTCACCGGCATCGACACCCAAGGACAGCCGGAGGTGATGGTCGAGACCATCCCGTTGACCAACGACCACTGCCCCCTGCTGCAGGTCGCGCACCGGGAGATTCCCTATTACATCTCCCAGCAAGCGCCTCGGGACTACCCCCGGCACTGCTTTGGAGACGGGGTTCAGGCGCTGGCCATCTTGCCGGTCATCGCGGGCGGCGAGTTGGTCGGTATGCTCTGCGCGGACAACTGCCTGACGGACCGAAGCTTCGACGAGGGCCTGCTGGAGCCGCTCATCCTCTACACGGGACTCGCCTCTATCCCGCTCTTCGCCCGCTACGAGCGACGCGAGCACGAGCGGCAAGAGCTTCTCCGAAGGGCGATCTGCGGCGACATGCTCTATACCGTCTCCGGCGGCAAGATCTCCCTCTGCACACGGGATCAGATCCTGGAGGAGTGGCCGGCACAGGCGGCGATGGCACACGTCACCATCCGGGAGCCGTCCGATATCCGGCAGGTGCGCGAAATGGTCCACAGAGTCATGGCTCAGGCCGGAATGGACACGGATCGCGCCGGCGACTTCGCTCTCTGCGTCTCCGAAGCGGCCACCAACGCCCTGCTTCACGGGATGGGCGGCGTTGCGTCCGTAGCGGCCCAGAACGGCTGCATCCGCGCCCGCATCGAGGACCGGGGCACGGGGATCTCCCTCGACCAGCTTCCCAGCGCCACCCTGGTCAAGGGCTGGTCCAGCAAACGCTCCATGGGCCTCGGCTTCACCGTGATGGTGGAGACCACGGACCGTATCTTCCTGAATACTGGGGGGAATGGCACGACCCTCATCCTGGAGATGGGGGTCACCGCGCCCGCGCCAGAACTGGCCTTCGACCCCATGCTCTGGGGCGAAGGGATCGAGATCTAGCCGGTTTCGTTTTTCGAATCACGCCACGTAGATGCTCAGCAATCGGCAATCCTGAACTCCCCGTGGGATTCAGCCATATATGTTAGAGTATTGCGTTAAGAGGCTAGGACCCCCAGTGGACCCCGGCCGTCACCGGCAGTAATCGACAGTGACTCACCTCTTGCAACAGCTCAGGTCGCGCGGCCGCACCCTCCGCTGCCTCGTTGCCGCCATCTATCTGATGGTGGCGCTGGCGGCGTCCGGGCACCGCTGTGCCGTGGCTGAGGCGAGCGAGGCAGGTCATCATGCCATCCACGCAACCGCCTCGGAGCAGGCCGGTTGCCCCGCCTGTATCTGGCAGCAAACCCCCGCCCTGCTCTCGGACCTCTCCCTGACGCTGGTCCTGACCTCGGCCGCCGCGCCGGCGTTTCCGAGGCTCAAGGCTTCCCTCTGCCCCGCGCGCATTGCGAAGGTCCCGACCCGCGGGCCACCGGCTCCTCCCGAAGCGAACTTTTCTCTCTTCGGTTGAGTGCGCCGTAGCTGGTTCCCTGTGTGACGGCGGCGGCACTTGCCGACCTCGCCCTCACAAGGATGGACCTCTTTGTCTCGTGCTCTGTTTCAACACGCCGCCGCGTGCGCGGTGCTGCTGGCTGCAACCCCGTCGCCCCTGCTCGCTGCGGAAACGCCCGCTCCCGGTGCGCCTCAGCCAGTCGCGCCCTCCGCCGCTCCACCCGCAACGGGAACCCCGTCCGTTCCGGCTGCCGCTCCCGTATCCTCGACTGCTCCCCAACCGGCCTCACGGGATCAGGAGATCGCTGAGCTGAAACGGATCATCCAGGAACTCCAGAAGCGGGTGGAAGACCTGGAAAAGAAGCCGGAGCCCCAGCCGGTTCCGCCTCCCGTCCCGACACCCACGGACCCCGGACCGACCGCGCCGCCCGGAGTGGGGCGGGGCGGCGGCGCGACCCTCATCCCTAACATCCGCGTCATCGGCAACCTGACGCTGGGCGGCGGCGATACCCGCCGGGTCCCGAACCGAGGCCGGTTCAACTTCAACGAGTTGGAGATCGCCTTCCAGGACGCCGTCGCTCCAAAGCTGCGCTACGATATCTTCCTTGCCGCCGCCAAGGAGGAGGGGTGGAGCGTCGGGCTGGAGGAGGGCTTCCTCACCGCCGCAGCGATCTATCCGGGCCTCTCCGCCCGACTTGGTCGCATCCGGACGCCGATCGGGCGCTTCAATCCGCAGCACCCCCACCAGTGGCCGTTCATCACGCAGCCGTCCGTCCAGGGCGCGCTCTTTGGTCCGGAAGGACTGGTGAGCGACGGGGCCGTGCTGGAGTACGTGCTCCCCGTCCGCGGCCTCTTCGCGCGGGCAGAGTTGGGCGCGTGGCAGACCACCAGCGAAGCGGAGGACGGCCTCGGCTTTGGCGCGGGCGAGAACGGCGCCTACAGTGGACGGCTCCGACTGGGCAAGGCGCTCACGCGGGATCAAGAGCTAGAACTTGGATTCAGCCGCTACCAGGGAAATGGGGAAGTCCGCAATGGGAACCGGAAGCGGTCGCTCACGGGTCTGGACCTCACCTACCGGGCCTACGGCCAGGGCTACCGACGGTTGGTACTCTCCGCAGAGCTGCTGAACCACCAGACTCGCTACCTGGGCCAAGGGAAGAATGCGATGGGCGGCTTCGCATACGGGACCTACCGTTGGGACCGCTACTGGGAGGCGGGCGCACGGGTGGACTACACCCGTTTCCCCTACCAGGGGATTGGGAGCGGCGGCTATGACTGGGGTGCCAGCCTCTTCATGACCAAGTACATCACGGAGCAGACCAGCCTCCGACTGGAATACCAGCACACGCGTAGCCCACAGTTGGGTTCTGGGAACGGGATCTTCTTCCAGATCCTGTTCGGATCCGGCCCGCACGCGCACAACCTGCAGTGACCTCGCCCAGCAACCGGTCCGTCGATCTAGGTGTGTTGTTTCTCTCCCGCCTCACAGCCCCGGAGGGGCGGCAGTAGAAAGCGAGGGGCGTGAGCCCCTCGTGGATGGACTAGAGAACACCAGAGCCCCGGAGGGGCGGCAGTGCCTACGCACACAGGCACATCCGGGGAACCAAAACCTGCTTTGACGGACCATCAAGCCTTTTACTCCGTCCCCCCAGGGGACCCCACTCGTTGTTCCGGCACGCACCGGAGAATAGCCATGAACTTTTACAAACTCGCTCTCGTGACCGCCCTTGCAGCCCTCTGCCTCGGCTCCAAGCCCGCCTTCGCAAAGATGGATGTTG
>JANPLG010000294.1:0-7931 GCA_031426395.1 Actinomycetes bacterium
CGTGTTCGGCTTGCCGGTGAAAGTCCGGTCCCGGTAGCGGCCCAGCGGCCGGGTAGCTGAGCGGCGGCGGCAGCCGAAATGCTGACGTCGAAGCCCGCTGACAACGGCTCGGAAAGGAGCCTAGCAAACCTGCGGTCCGCAGCATCAAGCGAAGTTTGCAGCGTCGTTAGGGCGATAGGGGGAGCCGAGCCTCTTCATTCAAGGCGAAGGCCACGGAAGCGGTGAAGCCCTGGGAAGCGCAGCCGTCAGGAACCCCCCGGCGTAGGGAACGCGGAACGCAGGGACAGTCGAACACGGAACTGGAGAGGCCCTCCTCGGCAGGCCCGGTGGGGCACCGAGAGGGCGGCCCAGAGGGCACCCCGAGCGGGGCATAGTACCGCCGGTCCCGGTCGTCAGACCGGGCCACGAAGGTCGGGACAACACAACCCGACCGGAGGGAAGGCCCCGCAGCCGAGCGACGCGACGAAAGGAGAGCCGTAGGTGAGTGTCACCGTGACTAACCAGCCCATCGACAATGCGACCGTTCTCCAATCGAAGCTCTACCAGGCGGCGAAGCGCGATCCCGAGCGCCGGTTCCACGCCCTGTACGACAAGCTGTACCTGCCGTACATCCTGCAGCGGGCATGGGAGCTGGTGCGGGCGAACCAGGGTGCCGCCGGCATCGATGGCCAGACCCTCACGGCCATCGAGGAAGCCGGGGTTCCCCAGTTCCTCGCCGGGATCGCGACGAGCCTGCGGGAGCAGACCTACCGCCCCACGCCCGTCCGGCGGGTGGCGATCCCGAAAGGGGACGGGAAGACCCGCCCCCTGGGGATTCCCATCGTCCGGGACCGGGTGGTGCAGGCCGCGGCGAAACTGGTGCTCGAGCCCATCTTCGAGGCGGACTTCGAAGGGACCCCTTCCTTCGGCTTCCGTCCGGAACTGGGCGCGCGCGAGGCGCTCGACCACGTGCGGGAGCAGTCCCGCCGTGGGTTTCGCTGGGTCGTGGACGCCGATGCCGAGCGGTTCTTCGACACGCTGGACCACGACCTGCTGATGACGGCGCTCCGGCGCCGGATCAGCGACGGCCCGCTGCTGCGGCTGATCCACCGCTGGTTGAAAGCGGGGTACGTGGCGGACGCCACGCACCACGACACCGACCAGGGCAGCCCGCAGGGGGGCGTGCTCTCCCCGCTCCTGGCGAACGTGTACCTGCACGCCTTCGACCAGGGGCTGCGACGGGAGAAGACGTTCGTGGGCCGGCTGACCCGGTACGCGGACGACTTCGTGATCCAGTGCGGCACCCAGGCGCACGCGGAGCAGGCCCTGGCCTGGAGCCGCGCGTTCCTGGGGCGGCTGGGGCTGGGGCTGCACCCGGAGAAGACGCGGGTGGTGAGGGACGACCAGGGGTTCGACTTCCTGGGATTCCACCACCGCCGCGTCCGGATGCCCCCCGGCGGTTCCCGCGCGGGGAAGGAGAGCCACGGGGTGATGCGGTGGCCCAGCCAGAAGGCGGAGCGCCGCTTCCGGGAACGCGTCCGCACGATCGTGGGGCCTCCCGGCTACCTCCAGGCGAACTGGAACGACTGCATGCGGAGGCTGGCCCGCTTCCTCCGGGGATGGGGCCAGTACTACCGGTGCGGCGAGAGCCAGCGCGTCTTCGGGAGCCTGGACCACTACGTGATCGGGCGGGTGGCGCGAAGCCGGGCGCGGGCGAGCCGCTACGGGGCGGGACACCGCCGCCTGCGGTGGGAGGAGTGCGCGCGGCGACTGGGGCAGTGGCCGCAGATGCCCACGCTCGCCCGTCTGACCGCAGCTCCGCAGCCACTGCATCGGAGCCTGGCCAAAGCTCGGTGGAGAGCCGTGTGAGGGAGAACCTCACGCACGGTTCGGAGAGGGGCCACCGGAAACGGGGAGACGTGGAAACACGCCATCCACCGCGCCGGTGGTCTACTCTACCGGTCACGGAGGCGAGGACGAATACCTCGCCGCGAGAGGCCTCTCCCAGGTTGCCGAGCTACCAACAAAACGCGGTCAGCTTACGCGGCGGTCGAACGGGTCCCCGCCGGATCAATGACGCGGGCAGGAGCAGCCGGGGGCGGAGACGCGCCGGTTGAGAAGCTGCGCGCCCAGCATCAGGCAGGCACCGGAGATGCTGGTGGCCGCTTCCCACGCTTCCGGCACCGCGGAATGAGCGGCGGCCAGAATGAGGATCCCGAAGGTGAAGACGGCGAGCGGCGCGGCGCGGCGGTGATGGCGGACCGTGGAACCCAGGGTGCCGAAGCCGATGAGCGCGGCCATTCCGACCATGCCTCCTTCAACGGCGGGGTTGTGCAGTAAGGAAGAGAAGCCCGCGAGAAGCGGCATCGCCGCGCAGTGGACCGCGCACACCGCGGACAGCCCCATCCCAATTCGATCTACCTGCATCCCACTGCACTCCCGCACTAATGCAACGCTATTGCATACAAGAGATACCACCGGGTGAGCGCGGTGTCAACTCTCAATCAGCGGGTACCGGCGGTGCTCGGGGTGATGAGCGATAGGCGGGAGGCGCGAAGGGTCAGTGGCTCAGAGGCGGCGGGTCCGCACGTTGAATGTTGGCGGACGGCATTGCACGCCGTCCGGGCGCTGTGCTAGACTTTTCGTGCGGTTCCCAACGCCTGGAGAGGTGCCCGAGTGGCCGAAGGGAACGGTTTGCTAAACCGTCGTAGGAGAAATCTTACCGAGGGTTCGAATCCCTCCCTCTCCGTAAACTGAAGAGATTGATCAACCGTCCGAGAACCTTCTGTTCTCCGGGCGGTTTTTCTTCGCGGGCCACTCATGCTTCCACGCTGGACGAAAGAGCCGTGGGCTAGGCACGGACGAGGTGAGTTTCAGGGGCTTCGCCCACGGGTGCACATGACCTTTAAGGTTGACCCTCCCTCCTGCTTCTGATACTGTTTTCAAACAACAGGAACTTAGAGGCATTGACGAGGACCAGTAGGCGGAACGGTCCCAGCCCCAGAGAGCCGCTCCTTGGCTGTGAGAGCGGTGCGGGCTTCCGCTGAAACTCCCCTCCGAGCCGACCGCTCAACCTCGTGGGCACCCCCGGTGTCCGACGTCAGTAAGCAGGTCCGGTCCCGCACCCGTTACCGTGCGTTTGAGTGTCCATGCGTCCCGGAGCGTCTCGGCGAGACTCTCTGTGCGCGTGGAAACCAGGGTGGTACCGCGAAGGCAAAGCCTCTCGTCCTTGGGATGGGAGGTTTTTGTTTTTCTGGTCACCCGAAAGGTGGCTGGAAGGCAGTTCCACGCAGGCAGAGCATGTATGGAGGGGCCACGGGGCCTCACCGTAGAGCCGTGGGTCGGCGCAAACCGGAACAGGGCAGTCTCAAGGCAGGACGGCGCGCAATGAAGATGACCGGAGCCAAGGCGATTCTGGAGCAGCTCAAGCTCCACGGCGTACAGGTGATGTTCGGCTACCCCGGTGGAGCCGTGATTCCGCTTTACGACGCCATCTACGAAGAGGAAGACATCCGCCACATCCTCGTCCGGCATGAGCAGGGCGCGGGGCACATGGCGGAAGGTTATGCCAAGGTCACTGGGAAGGTCGGCGTCTGCATCGCCACCTCCGGCCCCGGTGCCACCAACCTCGTGACGCCCATTGCGGACGCCTACATGGACAACGTCCCGATCGTAGCTATCACCGGCCAGGTCCCGACCCACCTCATCGGCACGGACGCCTTCCAGGAAGCGGACATCACCGGCATCACTATGCCGATCACCAAGCACAACCGGCTGGTGAAGAAAGCGACGGAGATCCCGGAAGCAATCGCGGAGGCGTTCTACATCGCCTCCAGCGGACGCCCCGGCCCGGTGCTGGTCGATATCCCGCGTGACTGCCAGGTCGCTGAGATCGATTACAAGCCGGTCAACCACGTCACCTTACCCACCTACAAGCCGACCTACCGCGGCCATCCGCTGCAGATCATCAAGGCGGCCAAGGCGATCGGACAGGCGAAGCGGCCGGTCTTCTACGTTGGCGGCGGCGCGATCTATTCCGGCGCGGCCAAGGAACTGCGCGAGCTGGCGGAGCGGACCAACATCATGGTCACCACCACGCTCCTGGGCCTGGGTGCCTTTCCCGAGACCCATGAGCTCTCGCTCCACATGCTCGGGATGCACGGCTCCGAGTACGGCAACTACGCCGTCCACGCCTGCGACCTGCTGATCGCCGTCGGCGCACGCTTCGACGACCGCGTGACGGGCGACCTCTCCAAGTTCGCTCCCAACGCCAAGGTGATCCACATCGACATCGACCCGGCGGAGATCAGCAAGAACGTCGCGGCGCACATCCCCATCGTGGGAGACGCCAAGATGGTGCTGCAGGACCTGCTGAAGCATGTGGAGCCCCGGCCCAAGAACGAGTGGACGGCGGACCTGATGGACCACCGCGAGAAGTACCCCTTCTCCTATGAGAAGCAGGAAGGCCAGATCTCGCCCCAGTGGTGCATCGAGGAGATCTACCGGCACACGCGTGGTGAGGCGATCATCGCCACGGACGTGGGCCAGCATCAGATGTGGGCCGCCCAGTACTACAAGTACACCCAGGAGCGTCAGTGGGTGACCTCGGGAGGCCTCGGCACCATGGGCTTCGGCCTTCCCGCCGCCATCGGCGCCAAGCTGGGCCGGCCGGATAAGGATGTCTGGCTCATCACGGGAGACGGCAGCTTCCAGATGACGCTCAAGGAGCTGATGACCGCCGCTGCGGAAGGCGTCTGCGTCAAGGTGGCCATCATCAACAACGGCAGCCTCGGCATGGTGCGCCAGTGGCAGCAGCTCTTCTGGCAGAACCGGTACAGCGCCGTGGACCTGGGCGACTATCCTGACTTCGTGCGGCTTGCCGAGGCCTACGGGTGCGTCGGAATGCGCGTGACGAAGGCGGAAGACATGCGGGACGCCCTGGATCAGAGTGACCAGATCAAGAACGTTCCAGTGGTGATCGATATCCGGGTGGTCCAGCAAGAGAACGTCTACCCGATGATCCCCTCCGGCAAGAGCTATAGCGACCTGGTGCTTGGCCCCGTGAAGGGCTAGCGTCCCAGTAGGGTGAGTGGTGAGTAGCGACTGGTGAGTGGTGGGTTCCTCGCAGTCGCAGGGTAGCTGCTTGCTACCCTCCTACTCACCACTCATTACTCACCACTCACGCGCAGCAAAGCGAAGCAAACAACGTGCAGCACACCATCACAGCACTGGTTGAGAACACTCCCGGCGTCCTGGCCCGCGTGGCTGGACTCTTTTCGCGCCGTGGATTCAACATCGAGTCTCTGGCCGTCAGCATCACCGAGGACCCTGGGGTCTCCCGCATGACCATCGTGGTCGGCGGCGACGACCGAGTCCTGGACCAGATCCAAAAGCAGCTCCACAAGTTGATTGAGGTTATCAAGGTCTACGACTACGCCAACACTGCGGCCGTAGAGCGAGAGCTGGCGCTGATCAAGGTGACCGCCACCAGCGAAAAGCGCGCGGAACTGATGCAGATCTGCGACATCTTCCGCGGCAAGATCATTGATGTCAGCGAGCGCACTCTGACGATGGAGGCCACCGGCCCGGTTGACAAGATCGATGCATTTCAGGCGCTCCTGCAGCCCTATGGCATCAAGGAGCTGGTCCGCACCGGGAAGATCGTGCTCACCCGCGGCGCGCGAGCCACCACGGAAATGCGCGGAGCGGACTGACGATGGACGGCACCCGGGAGATCGTGGACCCCAGCCACGTCGGCCTCGCCCTCGCCATCCTGATGGGGGTCGGCGTCGTGGCGACGTTTGGCCTGGTGCTCGCGGTGCGCCGGAGCGGAAGTGCCGCCAGCCGGAAGGCCGCCATCTTCGCAGCGGCCCTGATCCCCGGCTACCCGATGTGGGTGGTCTACAACGCCATTGAAGATGCGCTGGGGCTGGATAGCGTCGCTGCCCTGCTCCTCAACCTCGTCCTGTTCCTCGCCGTCGGCGTAGCCGGTGGCCTCCTCGGCCGGCGCTTTTGGCCAGAGGAGTTAGATCAACCGCCAAGCCGCCAAGAGCGCCAAGTGACGGAGTAAGAAGTCGGCGGCAGCACAGGGCGTCTGACTGTGGTGACCGGACGCGAGTCAGTCGTCCCAGCCCGAGCCCTTCCAATCTGTGTCCTTTCCTTCCCCTCTGTGTCCCTCTGTGTCAAAGAGAACGAACTACCCCCTAGATTTCCCCCTGGCGCCCCTGGCGTCTTGGCGGTTCAACCCCATCCCCACGAATTAAGGAGAATAGCAACGTGGCAAAGATCTACTACGACGCCGATGCCGATTTCAGCGTGCTAGCCAAGCGAAAGGTCGCCGTCATCGGCTACGGCAGCCAGGGGCATGCGCACGCGCTGAACTTGAAGGAGAGCGGCGCGGATGTGCGCGTCGGACTCCGGGCCGGCAAGAGCTGGGACAAGGCGGTGGCGGACGGCCTGCCGGTGGTGAACGTGGACGAAGCGGTCCGCCAGGCGGACCTGATCATGGTCCTGGTCAACGATGAGTTCCAGGCCAAGCTGTACAAGGAGCAGATCGAGCCCTACCTGAAGCCGGGCAAGGCGCTGGCGTTCGCGCATGGCTTCAACATCCACTTCGGCCAGATTGTCCCGCCGAAGGATGTCGACGTGATCATGATCGCGCCGAAGGGACCGGGGCACCTGGTGCGCCGCGTCTTCACGGAAGGCAGCGGGGTTCCCTGCCTGATCGCCATCCACCAGGACGCCACGGGTGACGCGCGGGCCCTCGCCCTCGCCTATGCTTCCGGCGTGGGCGGCGGGCGCGCCGGAGTGCTGGAGACCAGTTTCCAGGAAGAGACCGAGACCGACCTCTTCGGTGAGCAGACGGTCCTCTGCGGCGGCGCGACCGCCCTGGTCAAGGCCGGCTTCGAAACCCTGGTGGAAGCAGGCTACCAGCCGGAGATCGCCTACTTTGAGTGCCTCCACGAGCTGAAGCTCATTGTCGACCTGATGTACGAGGCCGGCATCGCCGGGATGCGGTACAGCATCAGCGACACGGCCGAGTTCGGCGACCTGACCCGCGGCAACCGGGTGATCAACGACCAGAGCCGCGCGGCCATGAAGGAGATCCTCCACGAGATCCAGAGCGGCCAGTTCGCCCGCGAGTGGATCCTGGAGAACCAGGTCAACCGGCCGGTCTTCAACGCCCTGCGCAACCGGGACAAGCAGCACCAAATTGAGCAGGTGGGCCAGGAACTGCGCGGTAAGATGAGCTGGATCAGCGAGAAGCGCAGCGTTGAGGAGCAGGTGGACACGCAGCAGAAGCAGCAGTTGAACACCCGCTTCGAGAACATCGGGGATTAGTGGATGGGGGAGCGGCACGGCTGTGCCGCTCCCCCCTTGGAGCACCGAGATGGTGGAAGCAGCGGTCAGCTTACCCTCTTTAGCAGAGGCTTGGATGGATGCGGAGAGCTTCTACCGGCTCTATGAAGCGGCTGAAGTTCGCGCCGAACTTGTGCAAGGGTGTGTCCTGGAGATCTCCCCCGTCAACTTGACCCACGCTGCGGTGGAGTCGGAGATCCACGATCACCTCAAGCAGTTCTGCAGGCGGTCGGGCAGATTCCGCGTCTATCCGAACGCCGGCTTCATCCTCACTCGGAACCCCGATGCCGTGCGGGCGCCGGATCTGGCGCTGGTGGTTGAGGCCCGTCGCGTGACACACCCGCGTCCCGAGAGTGGCTATTGGCAAATAGCTCCCGATCTCGTGGTGGAGATCATCTCTCCGGGAGACAGCGCCGAGGAGATTGCCGGGAAGGTTCGAGACTACGTTGAGGCTGGCGTCCGACTGGCCTGGCTCTTCTATCCGAAACAGCGGACTGTCTCTGTCTTCCATTTGGATGGCAGGGCCGAAGTGGTCCTCGAGGCGGGAACGCTGCGTGGCGAGGATGTGCTGCCTGGGTTTGCGTTGCCGATGG
>JANPLG010000295.1:0-8584 GCA_031426395.1 Actinomycetes bacterium
GCGTCATCGGTCCCGCGGTCTGCCACTGTGCCACCAACTCCGGGTAGGCCTCCGCCAGGGCTTCCCGCAGCGCCGCGCCCCGTTGGCTCAAGCCCCGCGTTCGGCGTCCCCGCTCTGTCAGGATTCCAGATGCCTCCGCCAGTCCGAGGACCCGGACGCTTTGCAGGAACGCGCGGATGTCGCCCCCCTTCAGCTCCAGGCGCTGCGAGGCGTAAAGCGGGTCCACCTTGCCAGGGGGACTCTCCGCGAGGTGGTCCAGGAACCGCTTGAGTATCCCTGTTCGCGTATAGGCGGCGGCACGGGCGGGTATAGCAGCCATCGGAAGGGTGTCCGGGAGCGAGCGGAGAGGCGGCGGAGTGGTGCCGGAAGTTTCGACCGTACCATCGGAGCGGTGCCGGGAACGCCGCGCGGCCGCTTCGACAGCGTCGGACAGCCCATTCCGACAACGTTAGGTCCGACAGAATACTACCCGACATCCCGACACCCGTCAACTCCGACAGCTCGATGGTGCTGGAAGCGGCTTTGGGCGGCGGCCAGGACGCCAGAGTGCGCGGGATGTTCCGCCCGGAATGATCGCCAGTCGTGGGGGCCCCAGGAGCGAGCTTGAACCCATCCATTACAGGGCAAACTAAAGAACTCATTCCGTTGGCGGTCGCCTGCTCGTGTGCTAAACTGGGTGAGTCAACGGGAGCTGTTCCCCATCCCGACACGGGAGAGGTGCCGTGGGCCAATCCCCGTCAAATTGCTCCGCGTCGGGTCCAGTCCCGGCAAGCATATGGAGCGAGGGGCCTTCGCCCGACATCGACCTCGCCCGTCGGGTTCGGCCCGCTGTTCGTCGCGGTGCCGTCCCGCCCAGGTCGCGACAGCTATCCCGATGAACGCATGGAGGGTTGCCGCATTCCTCCGCCGAGAATCGACAAAGGGCGTTTCAGGCACGCTCGTCCCGTTACCCGAAACGGCCCCTACGGCTGTTCCCACCGGCATTAGAGGTCCAGTCGGGCCAAGCAAAGCTGGCTCCCCGACCTAAGACTGAACCCTGAACCCTGAACCCTGAACCCTGAACCCTGCGCCCTGAACCCTGAACCCTGAACCCTGAAAACTTCTGATGTCCTTCGTCCACCTCCATTGCCACACCGAGGGTAGCCTCCTGGACGGCATGTGCCGCTCCAAAGACATGGCCAAGCAGGCCGCCAACTTCGGCTTGCCCGCCATCGCCATCACCGATCACGGCGTGATGTACAACGTGGTGCAGTTCTACGAGAACTGCACCTCCGCCGGGGTGAAGCCGATCATCGGCTGCGAGGTGTACGTGGCGCCGAAGGGCCGGCACGTGCGCGGCGACAAGGCGAAGGGAGACGAGAACTACCACCACATGCTGCTCCTCGCCAAGAACGAGGTCGGCTACAAGAACCTGATCAAGCTGGTGAGCCGGGGCTACCTGGAGGGCTACTACTACAAGCCGCGCGTGGACCACGAGCTGCTCCAGGAGTACCGCGAGGGGCTGATCGCCACCAGCGCCTGCCTGGGGGGTGAGGTCTGCAACGCGGTTCTCAAGAACGATCTGAAGGAGGCGCGTTACCGCGCTTCCAAGCTGAAGGAGATCTACGGGCCGGACCACTTCTTCATGGAGCTGCAGAACCACGGGCTGGAGGAGCAGAAGTTCGTCAACCCGGAGCTAGTCCGCATCTCCAAGGAGCTGGGTCTCCCGGTCATCTGCAGCAACGACGTCCACTACCTCCGCAAGGAAGACGCCGACCCGCATGAGGTGCTGCTCTGCATCCAGACCGGCGTGACCATGAACAACCCGAAGCGGCTGCGCTACGGGCCGCCGAACTTCTACCTCCGCAGCCCGGAGGAGATGGGCCAGGTCTTCGGGGAGTGGCCTGAGGCGCTGTCCAACACGCTGCAGATCGCCGACCGCTGCAACTTCCAGTTCGACTTCACCCAGACGCACCTGCCGCACTGCGAGGTGCCCGCCGGCCACACCTTCGAGAGCTACCTTGAGGAGCTTTGCCGGAACGCCATCCCGGAGAAGTACTCCGCGCATACCCAGCAGTTGGAAGACCGGCTGGTCTATGAGCTGGACGTCATCAAGACCAAGGGCTACTCCGCCTACTTCCTGATTGTCCAGGACTTCGTCCGCTTCGCACGGAGCCGGGGGATCATGTCCCAGGCCAGAGGCTCAGCGGCCGGCTCGGTTGTCTCCTTTCTCCTCGGCCTCACAGTCATCGAGCCGCTGAAGTACAACCTCCTCTTCGAGCGCTTCCTCAACCGGGAGCGGAAGTCGATGCCCGATATCGACCTCGACTTCGCGGACGACCGGCGCGACGAGGTGATCCAGTACTGCCGCGACAAGTACGGCGCGGACCACGTGGCCCAGATCGTCGCCTTCGGAACGATGGCCGCCAAGGCCGCCGTCCGCGATGCCGGCCGCGCGCTGGAGTACACCTTGCCGGAGGTGGACCGCATCGCCAAGCTGATCCCCACCGTCCCAGGGACAAAGCTGGACAACAGCCTGCTCACCATCCCGGAGCTGAAGAAGCTGTATGAGGAGGACGACCGCGCCAAGAAGCTGATCGACACTGCCAGGAGTGTCGAAGGCCTCTACCGGCACGCCAGCGTCCACGCAGCGGGCGTGGTCATCACCAAGGAACCGGTGATGGAGTACGCCCCGGTGATGCGCGTGGGCGAGGACGGCGTCGCCATCCAGTACGAGATGGCGGACGCGGAACGGGTCGGCCTGGTGAAGATGGACTTCCTGGGCCTCCGCAACCTCACCGTGGTGGACAAGTGCCTGCGGCTGGTCAAGAAGACCTACGGAATCGACGTGGTCCTCAAGGACGTGCCCCTCGAGGACCCCAAGGCATACCACCTCCTGCAGCAGGGTGAGTCGATCGGCGTCTTCCAGTTCGAGTCGGGCGGCATGCAGAAGCTGCTGCGGAATCTGAAGCCGGACCGCCTGGAGGACCTGATCGCTCTAGTGGCGCTCTACCGGCCGGGGCCGCTCCAGAGCGGTATGGCTGACGAGTTCGTCAAGCGGAAGCACGGCCTCAGCGAGATCGCCTACCTCCACCCCCTGCTGGAGCCGATCCTGAACAACTCTTACGGGATCATCCTTTACCAGGAACAGGTGATGCAGATCACCATGGCGCTTGCGGACTTCTCCGCCGGACAGGCCGAAGCGGCCATGAAGGCGATGTCCAAGAAGCTGGGCGCGGTGATGGAGAAGCTGAAGCCGGTGTTCATCAGCGGCGCCACCGCGAAGGGCGTCGAGCAGCGCGTGGCCGAGCAGATCTACGACGTGATGTATAACTTTGCGTCGTATGGCTTTAACCTGAACCACAGCGCCGCCTACGCTATCCTCAGCTACCACACCGCTTACCTGAAGGCGAACTTCCCTGCGGAGTTCATGGCCACCAACCTCTCGTCTATCGTGGACAAGAAGGACAAGCTGGCGCTCTACATCAACGATGTCCGCCGCATGGGCATCGAGCTACTGGCCCCCAGCGTCAACGTCAGCGAGGCGGAGTTCACGGTCGAGCTACCGGAGAAGGAAGGCGCGAAGCCCGCCATCCGCATGGGGCTGGAACTGGTGAAGTCGGTCGGACGCCCCTGCATCGAGGCGATCCTGAAGGCGCGTGCCGAGGGCGGTAAGTTCGCGGACTTCGGTGACTTCATCCGGCGCGTCTGCGGTGCCGCCGAGGGGATCTCCGTCAACAAGACCGCCCTGGAGTGCCTGATCAAAGCGGGCGCGCTGGACGGTCTTCCCGGCCACCGCGCGCAGTTCCTGGCGGCGCTGGAACCCGCGATGGGCGCGGCCTCCTCGGCGCGGAAGTCGGCGGGCCTGGGGCAGACGAGCCTCTTCGGCGGCGGGGCGGAGGAGGATGAGGACGACCTCAGCTCCCTCACCATCACCCTGCCCCACGCGCTGGAGTTCGGCAAGCAGGAGTTGATGGCAATGGAGCGCGACCTCCTGGGCGTCTACGTCAGCGACCACCCGCTCAAGGATGCCAGCCGCGCCCTCCGCAACGCGACCAGCGTCCTGGCGGCGGAGCTACCGGAGAAGAAGGACCGGGAAGAGGTGACGGTCGGCGGGATCATCAACCAGGTCACCATCCGCCTCACGAAGAAGAACGACACCATGGCCAACATCCTCCTGGAGGATATGACCGGCCCGATGACAGTGGTCTTCTTCCCCAAGGCGTACGAGAAGTGCAAGCAGCACCTGGAGAAAGACCGCATTGTGGTGGTCAAGGGCCGCGCCAGCGTCCGCGACCGCATTGTGGAGGATGACGACACCCCCGCCACGGTGGAGGTCCAAGGCGAGGAGGTCACCCCGATTGAGACGCGGCAGGTGATCCAGATCCCCAGCGTCCACGTGCGCCTCCGCGCCGCCCGCCGCAATGAATTGCTGGTCCTCCGCCAGCTCTTCGCCGCCAACCCCGGCAGCGCCCGCCTGCTGTTCCACATCGACCACCAGGGTCAGGAGGAGAAGGTCCTGGCCGGCCTGCGCGTGGACATTAACCCCAAGCTGATCCAGGAGGTCAGCGCGGTGGCAGGACGTGTGGGTGGGAGCGTGTGGGTGGAGTAGAAGCAACAACCGAACGGGAGTTAATTGGAAAGAGAGCCGGCAAATGCCTGCGCTACCGTTTAAGAGGGGCGATCAATTCGATGCCGTGGGGTGGCTTGCACGCCATTTCATTCACCTTCAATGCTACATTCGCGTTCCGGGACATAGGGATCACTTCCCTTGGGGGATATCGGGGGCGGTGGTTGAGGTTGACGGCGAATGGTTCTTTGCGACTGCTGGTCACTGTCTGCGGTATGTCGAGGAAAAGACCGAAGAAGGGTGGGAGTTCAGGGACTGGCACATTGATGACACGGCCAATAGCGAAGCCAAATGGGATAAGGTCGGCCCCTTTGACTTTCGGGGGGCGCATAAGGCCAAGTACTTCGAAGAAGGTATTGGTGTAGATTATGGCTTTGTCCATCTTCGATACGGATACACGTTAGCGATGCGCCAGAATGGAATCGTGCCCTTTACTACCGACGATTGGCAAATCTCGGCGGAAGGCTATGACGAATTCTGCCTACTTGGCGTGCCACAAGAGACGGTGAAGACTGGAGCCGTTCCTGCTGAATTGCGTAAGGATGTAAGCCTGATTCAGATCGAATCGGCAGACGACACAATTGTCTCGATGGAGGCAAAAAGCAAGGCGTTCGGACGCCACTTCTTTCGAATTGTCTCCGATATGGAGTGTATCTTGCCGGGAGTCACTTCGATCAAGGGCATGAGTGGTGGGCCAGTGATCGGAGTTGAATGGGATGGTCTTGATGGGACTTACAGTTGGTTGGGCCTACTGTCCGGTTGGAATCCGACAACGAAGGTACTGGACGTAATGCCAATCGACCACCGATATGGCAAGGCACTTGAACTGACCGTGGATGAGATTCGGAAGCCACAGGTGGTCTAGCTTCGGTTGGAAGTATCCTGTGACTGAAGTTGCCCTGAACACCCATTACGATGCCGCTCAGGATACCTTCTCCGTCTGGTCTCGGCAGCCCGACCACGTTGTCGGCGTTGAACCATGAGAAGGGATTGTGCTACGGCTGGATGCGGAAACGGATCAACTCGTGGGCTACACCGTGATCGATTGCTTGCGTCAGTTCCAAGGGACTCCCACCGAGCAGGTAACCTTACCCCTGGTGCCGGATGCCGCTGTAGGACCGCTGCGTGCTCATCTCCGCTTCCTGCGGGAACGCCTTCCTACCGGTGGCGTCGCCTAGACTCGACACCCGGCCGTGAACGACCGGGCTGACGGTCGGGAAGCCGGGTGAACCCGGCTGATTGGCCCGGAGCCTCGTCCTCATAACGGTCGGTGGTGCGGCCGACTGTGAGCAGGGTGCTTCAGCGCCCTTCCCAAGAGGGCAGCCCGGTCCGTTCACGGCCGGGTGTGGAGATTTGCAGCAGCTTACGGGTTCCGTAGGACAGGGCACCTTGCACGGAGAAGGGTTGAGAAACAAGCAGCAGCTGCCGGATACGCTATGTCCCACACCCTTTGCCGCCTCTATTACCACGTGGTCTGGAGCACCCACCAGCGTCGGCCGATGCTGGACGCCTCGCTCCAAGCGCACCTCCGCGACGTAATCACGGAGAAGTGCCGTCGGATGGGGTGCCGGCTCCACGGAGTGAACGCGGTCGAGAATCACGTCCATCTTGCGCTGGAGATCCCGCCCACGCTGGCGGTCAGCGAGGTGATTGGGCAGATCAAGGGTGTTGCTTCACGCGAGTTGAACCGAATCGACCCTGGCTCCGGCTACTGGCAGGAAGGGTTCGGCGCGTTCTCCTTCAGAGCCAGTGACCTGCCCCGCATTCTTGAATATATCGCCAGGCAGCAGGAGCGACTCGCGGATGGAGATCCTGCCGGCCTCACAGTAGATCTGGAACAGGAGGTACACCGATGACTGCGCTGCTGGAACAGGCAATGCGTCGGGTGGAAACCCTGCCGAAGACCGAGCAGGACGCCATCGCGGCCCTCATTTTGGATGAGCTAGACGACGAACGTCGATGGGATGAGGCGTTGGCAGCCAACCAGGACCAAATCGCTAAGCTGGCTCAACGCGCCCTGGCGGAGCACCGCGCCGGAGAGTCGCGTCCTTTGCTCTTCCCCGAATGAAGTCCCGGACCCTCGACAGCTTCTGGGACGCGAACTCACGTCTCCCCGCCCGGGTAAAGGAGCAGGCGCGGGCCGACTACTGCTTGTTCGAGCAGGACCCATTCCACCCAGTCTGCGCTTCCGGTGCGTGCACAACACCCAGCCGATCTACTCCGCACGGGTTGGGATGCACTACCGAGCCGTAGGGATCAGAGGTGGTGATGAAGTAGTGTGGTTCTGGATCGGGTCGCACGCCGAGTACGATCGACTCCTTCGGCAGCTCTGATCCAGTCCTCACCCGTCATGGCCGAACAGAAGCAGCCGCAGGATGATCATCAACTTCCGTGAGGCGGAGAGCCTTACCTCTGGATGCCCTGGTCGCGCTCTACCGTGCCAACGGCTGGTCCACTGCGGAGAAGCCGGACCTCCTATTCGCCGCCCTGCGCAACTCCCACGGGCTGGTGACCGCGTGGGACAAGGACACCCTGTTCGGCCTGGGCAACGCCCTCTCGGACGGGCACCTAGTGGTCTACTTCCCCCACCTGCTGGTCCATCCCGCCTACCAGGGGCAGGGCATTGGGCGGGAGATCATGCGGCGGCTGATGGAGAAGTATCGCGGCTTCCACATGCAGATCCTCGTCTCCGACCGCTGCGCCACGGCGTTCTACGAGAAGTGCGGCTTCCAGCGGGCCAGCGACACCGTCCCCATGTGGATCTACGACGGCGACGAGCACTGAGCCCGGCCTACGCCAGAGTCCCTCGGAAGCACCTCCCTAACGGGTGCCGGCACCCATCCGCGACCGATTTCCGCAACTGTACCAAATCCGGGTGATTTGTAGAGGTCTCGAACACGATGCCCTTGCTCAACCTGCAAGGCGCTTGAAAAGCAGCCGCTGAACTGGTAAATCCTAAAGATTGGATGGGCACGTTAGCTTGCTCAGCCAAGAAGCTGGAGGCTTCACCAATCATGCGCCTAGGGACGTTTGGTTCGAGTACTGCGACTCCGGGGAGAACCCGCCTCGCTCGACTGGTCATCGCGGCAATGGTAGCCGCCGGTGGACTCACCGCCTCCGCCGGTCAGGCGCAAGTAGACCCGTTCGGCATGCCCACGGTGCCCAACATCACCATGAACGCCAACCGCCCACGCGTGGTGGTGCTGCTGCACGGCGTGACCCCGGAGCCTGACCAGGCACGGGAAGAGGGCATAGGAACAAGCCTCCATCCCCGCCACTACTGGGGCATGAACCTGATCCAGGGAATCATGGGCTATACGGGGCAGGCTACCTTTCGCTCCATCATCCCCCAGCAGAGCCCCAGTTCCAATCCTCAGGGCAGCGTCTCAAGCTACTTTCTCCGGCTGAAGACCAGCCCCTATCTGAACTGGGACCCGATTGCCTACCAGCGGACCGCGTCGCGGGAACTGGCGCCGGTGGTGTTTCCCCTGGCGGTCGTCACGGGGGATCTCACCTCCATCGAGACCAACCAGGCGGAGATCAAGACCTACGTCCGGTTTATGGGCGGGCCAAACAACAACCCGACCACCTCGGTGATGGTGACCTACCGGGACGGGTCCAAGCACCTGATACCGCAAACCGGCGACGCCATCGACCAGATCTACCTCACCTACCTCTCGGTGTTTGGGCATCTGGCGGCGGATCGTCAGCCCCAGATCTACCTGGTGGGACACAGCTTTGGTGGGGTGGTCGCCCGCGCCATCCTGGCCAACCCCACGGGCGCGGACCTGTTCGGCAACACCCTGACGGCGCAGCAGCGGACTCGCGCCGACTTCATCCGGAACCGCACCGTTCACGTCACCACGCTCTCCACCCCGCATCGCGGCACCCTCATCTCGGACCCCGCCGGCGACATTGCTCGTGCGATCCGGATCGAGGGCATCGCCGCCATTGACGCGATCCTTGACTCGGGAG